>JAHFUJ010000025.1:10058-15443 GCA_023265105.1 Acidobacteriota bacterium
AGCTGATAGCTGATCCGCTGACAGCTATTACAACGTCTCGACCCGGGGCCGCGCGGATTCGGCCGCAAGGTCCGGCGCGACGGCGAGCGTGCGCTGCATCTGGGCGACATCGAGCGCCCCGTCCCACCGCGCCACGACCATCGTCGCGACGCCATTGCAGATCATGTTTGTCGTCCCGCGGGCCATCGACATGAAGCGCTCGACGCCGAGCAGCAACGCCATCCCGGCGACCGGCACCGTCTGCACCGAGGCGAGCGTGGCCGCCAGCGCGACGAACGCGGAGCCCGAGACACCCGCGGCGGCCTTCGACGTCACCTTCAGCACGAGAAGGAACGTGAGGATTTCGCCCCACGTGAGCTTGATGTTCAACGCCTGGGCGATGAACAGGGTCGCAATAGTCTGATAGATCGCCGAGCCGTCCTGATTGAACGAATAGCCCGTCGGTACCACCAGTCCCACGACGCTACGACTGCAACCCACCTGCTCCAGCTTGGTCATCAGTCGCGGCAGCGCCACCTCGGAGGTCGACGTGGCGAGCACGATCAGAATTTCCTCTTTGATGTAGGCGAGGTACTGCATGATGCGGAAGCCGGCGACGCGGGCGATGGGACCGAGCACGACCAGGACGAAGACGATGCAGGTGAGGTAGACGGCGAGCACCACCTTGGCCAGAGGCACCAGTGTGCTGATGCCGTAGGCACCGACCGTAAATGCCATCGCGCCGAATGTTCCGAGCGGGGCCAGGTACATGATCAGGCCCAGCGTGGCAAACATCGCGCTCGACAGCTGATCGAAAAACTCGACGACTTTCTGACCCTTGCCGCCGATCGTCAGCAACGCCAGCCCGAAGAGAATCGAGAAGAGCATGATCTGGAGGATGTCGCCCTTCGCGAACGCATCGATGACCGTCGCCGGGATGATGTTCAAGACGAACTCGGTCGCGGTCATCTTCGTCGACGGATTCGCGCCGAGCGCCGCGACCGCCCTGATGTCGAGACTCGCGGGATCGGCGTTCAATCCCAACCCCGGCCGGAAGACCAGTGCCACGGCGAGACCGATCAGCAAGGCGATGGTCGAGGCGATCTCGAAGAAGATCAGCGCGCGGACGCCGATGCGGCCGGCCTCCTTCAGATTGGACATCCGGCACAAGCCGCCGACGACGGTGACGAAGATGATCGGCGCGATGATCATCCTGATCAGCTTGATGAACCCGTCGCCCAGCGGCTTCATCGCGGTGCCCGCGGCCGGATAGAAGTAGCCGAGCAGGATGCCGACGCCAATGCCGATCATGACCTGCGTCGCCAGGCCGCGATGTCCGGATTTCACCTTGCGAGCGCCTTCGGCCACGATCCCTCCCTTGTGCACTGTAACGACTGGATCGGACGTCACGTGGCGCAGGCTTTCAGAGCCTGTGAAGAAACCGCTAACCGCCGAGACCGCAGAGACCGCAGAGAAGAAAACTCTAAGGATTCTCGGCGAACTCTGCGTGCTCTGCGGTCAAACGTCTACTTTCCCGTATAGCTGACGCGCCAAATGGACTTCGAGCCGTCATCAGTAACAAACAGCGAGCCATCCTTGGAGATGGCGGCGCCGACCGGTCTTCCCCAAACTTTGCCATCCGAGGTCACAAACCCGGTGAGAAAATCCTCGTACTCGCCACTCGCGCGTCCATTTTGGAGTGGAATCCGAATCACCTCATAGCCCGTCCGAGTGGACTTGTTCCAGGATCCGTGCTGGGAAACGAAGAGATCGCCCCGGTACTCTGCCGGAAACTGAGCACCTTGGTAGAAAGCCAGTTGCAGCGACGCGTTGTGGGCCTGCAGCAGAACGTCGGGCACCAGGACTTTGCTCTTGAGTTCCGGATGCTTGCCTTCGTGGCGCGGATCCTGATGGCCACCGAGGTAGTACCACGGCCAGCCATAGAAACCGCCCTCCTGTACGTGCGTGACGTAATCAGGAACCAGGTTGTCTCCCAGAGCGTCCCGCTCGTTCGTGGAGCACCACAGCTCGCCCGTCTGGGGATTCACGGCAAGCCCACCGCCGGGATTCCGAATCCCTGACGCATACACGCTGACGAACTGGCCTTCCGGCGAGTACTCGAGGATGTTCGCGCGATGAAATTCGCCGGGATGCGAGTCGGTGTCGTCGACATTCGATGCCGACCCCACGGCGACGAAGAGTTTCCTGCCATCCAAAGAAAAGGCCAGGTCCCTGGTCCAATGTCCTCCGCCGGCGGGCAGTTCGGCGATGAGCACCTGGGCGGGGCCGCTGGCCTTCAAATCACCGTTCTTGTAGGAGAAGCGCACGACGGAATTCGTGTTGCCGATGTACACCCACTGGGGCGCAGGGCCGGGCGGGTAGAACGCGATGCCGTAAGGCCGCTGCAGCCCCGTGGCGAAGACGGAGACTTCCTCCGGTTTACCGTCACGAGTCAAGCCCCGGAATACCTTGATCTCTCCTGATTGGCTTTCCGCCAGAAAGAAGTCGCCGTTTGGAGCGGTGCGAATCGCCCGCGGCAAATTCAGTCCGGTCGCGTACAAATCGACCTTGAAATTTGGCGGCGCCTGCGGCCAGGCATCGGCCGGCCGGTCGATCAGCTGAGCACGGTTTGTGCTGGAGACCGTCGCGAAAGGCGCTGGAAGATCGGCCACGGTAATTTTTCGGAACACGCCGGGCTTGACCGACGAGTAATTGGCGAAGGCCCCTTGCCCCACGAGCAGGCGTTCCGTGTCGATTTTCTGCGCAGCACCTTGACCATGCAAGGCCCAGGTGGCTGACAGGCCGAGGAGTGCCGCAGCGCCGAACGTGCAAACTTTATTCATATCGATTCTCCCTCCAGGACTTCAAACGTCTACTTGAGCAACTGAATGGTCTCCAACGGCGGCGGCTCCGGCCGCGATTGCAGAAACGCGTAGATGTCGGCCAGGTCGGCGTCCGAAACGACTTTGCTCGTGTACGGCGGCATCTGACCCGTTGGCTGGCGAACGTACCTCGAGAGCGCGGCGAACGCCATGGGGCGCGGCGCCAAGCGCGGTCCGGTCGCGGTCGAACCCTGCGCCTCCCGGCCGTGGCATTCGTAGCAGCCGTCGCTCGCGAACAGCTTCTTGCCGTTCTCGGCATTTCCCGCCGGAGTGGCCGCGCGCGACTGGGCCGGAGCCGGCGTTTGGATCTGCGCGCCGGCCGCCGCCGCGATCGCCAGTGCCACGGCAAATGTCTTCATGTTCGCCTCTCTCTAGGAGCCCGTCCGAGTAATGACCGAAACGGGCTCCTAGTAGGCGCGCTGCGCGCGCGCTTCTTGCAAATCATTGGCGTTTTTGCCGGCGGAGCCGGCCTACTAGGAGCGTGTTCGGGTTTCACAGACACGCTCCTAGCGCGGTTGCGTGGCCACGTCGACCAGCGCCGGCTCGCCCCGCTTGACGACCTCGACCGCTCGCCGGATGGCGGGCCCAAGATCTTTGGGATCGGCGATGGGCCCTTCGGCATGAACGCCCATGCCTTCAGCGAGTTTCGCGTAATTGACGTTGGGATTGTCGATCGTTGTTCCGATGCTGGCGCGGGTGATGCCGCGATTGTGCCGGCCGGCCATGCGCTGCAGGTGCATGACTTCCTGATGATAGGCACGGTTGTTGTGCATGACGGCCAGGAGAGGAATCTGGTGGTGCGCTGCCGTCCACCAGACACCCGGCGCGTACATGAAGTCGCCATCCGACTGGATGTCGACCGACAGGCGTCCGTACTTCTTGTTCGCGAGCGCCGCGCCGACGGCGGCCGGCGCGCCGTAGCCGACGCCGGCTCCGCCGGACCCACCGATGAACTGGTAGTGCTTGTCGAACGTCCAGAGCCGCATCGGCCAGCGACTCACGCTCCCGACTTCGGAGACGAGCGACCAGTCTTCATTTCTAATTTGCGCCCACAACTCGGCCGATAACCGGGCGGTGCTGATCGGGCTGGCGTCCCACGCGTAGGCGGCGTCGGCCCGCGCGCGATCGAGCGCCTTCTGACGCGCGTCGGCGAGCTTGCTGCCGCGCTCCTGAAAACTCCTTCGTCGTTCGGCACTGGTCGCGCGCTTCACCGCTTCGATCAAAGACGGGAGCGTCGCCTCGGCGTCGGCCGCCATCGCCAGATCGACTTCGGGATAGCGCTGGATGTCCTGATAGTTGCTCTTCATGAACAGATCGCCGGCGGTGATGCTGATGAGCTTCGCGCCTGGACGCGTGATCGATCGCGAGCTGCGAACGAGCGAATCGCGGAATGCGTCGACGGTGCCCCAGAAGTCGGTGAGCTCCAGACCGAGGATCACGTCGGCGTTCGCGATGAGCGCCCGGCCGTTCTCGGTGTGGTTCAACGGGTGGCGCGTCGGGAAATTCATCCGGCCGCCCTGATCGATGACCGGCGCCTGCAGCGTTTCGGCAAGCTCCACGAGGTACTTCATGCCGGCCGGCGTGCGCGCTGCTCGATCCGCGACAATCACCGGATTCTCCGCGGCGACCAGCAGGCGCGCGGCCTCGGCGACCGATCCGGAATCGCCCTGGGGCGCCCTCGCCAGCGTCAGCTTCGGGATGCGCAGGCGGGCCTTGACCTCCGGAGAAACCGGGTCTTCCTGAAGCCCGCCGTCAATGACCACGAGCACCGGCATCATCGGCGGCGTCATCGCGATCTTGTAGGCGCGCACGGCCGATTCGGCGAAGTGCGGGAGCGAGGCCGGCAGGTCGTCCCATTTGGTGTAGTCACGCACCATGGCGGCCGCGTCCTGGACGCTGTGGTCCCATTCCACGCCCGGCCGGCGCATGGTGGCGTCGATGGTGTTGCCGGCGAGGACGTACACCGGCACCCGATCGCAGTACGCGTTGTAGATGGCCATCGCCGCGTGCTGCAGACCGACGGTGCCGTGGACCAGCACGGCCATCGGCTTCCCTTCGATCTTGAAGTAGCCCTGCGACATGGCCACCGACGATTCTTCGTGGCAGCACGTGATGAACTCCGGCGCGCGGTTGCCGCCGTAGTTGATGATCGACTCGTGGATGCCGCGAAAGCTCGAACCAGGATTCGCCGCGATATAGTCGAAGTTCAGCGTCTTGATGACGTCGACCATGAAGTCGCCACCGGGGCGATCGGTTGTCAGCACGTCCACGACGCCGGAGGGGTCGCTCTCCCTCGGCGCGATCGGCGCCGTGGCTGGAGCGGAGGGGGGCGATTGCTCGGCGGTGGCACTGCCGCGGCCTGCAACTAACGCGGCGGCCCCGGTGACTGCCGCGCTCTTTAGAAATGCCCGACGATCGACGGGAACTTTTGTTGACATCGTCGCGATCCTTATCTTCTAGCTCAACACCCCACGTAGTGTCCGCCTTGAGGCGGACCTCCCACGGTCCGGCTGAAGCCGGACAC
>JAHFUJ010000025.1:15543-31590 GCA_023265105.1 Acidobacteriota bacterium
ACGTACCCCTTGCCAGTCGTGGCGTCCGCCTTGAGGCGGACCCGTCACAGAGGCTAAAGGCGCCGGTTGACGGTCACCAGCTTCTGCTCGGTCATCTCCTCGATCGCGTAGCGCACGCCTTCGCGGCCGAATCCCGACAGCTTCACGCCGCCGTACGGCATGTGATCGACGCGGAACATCGAGACGTCGTTGATCATCAGGCCGCCGACCTCGATGTCGTCGGACGCGGCCGCAATCACGCGGTCGTCGTGCGTGAAGAGGCCGGCCTGCAGCCCGTACTCGGTGGCGTTCACCAACCTGATGGCCTCCGAGATATCCGAGTATGTGCCGATCGAGACAAAAGGCGCGAACACTTCCTGGCAGCTCATGCGGGAGGTGGCAGGCAGAGAGGCGACGACGGTCGGCTCCCAGAGCGACCCGTGCCGGACGCCACCGGTCAGGACGACCGCGCCCCCCTCGATGGCTTCGTCCAGCCACTCCTGCACCCGCCGAGCGGCAACCTCGTCGATGAGCGGCCCGAGATCGGTGTCCTCGCTCAGCGGGTCGCCGGTCTTCAGCCGCCGCACGCGCTCCAGGATCTCTTTGACCAGCGCGTCGTGCACCTTCTCGTGCGCGTAGATGCGCTGAACCGAAATGCAGGTCTGGCCCGAGTAGGTAAAGCCGCCCCACACGATCCGCTCGGCGGCATAGGCCACATCGGCGTCGTGATGGACGATGACGCCGGCGTTGCCGCCCAGTTCGAGCGTGATCCGCTTGCGGCCCGCGCGGCGCTTCAGATCCCAGCCGACGGCGGGGCTGCCGGTGAAGCTGAGCAGCTTGATACGCTCGTCCTCCACGAGCGGCGCGGCATCCTTCGTGCTGCTCGGGAGCACGGCGAGGGCTTCCTTGGGCCAGCCGGCCTCGAGGAGGATGCTTCCGAGCTTCAGCGACGAGACCGGCGTCTGCGTCGCCGGACGAATGAGGATGGGGTCGGCGGCTGCCAGCGCCGGCGCCACCTTGTGCGCGACCAGGTTCAGCGGGAAGTTGAACGGCGTAATGCCGGCCACCGGGCCGAGCGGCACGCGGCGGACGTGGGCCTCGCGGCCCTCCAGTCCGGGCAGCCAGTCGAGCGCCACGATCTCGCCGCCGATGCGTTTGGTTTCCTCGGCCGCGATCTTGAACGTGAACGCCGCGCGATCGACTTCGACGCGCGCGACCTTGATCGGCTTGCCCGCTTCGAGCGCGATCGTCTGCGCCAGCTCCTCGCGCCGCGCGGCAATGCCCGCGCTCGCGGCTTCGAGGATGGCGGCGCGCTTCCACGAGGGGAGCGCGCGCGTGATACGGAACGCGGCGTCCGCGTCGCTGATGGCGCGCTCGATCTCCCTGGGTCCCGCGCGATGGACCAGGGCGACCAGGGATCGGTCGAAGGGACTCCGCACCTCGGACACGTCGCCCGTGCGGACGTCGCGCCCGCCGACGAGACACCCGAACTCGCCGAGCCGCGCCGGGCCCGACGGCGCCCGATCTTGCACCGCCTCGGCCCCGCGCAGCCGTTGTGACGTGATGGTCATGGTAAGAACCCCGCGCGATCGCCGCCGCGGGTCACTATACCATCCGTCAGGCTTCTCGTGCTGCGGGCCGCGAGCCTGGTTGTCGGTTCCCGATGTGACGGTGATTCGGTAAGTCTCTCGACGCCGCTCACGCCGCCGAGAGCGGGGCGGACCATATTTCGAGCTGGCCCTCGCGGAAGAGTCGTTGAAAGGCCGCGACGATGCGCGGATCGAACTCTGTTTCGGATCCCTTCACGATGATATCTCGAGCGTCGAAGGGCGACATCGCCTTGCGGTAGGGCCGATCGCTCGTCAGCGAATCGTAGACATCGGCGACGGAGATGATCCGAGCCTCGAGTGGGATGTCCTCGCCTCGAGTCGGATGGTAGCCCGACCCATCGAACTTGTCATGGTGCGCGAGGATAATGGGGATGACTCGACGCAGCGAGCCGCCGACCGACTCCAGGAGCTCGACGCCCCTGGGGACGTGCTTCTGGACCTCGTCGTACTCCTCACGCGTGAGCTTGGCGGCCTTATAGAGCAGTTCCCGGCTGATCTCGAGCTTGCCGATGTCATGGAGCAGTGCCGCCGCGCGTACGTCTTCGATGCGTTCGGAACTCAACTCGAGGCATGCCGCGATCCGCGCCGCATAGACCGACACGCGGTAGGAGTGGTTTTCCGTGTACTGATCTTTTGAGACGAAGTGCTGGAGAATCATCAGCACGCCGTGATAGGTGTCGCGCAGCTCCCGGAGCTGAGCGTTCTTGTGCTCGTAAAGGGTGCCCATCAGGTAGCCCGTCACCATCAAGGTGCCGCCCCAGACGGTCAGATCGACCCATCGGTCGAACTCCGGGAGAAGTTCCGGAGGCTTCAGGGTTGACGCCGAGTCCGAGAAGTGGAGCAGAAGCACGACAAGCAAGATGCTGGCAAACGCCGTCAGCGTCGCATGGCGCCGGCCGTAGAAATAGGCGGACCCGAGCGTCGGCAATGCGTAGAGACCCAGGACCATGCGCTGCGAGGCCACGATGTAGTTCAACAGAAGGGCGATCGTGAACAGAGACAGAACGAGCCAGAGTTCCTTGTTCACTTGCTCGAGTCGCCCGATAGCGGGTGCCTTCATAGTTCGGACTTGTGGGGAAGCCAGACGACTGAGCAAGGGACGTTCCCGAGCGGAATTCTCCGACAGCATCCGTGCAACTGACTGAAGGGCAAAGGGATGGGCGCAAGACTGGCGCGTCGCCAGCTGCAGGCAGGAAGCCGCGCCGTCTCAAATCACTGCATGATCTTTCATTTTTCGTTGAAGGCGCCGAACCGGCTAGAAGCGAACCAGTCGCGTGATCTTGACCGCGATCGACCGGTTCAGCAGTCCCGGCACGTTGGCCTCAGACAGGGCCCGGCCGTCGCTGTAGACGACGAACAGCTCGCTCCCGCCGGTGTACTCCCAGCGCAGGCGCACGCTGGAGCTCAACGTGTGGTCGGTTTGGTTGTACTGGAACAGACTGCTGATCAGACTCCGGGCGGAAGGCGTAAAAATACCGCGCGCGGTGATCAGGTTGGTGGTGAAGCGGCCCTGCGGCAGGTCGATCCAGTCCAACGTCATCCCGGGCTCGATGTTGAAACGCGTGGACAGCTTGACGCGGCCCGCGTTGAAGGTTACTTCCTGCTTGTGGCCTTCGTAGAACGTGCCCGTGGCCACCGACAGCCGGCCGCCGATGCGGTGTTGCTGGCCGAAGGTGTAGGTCGTGCGGACGGTCTCGTAGTTATAGCCGCCAATCGGCAGGAGCACGTTGGAAGCAATCTGGAAATTCTTGGGCAGGTATTCGAAATCGCGCGTGTAGTCCAGGACCCATTCGTCGCTGTTATGGAGGTCGACTCGGAAGTTCGCGGACGCCTGCCGGTTTTCGACCCGCGTTCTTTTCCCGTCGGTGATGTAATCGTAACTGCCGTTCCAGTTCAATTTGCGAATGAGACGGCTCGATTTCAGCCGAGGGCTGAAGCGTGCCGCGATCGTACTGCGGCGGAAATCCGCGCGCCGGACGAAACCGATTTCTGGAGTGAAGCGGTCGCCGACCAGGATGTGATCGACCTGGAAACCGTACCGATCGCCCGCATAATCGAATCTCCCCCGGTAGCTCGATCGATTCCCGGAAGCGCCCGGCGCTTGTGTCCGCGCGTAGTAGCCGTGAATCGTGAGATCCCGGAAGAAGGCGAAGTTCGCGTCCGCGCCAAGCGCCACGTTCGACCCGTTGTTGGCCACGGTTGGCGTGCGGCGCGTGGCGAGCACGCCGATGTTGCTGCGGCGCAACACATCTCGCTTCAGCCGAATGACCGAGAAGTTCGTCGCGACAGCGCCGGCCGACAACTGGTCGTCCGTCTCGATGTTTAGGGCGCCTACGCCAAACTTGCCGACGGTGCCGGCCAGCCGCCCTCCGGCGACGACGGGCACCGCCTGGCCCTGACTCAACCCAATCCGCCGGCTGAAGAAGAGGACCGGAACGTCATTGGGGCCGCCCCCCGGAACGCCTCCGCCCTGGCCACCGCCGCCGACGCCGCCAAACGAGAAGATGCCTTGCCCTTCGAGAAAAAAGTCGCGCTTTTCCGGAAACAGCAGGCTGAATCGTGTGAGATTGACCTGCTGGACGTCTTCCTCAACCTGCGCGAAGTCGGTGTTGTAGGTCGCGTCGGCAATGAGACCGCGGGTCAGCCCGTATTTGAAATCAAATCCAGCGCTCCGCGAGAGCCGGTTGGAAAACGGGCTGGCCGCGGCGCGATCCGTCGTCACGGAGGAGACGAGGTACGGCTTCAGTTCCAGGTTCAGGGATTGCCCGGGCGTCTCCAATCCCACGAGGGTGCCCGCGACCGACATCCTGAAGACGCCGTTGTTGCCGTACGCGGGAGGGACCCGAGTGAGATAGGTCACCTCGTTCTTCCATTTCACGATCCGGCGAAAGCTGATGCCCCACACTTGAGGGCCGGCTCCCCGGTAGCGAAGCGACTTGAAGGGAATGGCCATCTCGACGGTCCAGCCGCCGTCGAAGCGCCCGGACTTCACGGCCCAGACCGTGTTCCAGTTGCCGTTGAAATTGCCCTCGTCGGCAAAGGCCCCGTCACGAACCGCACCGAGCGGAGTCGTCTGGAACAAGAACCCGTTCCGGCGGTCATGAAACGTATCGAGCGTGACCGAGAAGTTCTCGTTCTGAATGATGTTGCCCTGGTCGCGACGCATCTCAGTGATCACCCAGCGCTCTGGATGATCGTCCCAGAGGCGGGCCGAGACGTAGAGGTTCTCGTTATCGAAGAGCACCCAGGTTTCGGTTCTCTCTGTTTCCGGCTCGCCTGCCTGCGGCTCCTGCTGGATGAAATCGCCGACCGCCGAAACGGCGCCGTACACCTCTTCGTCGAGGCGACCGTCGATCTTCAAAGGCTCAGCGACGCGCACGGCGCGGATCGTCGCGTGGCCCCTGTCGTCGCGCGTGATCACCTCGGGCGGCTCGGGCGCGGGCGGCTCATCGGCCGCGCTCAGCCCACCTGGCCTCGATGCCGGACCCGGCGCGGCAGTCGCCCGCCCGGCCCGTTCTTGCGGCGCCGCCCCTGGCTCCCCAGCCGCCGCCGGCGCCGCCGACAGCGCGATGAGCAGAATCGTCGCGTATCTCGTGTGTGGCCAACAGCTCATAAATGTGCAGGAGATTGCCGATGCGAAAGGAAGGTAGATTCTACCGCATATTTCGGCCCCGGCCTAGTGCCTCGCTGCGGAAATCCGCGTGCATTCGGCCGGCGCTGCATCCCGGCTCGCGGCGCTCTACCCTGGCCCGATCAGGCGCAGCAGCAGGTTTGGTGACGCGCCCGCATTGGTGACCACGCCGCCGGTCGCGCCGGTGACGAGCGCCTGCTTCACTTCCCCGGGCGTCGCGCGCGGATGCCGCTGCAGGTAGCGCGCGGCGACGCCGGCGACCAACGGCGCCGCGTACGAGTCGCCGTTGCCGATGAACGTTGCCAAGTTGCCGGCGTTGCCCGCGCCCTGGATGCCGGCGCCCGGCGCAAACAACGTCAGGCGCGGACCGTAGCCGCTCTGCATCGCGGCGTCGCTCGGCGACGTCGACGCCACTTTGATGGCCTCCTCGACTCGCTGCGGCGTGTAGGCGCTGAGGTCGTCAATTCCCCCTGCAGAGAGCACGTGGACGAACCCCGCGCGAATCGATCGCCGGATCGCCTCGTCCAGCGCGGTGTCGGACGTCTGCCACCGCGCCGGACTGAGGTTGACGACGGCCGGTTTCTCGCCGTGCGACGTAATCCAATCGATCGCGCGAATCGTCGCCCCGAGATCCGTGCGCGTGGTCCCGGTGCACGGCAGGATGCGCAGCGCGTGCAGACGGACGCCGGGCGCAACGCCGAACGATCGTCCGCCGAGAATGCTCGCGACGTGAGTGCCATGGCCGTGCGACGCTGGTGGATCGCAATCGTCGGCGTCGCCGCTGGCGGGAGCGCCGCCGACGAAGTCGCCGATCCAGCCGGCGCGGTCACCGAACTCGCGATGTGTCTTACGGATGCCAGTATCGATCACGTATGCATGGACGCCGGTGCCATCATCAGTGCGATCGATCCGTCCATCGAGCGGCAGCGCACGCTGGTCGATCCGATCGAGGCCCCACGGTACGCCGTCGGCCGCAGGCGCCACGGTGAGGGCGGCGCCGGCGAGCAAGACGGAGAGCATCCAGAGACGAAGCATTCTGTCCATCTACGATTTCCGATCTACGATCTGCGATTGTGTGCGATCTACGATTTCTTGATCTGGATTGAATTGCAAGGAGAAAGAACCGGCAGCCCTGGATTGGCAATCGCAAATCGGCAATCGTAGATAGGATGTGTTTGACCCCGGCCGGGCTTTCTGCTAAACAGCTTGCGCGACACGGCTGGTCCGCAACCCCTGCACGACCGCCGGAGAGGAGGGCCGCATGAAAACGCTCAGACCGTGCCTGGCTGAATTTCTTGGGACCTTTTATCTCTGTTTCGCCGGCATCGCGGCGATTCTGTGTAACACCCCCTCGGTCGGCGGCAATTCGGGGCTGCTCGGCATCGCGCTGGCGCACGGCCTCGCGCTCTCGATCGCCGTCAACGTGTTCGGCGGCGAGTCGGGCGCGCACTTCAATCCGGCCGTCACGTGTGGATTTCTCGCAACAGGCCGCATCAAGCCGAATCGCGCGCTCGCCTACGTCGCCGCCCAACTCCTGGGCGCGACGACGGCGGCGGGGTTCTGCCGCGTGATCTTTCCGCTCGAAGCGGTGATGGACGCCAAGCTCGGGCTGCCGCTGCCGGCGCCCTGGGCCTCGACCGGCGTCGTCCTGCTGGCCGAGTTCATCATGACGTATCTACTGATGACGTCGATCTTCGGGACGGCCGTCGACGATCGTGGTCAGGCCGTCAAGATCGGCGGGTTTGGGATCGGCCTCACGGTCGCGTTCGATATCCTCGCGGGCGGCGCGGTGACCGGCGCGTCGATGAATCCGGCCCGTTCCTTCGGGCCGGCCGTCGAGCTGATGTACTGGGAGTGGCACTGGGCGTATTGGGTCGCGCCGATCGCGGGCGCGTCGGCCGCCGCGCTCGTGTACGAGCATGTGTTACTGCGGCCGTTGAAGGCGGTCAACCGACTTCCCTAATCCCGGACGTCACTTGACTTGGCGTAGCTATCAGCCATCAGCTGTCAGCTTTCGGCCAATGCGTGCTGCTGAGAGCTGAAGGCTGAGAGCTGAAAGCTACGTCAACACAAGAGCTTTTCGGAGTAGGCTTATGAGCGAGCGTAAGTACCGGCAGCGAGGCTATCAGGACGAGCCGCGCGCGCGCGATCGTCAGGGACCGAAGCCTGCCCAGGGGCCGCGCGAAAAACCCGAAGGTCCGAAGACGCCCAATCTGATGGCGTCGCACGAAGTGTTCCGCTGTTCGCGCTGCGGCAATCTGCTGGCGCTGCCGGTCCAGCCGGACAGCCGCTGCGCGCGCTGCGGCGTCGATCTTCATAGCTGCATCCAGTGCGCGTCGTTCGACACGAGCGCGCGCTTCGAATGCGCGCAGCCGATTCTCGCGCGTGTGTCGCCGAAGGACGCGAAGAACACGTGCGTGTCGTTCACGGCGCGCACAACGGTCGAGCGTCAAACCGGCACGCCCGGCCCGACGAGCGCCCGGCAAGCGTTCGACGATCTGTTCAAGTAGAGGTCGCAGTCGTGGCGCGGGTCTTTTGACCTGCATCGACGATCGATGTATGTCGCTGATCTCAACGGCCGATCAACAGAAATTACGCGAATCGTTCGCGGAGATGACGCGGTCTGTCCGCCTGCTGTTCTTCACGCAGACGATCGGCTGTGAGACGTGCCCGCAGACGCGGCAGATTCTCGACGAGCTCCCGGCGCTGTCGGACAAGATCGCGATCGAGGAACTGAACTTCGTCCTCGAAGGCGACAAGGCGGCGCAGTACGGGATCGACCGCGTGCCGGCGATCGCGATTGTCGGCCTGGACGACTCGGGGGTGGAGCAGGACTCGAAAATTCGCTTTCTCGGCACCCCGGCGGGCTACGCCTTCATCTCGCTCGTGCACGCGGTGCTGCTCGTCGGCGGCCGCGGGTCGAGCTTGTCGGACCCCAACCGCACTCGGATCGCCGCCGTCAACACGCCGGTGACGCTGCGGGTGTTCACGACGCCGACCTGACCGCATTGCCCGCGGGCGGTCAGCCTCGCGCACGAAATGGCCTTTGCCAACCCGAACATCACGGCGTACGCGGTCGAAGCGACCGAGTTTCCCGATCTCGCGCGACGGTACCAGGTGAGCGCCGTGCCGAAGACGGTCGTGAACGAGGACGTCGAGATCCTCGGCGCGCTGCCGCAGGACGCGTATGTCGAGCAGGCGTTGGCACAATTTACAATTGAGAATTAGGAATTAAGAATTAAGAATTGAGAATGCGTGGCATCGTTCCGGTGTCGAGACGTCTCCTGATCGCGCTCATTTGTGTCTGCGCCGCGGGCCCTCGGTCCTTCCATGCGGCGGCGCCCATCCATTACCGTTTCTCGTTTCCCGAGCCGCAGCATCGCTGGATGCAGGTCGAGGCATCGTTCACCGAGCTTGGCGCGGCTCCGCTCGAGTTGCGGATGAGCCGCAGCTCGCCCGGACGCTACTCGCTGCACGACTTCGCGAAAAACGTCTACGACGTGCACGCGTTTGCCGGCGACGGGCGCGAGCTGCCGGCGACGAGGCCCGATCCCGACGGATGGAATGTGAGCGGCCACGGCGGCAGCGTGACGGTGAAGTACAAGATCTACGGCGACCTGGTGGACGGCACCTATCTCGCCGTGGACACCACGCACGCGCACATCAACATGCCGGCGGCGATTCTGTGGGCCCGCGGCCTCGACGATCGGCCGGCCACGCTGACATTCGAGCAGCCGGCCGCGACGCGCTGGCAGATCGCGACGCAGCTCCATCCCGGCTCGACGCCCTTCGAGTTCACGGCGCCCAACCTTCAATACCTGATGGACAGCCCCGTCGAGTTCGGACCGATCGCGATGCGCCAGTTTTCGGTCGGCGCCCGTACGTTCCGGTTTTCGCTGCATCACACCGGCACCGACGCGGAGTTGGACGCCTTTGTCAAGGATGTCGAAAAAGTCGTCCGGCAGGAAGGCGCCATCTACGGCGAATATCCCGACTACGAGCCTGGCGCCTACACGTTTCTCGCCGATTATCTGCCGTACGTAACCGGCGACGCCATGGAGCACCGCAACAGCACGGTGATGACCTCGACCGGGTCGCTCGGCGGCGATCGCGTGGAGCTGCTTGGTACGGTGGCGCACGAGTTCTTCCACGGCTGGAATGTCGAACGCATCCGGCCGCGTTCGCTCGAGCCGTGGGACTTCGATCGCGCAAACCTGTCGGGCGAGCTGTGGCTCGCCGAGGGCTTCACGCAGTATTTCGAGCCGCTCGTCCTGCAGCGTGCCGGGCTCGCGGATCTGTCGGAAACGACGCGCACCGTCGCGGGCCTGATCGAGGCCGTGACACTCGGCCCCGGCCGGCTGATGCGGTCGGCTGAAGAAATGAGTCGCATGGCGCCCTTCACCGATGGCGGCCGGCCGGTCGATCGCACGAACTGGGCGAACACGGTGATTTCGTACTACCAGTCGGGCGGGGCGATCGCGCTCGCGCTGGATCTGACGCTCCGCGATCGGTCGGACGGCCAGATCGCGCTGGACGACTACATGCGTGCGATGTGGCGCGTGCACGGGAGACCGGGTGGCGCGCGCGAGGGCTACGTCGATCGCCCGTACACGAGTGCCGACGCCGAAGCTCGGCTCGCGGAAGTCAGCCGCGATCCCGCCTTCGCGCGCGATTTCTTCGCGCGCTACATTCAGGGACACGACGTCGCCGATTATGCGCGCCTGCTGATGCGCGTCGGGTTGATCCTCAGAAAACGCGACGCGGGCCGCGCGTGGTGGGGCGACGTGCGGTTCGAATCTCGCAACGGTACCGCACGCGTCACGGCGCTGGTGCCGGCCAACTCGCCGGCGTACACCGCCGGGCTCGAGCAGGACGATGAGATGCGACTGATGGACGGCGATCGCGTGAGATCCGCCGGCGATGTCGACGCGGTGCTTCGACGGCACAAGCCGGGCGATCGCGTGCAGATCACGTTCGTCGATCGTACGGGCATGCCGAAAACGGCCGGCGTGACGCTCGCCGAGGATCCGCACCTCGACGTCGTGCCCATCGAATACGCGGGCGGTGCTCTGACGTCGGCCCAGAAAATGTTTCGCGATCGCTGGCTGAACCCGAAGAATCTTGACTAAGCGGACAGTTGATGCAAGCAATGCCGAGCGGCGAGGGCCGCGAAGGCACAGGCCGCGGCAGCCTTGAGCCCGAGCGAGCGCGAACGCGCGAGTGAGAGCGCCCGGGGGTGGGGCCCCGGGCGCAGTTGAGGATGTGGGGCCCCGCGGCAAAGTAAAAAATGCCTATTCCCTGGCTGCGTCTGCTCGACATGCTGATCGGCGTGAGCGATCTTGCGCGCCGCACGACAACTCGCGCCAGTGCCGGGGAGCAGGAGCGGCGGGCGCCGGGCCGCCGGGCGTTCGGGCATCTCGAGGCCCGCCTCGCCGGCGTCGTGGTCGCGGCGCTCAGGGAGGTGTTCGATCGCGATAGCCGCCGCCTGGAGGTGGAGCGCGAGCGGATGGAAGCCGAGCGTCAACGCGCCGAGCGGGTGCTGCGACTCGAGCGGCTGCGACAGGCGGGCGATCGCGAGCTCGGACGATTGCGGCTCGTCGCCGGCGTGGCAGTGGCAAGTGTGATCGCCACGTTGTTTCTCTCGACGCGCCTGACCGGGGCGCACCTCGGCGTGCGCCTCGCGCTCGGCGGAGGATGGGTACTGCTGCTTGCCGCGCTCGCCTCGGCGCTGCTGGCGCAGTCGCGCGTCGCCGACGCGCTCAGCCGAGTCGACGACGCGAATGGCGAGGGCGGAGTGCTTCGGTCTGGCGCCGCGGGCAGGCTGTCGCCGTGGCTGATCGTGATCGGCCTCGCCCTGGTCGGCGCTGCAGTGATGCTTGCGTGATCTGTAGTACGTAGTGTCCGCCTTTAGGCGGACCTCTCACGGTCCGGCTGCCGCCTTCGCGCGTTGCGCTCCGGCGAGCCTCGCCGAAGCGAAGCGGCGGTGGGAAGCCGGACATTACGTACAACCAGCCACCAGCCACAACCCCCGTATAATGCCCGCGGACCGATGAAAGACCGGCTCCCGCAGCTCGGCGTCCTGCTGGTCGCGGCGGCCTTCCTCGGGTATTGGGCGCTGCTCGTCTACTGCGACGTGTGGCGGCCGTCCCCGCTCGGCCTGCTGTTGAGCTTCGATGCCGGCCGCGTCATCGTCGTCGACACCGTGTCGGGCGGGCCCGCTCAACGGGCCGGCCTTCGAGCCGCCGATCGCATCGTCTCGTTCGATGGCCATCCAATCGCCAGCCGCCTCGATTGGATGACGGTCGAAGCCAACCTCGAGATCGGCCGAACCACGCAGTTTTCCGCCGATCGCAACGGCGCGGCGGTCGCCGCTGCCATCACGCCCGCGCTGGCGTCGTGGCAGTCGTGGCGATCGCAGCACGGCCCCGAGCTCCTCGTCGTCCGCGTGATGCAGCTGGTGACGCTGCTGCTCGCGCTGCTGGTCGCCGTGAAACGCTCGCGCGACTGGAGCGCGATCGTCGGCTCCGCCTTTCTCGCCACGATCGGCGTGTTCTCGCTGGCGCTGCCGTACCGGTTCGCGTCGGTCTGGCGCGCGCTGCCCGAGGCGGTGAGCCTCCCGCTGTGGATTCCGTTCATGAGCAACGTGGCGATTGCCGCGTGGGGATTTTCCTTCTTTGCGATCTTTCCACGCGTCCGCTTTCGCACGCGATTAGCGTGGTCGGCGGTCTGGATTCCGATGGTTCCTGGGCTGGTCGGCCAGGGGATCTACGGCTATCACACCATCGTGCGGGGCCAACCCGCTCCGCCGCTCCCGCCGTGGGCCCAGAGTTTGCTCGTGGTCGGCATCGCGTACGTCATCGTCGGTCTGACGGCGCTGGTGCTGAACTACCGCCGGCTCACCGACGTCAACGAGCGGCGACGCGTGCGCGTACTGATGATTGGCACGCTCATCGGCGCGATCGCCGGAACGCCGGTCGTGCTGTCGTACTGGCGCACCTCGACGAACAACCTCGATCAATCGTTTCTTGCGTCGCCGTTCGCGTTGCTCGGCACGTTTTTATTTTTAGTGCTTCCGTTTTCGTTCGCCTACGCCATCCTGCGGCATCGGTTGTTCGACGTCAGCGTCATGATCCGGCAGGGGCTGCGCTACGGGCTGGCGCGACGCGCGCTGCTGGCGCTGGTGCCGGCCCTGTTCGTCGTCTTGGGCGTGGATCTCGTCGCCCACGGCGACGAACCGGTTGGCGACGTGCTGCGGAGCCGCGTGTGGGTGTACGTGACGCTTGCCGGTCTGGCGGTGGTAGCGCGGACGCGGCGGCAAGGATGGCTCGACTCCCTCGATCGCCGGTTTTTCCGCGAGCGCTACAACGCGCAGCGGCTGCTGCGACAAGTGGCGGAAGATGTCCGGCAGGCGGCCAGTCTCGAACCGGTGGCGCCGGCGGTTGTGGCGCGGATCGAGCAGGCGCTCCATCCGACGTTCGTTGCGCTGCTCGTCCGAGGCGCCGACGGCCGTCGCTATCGCACCGTGGCCGCATCGCCGAGCGGACGCGCGCCCGGGTCGCTGAACGCGGACAATAAGATCCTGGCCCTCGTCCGTCTGCTCGGGAAGCCGCTCGACATCGCCGGGTCGGAAACCGAATGGCTTGCGCAAAAGATGCCGGTCGACGACATTCGTTCGGTGCAAGCGGCTGCCATCGAGCTGGTGGTGCCGGTCACGCCGCCCGAGGTCCGGCTGAAGCCGGACGCCACGCGAGAGGATGGGGTCCGGAAGCCGGACGCCACGCGAGAGGATGAGGTCCGGCTGAAGTCGGACGCCACAGGAAACGCCGACGCGCTGTTCGTTCTCGGCCCGAAGCGTTCAGAGGAGCCGTACACCGAAGATGACGGGGAACTCTTGATGGCGATCGCGGAGAGCGTGGCGGTGCGGTTGCCGACCGTCGGGACCGCCGCGGCCGCCGACACCGACCGGTTCGAAGAATGTCCGACGTGCGGCGAGTGCTACGACTCGGGGACGGGCCGGTGTCGCGTCGATGGCGCCGCGCTCGGCCCGGTCACCGCTCCGCGCCTGCTTGCCGGCCGCTACCGGTTGGAGCGGCGGATCGGTCGCGGCGGGATGGGCACGGTGTACGTCGCGCTCGACACCTCGCTCGATCGACGGGTCGCCGCCAAGCTCGTTCGCGAGGATCTCGTCGGCCTGCCCGGCGCGGCCGAGCGTTTTCAGCGCGAGGCGCGCGTCGCGGCCGCCTTCTCCCATCCCAACGTGGTCACCGTGCACGATTTCGGCGTCGCCGGCGCGCACGCGTTTCTCGTGATGGAGCTGCTCGAAGGGCGCACGCTGCGCGAGACGTTGCGCGCCGAGAAGCGGATCGAGTGCGAGCGGGCGCTGGCCATCGTCGGCGACGTCGCCTCCGCGTCCGAAGCCGCGCATCGCCGGCGGCTCGTGCATCGCGACTTGAAGCCCGAAAACATCTTTATTCAAGGCGCGTGGGGCTCCACCATTTGCGCGAAGGTTCTCGATTTCGGCATTGCCAAGTTCCTCGCGCCACACGAGGGCGAGTCGCTGGCGGCCCATGCGACCGGCGGCCTGTTGCTCGGCACGCCGTTGTACATGGCGCCCGAACAGCTTCGTGGCGAGGATCCGGATCCAAGTTGGGATTTGTGGGCGCTCGCCGTCATCGCGTTCGAAATGCTGAGTGGATCGCATCCGTTTGCGTCGGGCACCGATGCCTTCGGCGCCGGCATGCGCGCGTCGGCCGCCGACGCACGTTTCGAGAATCTGCCGAGTGGGTGCCGGCCGTTCTTTGCCCGAGCTCTGGCCATCGACCGAACGGCGCGGCCGGCGTCGGCGGCGATGTTTCTGGCCGAGTTCGAGCGGAGCCTGCATGCCTGACAGCGGCTTTCCGGCGCCGCGGGCCGGTCGATTCGCGACGACTCGCTGGAGCCTCGTCATTGCGGCGGGACAGAAAGCGAACGCGCGCTCCGCGGAAGCGCTGGCCAGTCTCTGCGAGATGTACTGGTATCCGGTCTATGCGTTCATTCGCCGGCAGGGCTGTCACGCCGACGAGGGCGCGGACCTGACGCAGGAATTCTTCGCGCGCGTGCTCGAGAAAAACTACTTCCACGACGCCGACCCGGCGCGCGGACGCTTTCGCGCGTTTCTGTGCGCCTCGATTCGTCACTTCCTGTCGAACGAGCGCGATCGCGCGCGGACGCTCAAGCGCGGCGGCGCTCAGCCGCCGATTTCGCTCGACGTGGAAACCGCCGAAGGGAGATACCAGCTCGAGCCGCGCGACGACCTGACGCCCGAGAAGCTGTTCGATCGCCGGTGGGCGCTCGTCCTGCTCGAGCGTGTGCTCGCGCGCCTGCGCGACGAACATGTATCGGCCGGAAAAGCCGAGCTATTCGATCGTCTGAAGGGATTTCTGACCGGCGACAGCGAGGGTGTGCCGTACGTCGACGTCGCCAAGGCCTTGCGGATGACGGAAGGAGCGATCAAGGTCGCTGTGCACCGCCTCCGCCGCCAGTTTCGCCAGTTGCTGATCCAAGAGATTGCTGAGACCGTCTCGGATCCCGCCGACATCGACGCCGAGATTGAGCATCTGCTGAAGGCCGTCAGTGTGTAGACCGGTTTCAAGACCTCACGTGGCGTCCGCCTTCAGGCGGGCCTTTCGGGGTCCGGCTAAAGCCGGACACCACGTCAGAGCTTGATAAGTAAGCTATGCCTGCGATTCAGTCTTCGCGCTGCCCGCGCTGCGGAGCCGCGCGCGCGGCCCAGGCGCCGCCGCTCGACCTCTGTCCCGCGTGTTTGCTCGCCACGGCGCTGTCGATGGGCGATGAGCCGTGCCCGTATCAAGTGCTCGCGCCGATCGGCGAAGGCTCCAGCGGCCTGACGTATCTGGCGCAGGCGCTTGAGAGCGCGCGCGGATACGTTGCGCTCAAGGTTCTAGGTCCGCGCGACGATGCCGATGCGGTCTTGTCGCGCTACCGCCGCTGGAAGCCTGCACTCGCCTCTGTCCAGCATCCGAGCGTCGCAAAGCTCGTCGACATCGGCCTGACCGCCGAGGGGCATCTGTACGTCGCCAGCGAGTATGTGGCGGGATGGTCGCTGGCCGTCCTCGGCTCGCGCGCGTCGGTCGGAAGGCCCGAGCGAGTGGAGATTGCGCGCCAGCTGACCGGCGCCATCGACGCGGCGCACGCGGCGGGTGTCGTGCACCTGAAGCTCGACGCCTCGAAGGTGAAGATCTCGACGGCGAACGGTCCTCACGCCACGATCCTCGGCCTTGGATCGAGCCTCATCGTCGACGGCGCAGACGGGGAGCCTGACGTCGATCGGATCGCTCTGGCGCGCATCATTCGCGACTTCGGCAGCGAGTTGTAAGGCAGGTCGTAGCGCGGGACTTTAGTCCTGCCAGTTCATTAGTCGTAGCGCCGGACGTAGCGCAGGACTCTTGGTCGCCCGCCCATCAGTCGTAGCGCGGGACGTAGCGCAGGACTTTTAGTCCTGCTCTGCGCAAGGACTTTTAGTCCTGCTCACCGGCCTCCGCTACAACAGATGAAACTTCTTGTGTCGAGCCCATCGGTAGACGCCGAAATCAGAGTCGAAGGTGAGGATGCGGGCCTCCTCGTGGATCTCCGCGCAACGGATCAGGGAGGCATCCGCCAACGAGATTGGCCGGTTCACGTATTTCCGCAACAACCCTTCGATGTCTGCCCAGTGGTCCTCGATCGACAGCGCGATCTCGTAGACCCCCTTGCGTCCCAGCGCGATCACTTCGGCCGGACCGGCGCCGTCGACCTTCCTCATCAAGAAACAGGCCTCGGCGACGACCG
>JAHFUJ010000026.1:0-1616 GCA_023265105.1 Acidobacteriota bacterium
TGTCGTCGACCTGATAGCGCAGGATCGCGACGCGCTCGATGCCGATGCCCCACGCGAAGCCGGTATAGCGCTCCGCATCGTAGCCGACCGCTTCAAAGACTGCCGGGTGCACCATGCCGCACCCGAGAATTTCGAGCCACCCGCTCCGCTTGCACATCTGGCAGCCGGCGCCGTCGCACGCCCAGCAACTGATGTCGACCTCCGCGCTCGGTTCGGTGTACGGGAAAAAGCTCGGGCGGAAGCGCAGGCGTGACGTCGTGCCGAACATGTCGCGCGCAAACGCGAGCAGCGTGCCTTTCAGCTCCGCGAGCGAAACTCCCTCCCCGACGACGAGCCCTTCCATTTGCGAGAACATCGGCGTGTGTGTCAGGTCGAGGTCGTCGCGGCGATAGACGCGGCCGGGCGCGACGATGCGGATCGGCGGCGTGTGCGCCTGCATGTAGCGAATCTGGATCGATGAGGTGTGCGTGCGGAGCATCGTCCGCAGATCGCCGCGGCGCTCCTCGTCTGGTCGCGGACCGGCGGGGGTCCACGCCTCGCCGACCATGGGCGCCGCAAGGTAGAGCGTGTCCTGCATGTCTCGCGCCGGGTGCTCCGCCGGCATGTTCAAGGCGTCAAAGCAGTGCCATTCGTCCTCCACTTCCGGTCCTTCGACGATCGCGAAGCCCATGCGCGTGAAGATTTCTTCCATGCGATCGCGCACGAGCGTAAGTGGGTGACGGTGGCCGAGCGGGGGAACCCGGCCCGGCAGCGTGACGTCGACGCGCTGGCTTTGCTCGAGGGCCCGGCGCAGGGACTCTCGGACGACTTCGACCGCTTCGGCGACCCGTCGCTCGACGTACCGCTTGAAGTCGTTTGCTCGAGCTCCTCGTGCGCTGCGCTCTTCCGGCGGGGCGGCGGCGACCTCTTTCAAAAGGCGCGTGACAACGCCATCTTTTCGACCCAGGTACCGATCGCGGACGGGCTGCACGTTCCCCGCGTCGATCGCCGCACGAAGTTCCTCTTCGAACGACGCCTGCAGCTCTTCGGGTCGGGGAGGATTCATGAGCGGAAACAGCAGGCGCTACCACGGAGCACACGGAAAACGAACGGAGGTCACTGCGGCCGTACGTTGATCTTTCCGTGTTCCTCCGTTGCCCTCCGTGACCTCCGTGGTAGAGCCCAAGAGTGGTTTCGTGTGTCTTCGTGTCTCCGCGCCTTCGCGAAAAAGGCGGGGTCAGGCGCCAGCCGGCGGCTTCGCGCTTGCTTTCGCCCGCTCGGCGAGCGTGGCAAATGCCGCGGGGCTTCGAATGGCCAGCTCCGACAGGCTCTTGCGATCGAGCGTGACGCCGGCGTTCTTCAACCCGTTGATGAACGTGCCGTACGTGAGGCCATGCTCGCGCGCGGCCGCGTTAATCCGCACGACCCACAGCCGGCGGAAGTCGCGCTTCTTGCGCCGCCGCCCGACGAACGCGTACTTGAGCGCCGTGTCGACCGACTCTTTGGCGGCGCGATAGAGCTTGCTCTTGTTGGCGTAGTAGCCCTTCGCCAGGCCGAGCAGCTTCTTGCGCTTGGCCCGCCGGACTGTTCCTCGTTTTACACGCGGCATCTCGTCTCCTCTGAAAGCTGACAGCTGA
>JAHFUJ010000026.1:1716-26727 GCA_023265105.1 Acidobacteriota bacterium
AGCTGATAGCTGATAGCTGAAAGGTATAGCTCCCAGCCGTCAGCTTTCAGCCATCAGCTCTATCTCCTAGCTGACAGCTCACCGCTGACAGCTGACAGCTGAGAGCTGATAGCTATTTATACGGCAACATCCGCGCGAGCTTCGGCGTGTCCACATCGGCGACCAACGCCGTTCCCCGCAGCCCGCGCTTCTGCTTGGTCGTCTTGCTGCTCAGAATGTGCTGCTTGAACGCCTTGCCGCGCAGAAACTTCCCGGTCTTGGTCCGCTTGAAGCGCTTGGCCGCGCCGCGGTGGGTTTTTAGCTTGGGCATCTTGTCCTCATAAAATCACTACCACGGAGCACACGGAAAACGAACGGAGGTCACTGTTGCCGGACGTTTATCTTTCCGTGCTCCTCCGTTTTCCTCCGTGACCTCCGTGGTGGAGCTTTTTCATCTCGCCGTCGTCGCTGCCGCCGGCTTTGCCTTGCCGCCGCCCGACTGCGGCCGCCGGGTCAGGATCGTGTGCATCTGGTTGCCTTCCATGCGCGGCGTGGTTTCGGCGACCGCGACATCCGACAGCTCCTGCACCAGCCGCTCCAGGATGCGGCGTCCGATGTCGGGATGGGCCATCTCGCGGCCGCGAAAGAAAATCGTCGCCTTCACCTTGTCGCCGTCCTCGAGGAAGCGCTCGATATGCTTCTTCTTGAACTGGTAGTCGTGCTCGTCGACCTTCGGGCGGAACTTGATCTCCTTGACCAAGATCACTTTCTGGTGCCGCCGGGCTTCGCGCGCGCGCTTTTGCTCCTGGTACTGATACTTGCCGAAATCCATGATGCGGCAGACCGGCGGCACGGCCGTCGGCGAGATTTCGACCAGGTCGAGCCCCTTCTGCTTGGCGAGCGCGAGCGCTTGCGGCGGCGGCATGATGCCGAGCTGCGTGCCGGTGTCGTCGATCACGCGAATTTCACGGACGCGGATCCGTTCGTTGACCCGCGTGCGGTCGTCACGCCGTGGACTTCTGTCGAAAGCGATAGTGGCCTCCTTACGTTTGTCCTTTCACGAAAACGCTACCACGGAGAACACGGGAACCGACGGAGGTCACTGCTGCCGTGCCTTATCTTTCCGTGCCTCTCCGTTTTGCTCCGTGGCATCCGTGGTAGAGCCTTTCGTGACTGGCGTTGAGCTGCTGGCCTTCGTCCGTACTTCGTCGCGCGCTAACGCGATGAAATCATCGATCGAGCTCGCACCCTGATCGCCGCCTGAGCGGCTGCGCACCGAAACCGTACCCTCGGCGCTCTCGCGATCGCCGACCACCAGCATGTAGGGCACCTTCTGCAGCTGGGCCTCTCGGATCTTATATCCGATCTTCTCCTGCCGCTCGTCCAGCTCCCCCCGCAGGCCGGCCGCCTTGAGCTGGTCGCGGACGGAGGCGGCGTAGGTCAGGTGCCGGTCGGAAATCGGCAGCACGATCGCCTGGACCGGCGCCAGCCACAGCGGAAACGCGCCGGCGTAGTGCTCGATCAGAATCGCGATAAACCGCTCGAAGCTGCCGACAATCGCGCGATGGATGACCACCGGCCGGTGTTCGCCGTTGTCGGCACCGATGTACTTCAGATCGAAGTTGTCCGCCTGCGCGTAGTCGAGCTGAATCGTGGCGCACTGCCACTTGCGGCCGATGGCGTCGGTGACATCGAAATCGATCTTCGGCCCATAGAACGCGCCGTCGCCTTCGTTGACGGTGTAGGCCTGGCCGGCTTTTTCGAGCGCCTGCTTCAACTGCCCCTCGGCATGGTTCCACGTGGCGATCTCGCCCAGAAACTGCTCGGGGCGCGTCGACAGCTTGGCCGTGTACTCCAGCCCGAAGTCGCCGTAGATTCGCTGCACGAGCCGCAGGAGCCGCTCGATTTCGTCGCCGATCTGCTCCGGCATCACGAAACAGTGGGCATCGTCCTGCGAGAACTGCCGAACGCGCGTGAGTCCCGACAACACGCCCGACGCCTCGTCGCGGTGCAGCGGCGTCTGCTCGTGGAACCGGATGGGCAGGTCGCGATAGCTGTGCACCTGGCTTGCGTAGAGCAGAAAATGGCCCGGGCAGTTCATCGGCTTGACGCTCATCGTCTCGCCTTCCGATTCGATGAGGAGCATGTTCTGCCGGTAATGCTGCCAGTGGCCCGACCGTTCCCACAACGCCTTGTTGTACACGAGCGGCGTCTTCACCTCGACGTAGCCGGCGGGGAAGAGCACGTCGCGCATATAGTTCGCGAGAATGTTGTAGAGCGTCGCGCCCTTGTCCATCCAGAACGCGGCGCCCGGCGCCCAATGATGGAACGTGAACAGGCCGAGCTCGCGCCCGAGCTTGCGGTGGTCGCGCTTCTTGGCCTCTTCGATCTGCGTGAGATACGCCTTCAGGTCCTTGTCGGCCAGGAATGCGGTGCCGTAGACGCGCTGCATCGGCTGATTGCGCGCGTCGCCTTTCCAGTACGCGTTCGACGTGTTGAGCAGCTTGAACGCCTTCAGCCTGCCGGTCGACGGCACGTGCGGGCCGACGCAGAAATCGATGAACGTGTCCGGATCCTTGATCGTGTAGCAGGAGACCTCACGCTGCCCCGCGGTCTTCTCGTCGATCAACTGCACTTTCAGCGGCTCGCCGCGCTTGGCGAAAAACGCCTTGGCGTCGTCTCGCGGCCACATCTGGCGCTCGTAGGGCAGATCCTGCGCCGCCAGCTCCTTCATCTTCTTCTCCATCGCCTCGAGATCCTCCGGCACGAACGGACGATCGACGATGAAGTCGTAGAAGAAGCCTTCCTCAGTCGCCGGCCCGATGCCGCACTGGGCGCCGGGGAACAGGTGCGTCACCGCCGCGGCCAGCAGATGCGCCGTGCTGTGGCGACAGAGCGGCAGCGCTTCGGGGCTGCTGTCGGTCACGATGCGGACCGACCCATCCTTCTCGATGGGATAAGACAAGTCGACGAGCGTGCCGTCGACCAGCCCGGCGAGCGCCGCTTTCGCGAGGCGCGGAGAGATCCCTTCCGCGACGTCACGGACGTGCGTGCTGGTGGGCACGGTGCGACTCGACCCATCTGGAAGCGTGACAGTGACCTGGTTCATTGGGGGAGTGAACGTGGAAGCTATCAGCTGTCAGCTCTCAGCTGCAGCCACGGTCCGGCTCAAGCCGGACACTACGTACTGAACGGTCCGGCTCAAGCCGGACACGTACTGAAAGGTTGTCAGCACTGACAGCTGATAGCTGACAGCTGATAGCTGAACGAATGGTAGGCACGGGTGGACTCGAACCACCGACCTCCTGCGTGTCAAGCAGGCGCTCTAACCTCTGAGCTACGCGCCTACATCACAAAATTAACGGCGTTAGACGAACGGCCAGTATAACAATCGTGGGCCCTTCCTGCCAAGAATAGATGAGAATTGGGTCGTGGGGTCACGCGTTCCGCCACAACGAGCGTTCGGCCTGCCGCTCGTCTGCACACTGGGTCTCGTCACGGTCGGACTCCTCGACTCCGTTCGACAGAACCCGACGTTGCTGTGGTCGTTTCTCGGGGCAGGGGCCACGCTGTTCGCGTGGAACGCGGTTCTGTTCGGATCGGCCTTGCGAAAGGGCCGGACGCTGACGCTGGAGATCGTCCTGCGGAAACAGCACTATCTGCAGGCGTGCGCACAGGGCTCGGTGCTGCTCTACTGGGGCTGGCACTGGCGCCAGGTGTACGACTCGGCTGCCCTCATCGCCGCCCAGCTGGCGTTTGCGTACGCCTTCGATATGCTGCTCAGTTGGTCGCGGCGAGACACCTACACGCTGGGCTTTGGTCCGTTCCCCGTCATTTTCAGCATCAACCTCTTTCTGTGGTTCAAGCCGGACTGGTTCTACTTGCAGTTCCTCATGGTGGCGCTCGGCTTCGCCGCCAAAGAGTTAATCCGCTGGGACAAGGAGGGGAGACGCGCCCACATCTTCAACCCATCGTCGTTTCCGCTCGCGGTGTTTTCGCTCGCGCTGATTCTCACGGGCACGAGCGACATGACGTGGGGCAAGGACATTGCGAACACGCAGTTTTATCCACCGCACATCTACGTGATGCTGTTTCTGATCGGTCTGCCGGGACAATTCTTCTTCGGCGTGACCTCCATGACGATGTCGGCGGTCGTGACGACCTACCTGTTCGGCCTCGCGTACTTCGCCGCGACGGGCACCTATTTCTTCTTCGATTCGTATATCCCGATTGCGGTCTTCCTCGGGATGCACCTCCTGTTCACCGATCCGTCCACCTCGCCTCGCACCGAGCTGGGCCGCATCATGTTCGGTGCGCTCTACGGGCTGAGCACCATCATCTTGTACGAGGTGCTTGGCCGTGCGAATATGCCGACCTTCTACGACAAGCTCCTGCAGGTGCCACTCCTGAATCTCTCGATCAATTTGATCGATCGCGCGGCGCGGTCGAAGGCGCTCCGGGCGTTCGATCCGGCCTCGCTTGGCCGATCGCTTGCGCCACGACAGCGCCACCTGGCGTACATGTCGATCTGGGCGATCGTGTTCGCGGTCATGAGCGCCGCGCAAGGAGTAGGCGACAGCCATCCCGGTCAGTGGCTGCCGTTCTGGCGCCAGGCGTGCGCACAGGAACGACCGGACGCCTGTTCTTACTTCGGGGACTTGCAGTCGAGCTTCTGCGACCGCGGATCGGGCTGGGCATGCAACGAGCTCGGCATCCTTCAGGTTGGGCGGGCGGCCGATCGTGCCGGAGCGCTGGAATCGATCCAGCGTGGGTGCGAGCTCGGGTTTCTGCCGGCGTGCCTTAACGCCACCAGGGTGACCACCAGCCCCGGCACGCTGGAGAGCGCGCCGCCGACGCTCGGCGACTATCCGATCGTCTTGAGGGGAAGCAAAGGGCCGATCACGGAGCGGGCGCCATCCGCGTTGTCCGCGCTTGCCTGCCACGAGGGCTGGCCCGACACGTGCGGGCCAGTCGCTCGGGCGGGCGGCCAATGAGCGTTGAGCGACGGGAGGGAAGAGTTATCGTTTCGCCGGCACCTTCTGGTTGTCAGGTGTCAGTTCGTTGGGGGCGCCAGTGCCGGAGGAGCCGAGAAACATCTTGGTTCCATCGGGGAACGTGAGATCCCTGCCATTGGCCCGGTGCGACCCGTCCTTCGACTGGTACCCGTCGACGACGACCTCCGTCCCCGGCAGCACAGAATTCTTCGTAAAGCCCCGCCTGAAAAGAACGGTCGGGGTCCCACCTTCGAACGCCCAATTTTCCACCGTCCCGTCCGGCTTTTTCACGTCGAGGTGGAGCCACACGTGGGGATTGGTCCATTCCATCTTCGTGATCGTGCCCTTGAAGGTGACCGGCTTGGTCGCCTCGAATTCGGCCGCAAAGGCATGATGCGCCGAGAGGGGCACCGCCGTCCCAGCCAGACACAGACCCGCTCCCGCGATCACAACGGCCAGCATCGTGCGCATCGGATTCAACCTCCTTCTTACTTTCCGATTCCTTCGTAGAGGCGCTCACCGGGTGGAACCTTCCGCGTGATATCGACGACGATCGTCTCCCCCTCCCAGTGCTTGACCAGCTGCTGCTTGCGAAGATGTCCGTCCAGGAACTCTTCCACAAACTCCATGCAGCGATTCTCGAGGAGTTGGACATTCGGCTCCAGGCGCCGATAGAGAGGCATCGAGATTCTCCAGGGTCGCGTAAACACCTGCGGATCTTCGATGGTCACGTCGTAGCGGATCGCGTCAGGAGTAATCGGCGTGAAGCGTTCGACCAGATGCAACGCGTCGCTATGGAAATTCCCGGCCCGATCGAACCAGCTGTTTTCGTTGAAACTCGTCACGTCGACGACCAGCGTGTCTCCCTCCCAATGGCCGACCGAGTGGCCCATCCACGTATCGACCGGCGGTCCCGCGGCTTTGTCCAGATGGATGGTGCGAGCCGCGCTCGAAAACTCGTAGGCCATCTGGATCTTGTTCGTACTCTGGACAATCTGAAACGGATACGGCATGTACATCGCGCGCGGCAGGCCCGGCAAATAGCACTTGAGCTCAGGGTCGCGGTCGATCCAGTGTTCCGCGTTCTCCTTCTTCTTTGCCGCGGCTTCCGGTTTGTACGGAATTTGACCATCGTCCTGTACGACACCGAGCGAGCCCGGAACGATGCCAGCCGCGCCGAGCGCGAGCACCGGCGCCGCGGGCACTTGGGCGTACGCGTACGAGTACACGCCCTTTTGCATCACCGCGCCCGCACGCGCTTCGTGGGCCTGCAGGTCCCAATTGGCTTCGTTGTTCGCCTGCCAAATGCCGCTAAAGTTGGGCTTGCCGTCCGCGGTGCGTGCCGGCCGCGACGCCTGGCCGGCGGTTCGTGTCACCGACACGGAGACGACGGCGCTTACAGCGGCCGCGGCAATCGCGACGGCAATCATCGAGCCTTTGATCCGGTGACGCATGATGGTTAGCCTCCTCCCGCCAACGGATCCGCGTTCTCCTCACCACCTGCCGCACCGAAATCGGACGCGGTGTCCCGTGTGGCCGGATCGGGGCCTCGCCCCTCGGCGAAGGCGCGCTCCTGGGCGCGCGCGCCCGCGAGCATGCCCGGCAATCCGAAGTTCCCCTCGTGACACCGCGGCTCGTAGTAGATCCGATTCGCCTGCTCGTCTTGCCTGGTCATTTCCTGCTTGACGGTCCACGGCTTGGTCCACGTCGTCGGATCGTCGATCGTGACGGCATACTCGAGCGTCTTGGCGTCGACGCGCGTCCAGCGTTCGACGAGATGCAAGTTCTCACGCGACCCCATGAAGTTACTCTTGGGCGAGAAATTGGTGACGTCGACGACCAGCGTCTTCCCCTCCCAGCGGCCACGCGAGTCGCCCCACCACTGGCGGACGGGTTGCGGAAGATGCGGAGCCCCGTTGACGGGGATCATGCGCTGCCACCCTTGCCCCTGGCCGACATCGTAGAAAATCGCCACGGATCCAGGAGACTGCACGATCCGACGGTAACCGGCAAAATCGGGCATCACGGCGGCCATGCAACGCTCGGACATGGCGCGGTCCTCTGGACCGTCGGCGCGATTCAGGCGTCCCGTGTTGTAGAACGGAGCGATCTCCGCTCGCCTCGGTGACGGCGGCCCGTACTTCCAGCCCGCGCACTCGGGCTCTCCTTTTTTGCACGTTTCTGTGGCTTGCATGAGTGCGAGCCGAAACTCTCGGTCTAGGTCGTTTGCCTTCTTGGCCTGCGGCGTCAAGGGAGGAATTCTCCCATCCGGCGGATCCACAACGAGCGACGTGCGCCGGCCCGTATGCTTGATCGACTGGAACACGGCGTTATACGCGCCGGCGACGTCACGTTCGCTCCCCACCGGCTCGCGGTGGTCTCGACGAAGAATCGCGGCTCTTCGTTTATCCAGGTCAGCCCTTTCCGCGTCGGTGAAAAACTCTTTGCTGGCATACCGAGCGGGCCGCTGCAAGGGCGTCTGAAACTCGTCGGTCCAGATGCCCTGCAGGTCGGGGTCGCCCCACGGGGCCTGGCCCGCGACAGGGACCGGCGCAAGCTTCAGGAGCACGATCACGGCGAGGAGCACCGCCGCCACACCGATCACCTCGAGAAATCGTCTGCCCATTTCATACCTCCCAGACGCTCGTCTGCCTCAACGAAAGAGATGCCACTTCGGACAGCTTGTTACGCCCAAATCAGATCGATGTCAACTGAAATCATCTGCCCTGAATCACCCACACCACCACGCGCCAAACGCGGCGCCCGCGAGGCTCGACGGTCCGGCAATCGCAATCGCATAGACGCCTCGAGAGAGACGCGCGCTCGTGTCGTCGCCGTAGATAAGCGATCCGGCGACCGCTCCCGCCGCCGCTCCGGCTACCGCTCCAATGAAGACAGCCTTCTTGACCGAGCACCGATGCTTGCCAGTCGGCACGCCGCTCTGGGTCGGTGAAGGGGTCGCCACTTTGGACAACCGCGCGCCTTCCCGGCCGATTGACAGCCTCAAGGGCGTGGGCGGGCGACCCTCAACGATTGCCTGGGCCCCGAGCGCCATCGGGCAGGAGAGGACAGCCACAAGAACAACGCAAACCGTCTCGCGCTTTAGCATCTGTTTGCTCACATCAACACGGCGCTGACTAGGAGCGTGTTCCCATTTCTCGGACACGCTCCTAGGCGGATAACACATTAGGGGCCGGCTTTTTCAGAGCCCGTGTAGCTGAAGTCGACCGTTGTCGGTACGCCCGCCCTGACCCGCACGGACTGCGTGAGCGGACCGTACCGCTCGTGCCAGGCCTGGACGGTGTAGGTGCCCGCAGGTACGTTGTCGATCTCGAACGCGCCGGCGTCACCGCTGACGGCAAAGTACGGATGGCTGACGACACCGACAAAGGTGAGCATCCAACTGTGCACGTCGCACTTGACCTTCAGCATGATTTCTTCGTCCTTCAAACGAAACTGCTGCACCATCCCGGCCTTCGGTTCGCTGACGTTGAAGCCGTTGCCGCCGACCGACAACCCGTGGACGTTGTGCATGAGCTCGTCGCTGTTCCGGACCTGAAGCATCTGACCGACGCGAGCGCCCACGACGCGAGGACTGTAGACGCACCCGTGCTGGTCGACGCTCACGGGCGTGGTGGGGACCGGTGTCTGCGGAAACGTGCCTTGCAGCTTGACGAAGACGTTCGCCAGGCCGCCGTCCGTGCTCGTGACGACGGTCTCCTGGACGACGCGTTTGCCGGCATTGATCTTGGCGCACATGGGATCCATGCCCATCCTGATGATCGGGTTGCCGGGCGACTTTCCCATGAGGCGCACGTGGCCTTTGATCGCGCCGCGTCCCGCGGCCTGCGCCGCCGCGGCGGTGCCGTCCCCGCCCGCTGCCGCAATGGTGACGAGCAGACAGCCGGCGAGCCGAAACACCGCCCGGCCCTTCGTCACTGCCCTCCCTCCTTCTGCTTCTTCAATGCCGCCTTCAACGACTCCTCCTGGTTCGGGTACCAGTACTTCAGATGGCAGTTCTCGCACGCCGTATCGATCTGCTCTCCGGCGTCCGAGAGCGCTTGCACGTTCTTGGCCTCGATGGCGTTCAACGCCGGCATGACGGCATCGTGCAGCCCGTGCGCAAACTTGATCCACGTCGCACGGTCCTGGTTGATCACCGTTTCGATCTCCTCGGGTCCTAGTTCGATGCCGGGGTTCTCCGACTTTTCCCCGGGCTTGGCGACGTGGCGGCCCGGGACCTGCAGCAGGTTGGTCGCTTCGATCAGCTGAATCGCGCGCCGCCGAACGTTGATCCATTCTTCGTCGGTGCGCGGCGCGCGCTCTTCGGTACCGGCGGCGGTGACGACGGTCGCGACCGAGTCCCACAAAAAGTCCGCCGAAGGATCGACCGTGGAGTCCATGATGTCCTTGATCGTCGCGGTCGGCCGGTACTCCGGCTGCGGGTCTCGGGTCCCACACGCGGCCGCGAGAAAAAGCGAGACGCCGACGGAAGAGAGCCAAGCAAAGTGTCGCATCGTATTTACCTCTTTACCTCAAATCAGGGCGTTTTCCGGAAACGTACGACCAGTCTACACCCGTCCAGCGCCTGTCGCGCTGCGTTGAAGGACGGGTTCGTCGGGTGCTACACTCCACCGTCAACACTCGTTGAAGCGCCTGCGGCCCGCGCGAGCATAGCGAGCGTCGAGCGGCGCAGCGCGAGCGAGCGGCAGCCTTGAGCCGAAAGCGCCGGGGGCCCCGGCGCCGTGAACGAAGTGGGGCCCCGCGAGCACTTGAAGGAGGTTTGGATGCGGAGGTTTATCGTTTCGGTCCTCGTCGCGTTGCTCGTCGTGATTGGCCTGGGCATGCGCTCCTCGTCCGCCCCGCTCGCGCAGCGAGCGCCCACGCCTCCGCCGCAGGCCGGGCCCGATCAGCGAGGGGGCTTCGATATTAGTGGCCCCTACGAGGTCGATCCAAGCTGGCCGAAAAAGACCTGGCCGAAACCCGGATACATTTGGGGCTCGCAGTCCGGAGTGTACCCAGAAACGCCCGACAAAGTCTTCCTGGTCAGCCGCGGCGAGCTCGAGCTCCCGAAAGACAGAAGACTCCCGAGAGATTTCGCCGGCAATTGGGGCGCCCTGAACCTTGGGGGCGCGACCGGACCGGTACCGGAGTTTCGCAACTGCATCCTGGTGATCGATGGGAAGGGGAATCTGGTCGAATCGTGGACGCAGTGGGACAAGCTGTTCGAGGATGGCCGTGGACCGCACCAGATTTACGTCCAGCCGTACGACCCCGAGCGACACGTCTGGATCGTCGACGACATGAACCACTCGATCTGGAAGTTTACCAACGACGGCAAGCAGCTCGTGATGACGCTCGGCGAAAAGGGCATCTTCGGCGACAACGCCGACCTCGCGCATTTCAATCGGCCGACCATGATCGACTGGTTGCCGGACGGGACCTTTTTTGTGAGCGACGGCTACGCGAACAGCCGCGTCGTCAAGTTCGACAAGAACGGGAAGCCCCTGATGTGGTGGGGCGGGCCGAAAACCGGCACCAAGTCCGGCGAGTTCACCGTGCCGCACGGGATCGCCGTGGGCGACGATCGCCGCGTCTACGTCTCCGACCGATTCAACCGGCGCATTCAGGTCTTCGACGAGAACGGCCTCTATCTGGACCAGTGGCCCAGCGGCTACTGCCACTCGCTGTCGATGAGCCGCGATCAGCACCTGTGGTGCTACGACGGCGACCACGAACAGTTCGCCAAGTTCGACTTGCGGGGACACATCGAGGAAATCTTCGGCCGCTACGGCACGTATCCCGGCGCCACGTGGGGCGTCCATCAGATTTCGGCCGACTCGGATGGGAATCTGTACGCCGCCGAAGTCTTTGGTGGCCGCACGCAGAAGTTCCGGCCGAAGCCGGGTGTCGATTCTTCACGGTTGTTTTGGGGTCGGCCGGTCGCGCCGACGACGCCCGCCGCGGTGATCTCGACGGTGACAATGGCGTCGCCCACGACCGCAAGAGCGACTGGAACGCCAACGGGTTCGGCTCCAGCCAGGATGCCAAACTTTGCGGCGACGTGGAAGTACGACACCGCCAAGAGCGAGACCGCGGTGAGCGGCGGCATGGGATCCGGATCGGGCGAGCCGCCCGTCACCATGTCGGTCAAGCAGACCGCGACGGAGATCACGATTGACATGCAGTATGAATCGGGCAGGTCGCTCCAAGCGGTCTACACGATGGATGAAAAACAGAATCCGATGCCGGATCCGGCTCCTGGCGGCAAGTACCCGTACAAACGGAAGCTCCACTGGGACGGGGCCGCGAACAGACTGGTCCTCTACACGGTCCATGGACTGGACCAAACGCGGGAGATTTGGGTCCTGGACGGCGGCGTGCTCAAGATTCAGCGGGACGCGCAGACGCCGGGAGGAGCTGACTCCGCGTCACGCCACGTCCTCTACAACAAGCCGTGACACGGACAAGTCATCACGTCGCTCGATGAAGTTGACCTAGAAGGGAGAACGTCGATGAAAAGCCACTCATGTGTCTCTCTCGTCGTGTGGTCTTCCCTCCTGCTTCTGCCGGCCGCCGCGCGGGCCCAAACCAGCATTACTGGAGTGGTGCGAGATACATCTGGCGGAGTCCTGCCGGGCGTCACGGTGACCGCCAGCAGTCCCGCGCTCATCGAAGGCTCCAAGGTTGCTGTGACGGACGGGCAAGGCCTCTACCGCATCGTCGATCTGCGGCCCGGAGCTTACACCGTCGTCTTCAGCCTGGCCGGTTTCAGCACCGTGAGGCATGAAGGGATTGCCTTGCAGGCGGAATTCACGGCGTCAGTGAATGCCGAGTTGGCGGTGGGCGGGCTCGAAGAAACCGTGACGGTGTCGGGAGAGGCGCCGATCGTCGACACGCGCAGCTCGCGCGCGCAGGTGCAGGTCGCGCAGGAGACGCTGTCGGCGCTCCCCGGCACCGGACGTCTCGCCACCTTGTCGGCGGTTCTTCCGGGCGTGACGTTGCGGCGAGAAAGCGACCGCGGCGTCGGTGGCCTGAGCGACCGCACGCAGACGGCCTACAGCGCTCATGGCGCTCCCGAAGCGCAGCCCGTTGTGGACGGGATGAATCATCAGATTACCGGCCTGACGTCGGGCGTGTATGTTTACAACCAGGTCAACATTCAGGAAGTCGTCGTCGAGACGAGCGGCGTCGGTGCGGATCGCGATACCGGCGGGATGCAGCTGAATATGGTGGGCAAAGATGGCGGCAACACGTTCTTGGGGACGGCGACATTCGCCTACGTCGGCCCGAGTTTGGAATCGAGCAATATCACCGACGCGCTGCTCGCCCGCCACCTGGACCCACAACGGATCGGTTCGGTCAAGAAATTTAGGGACAGCGCGGCCGCGCTGGGTGGCCCGATCAGGCGAAATCGACTGTGGTTCTTCTTGTCGTCCCGCGAGGGTGTGACGCAGCAGTACTCAGAAGGCAATTACTACAACAGGCTTCGTCAACCCACGTCGTTGCTTTACGCACCCGATCTCGGCAGGCCCGCTTACAGCGACGACTTCAGCAGGGATCTGAGTTTCCGCCTCACGTGGCAAGCCGGGGAGAAGCACAAGATTGTCTTCGGGAACTCGTTCCAGCCCAACTGCAACTGCGTGTTCAATCTGTTGAATCCTGGCACTCGCTCGACGCCCGAAGCGGCCGGGCAGCACAACTACAACCCGAACTACGTGCCGAACGCCTCCTGGACGTTCCCGGCGACCAATCGGACTCTGATCGAGGTTGGTGGGTCGGCGAATATCATCAACCAAAGCGACAAGCGAGATCCGGCCGCAAGCCAGACGGACATCCGGATCACGGACCAGGGTTTCAACCTGGTCTATGGCAACGTCGCCACACGGACACTGCCCCGCCGGCAGCTCCAGGGGCGCTTCGCCGTGTCGTACGTCACGGGCTCGCACAACTTCAAGACCGGAGTCGGCCTGAGACAGGTCGGAATCGGCGATATCGCCCACCTCGGCCAGGATCTGTGGATGCATAACGGGTCGATCAACTACAGGTTCCGGAACGGCGTGCCCAACCAGCTCACGCTCACCGACGCGCCGTGGAACTTCGAGGAGTCCGTGCGGGACATCGGTCTTTACGCGCAGGACCAGTGGACCGTTAGCAAGCTGACGTTGAACCTGGGTGTCCGTTACAACGATGCGAAGGCGTCGACTCCTGAACAAGTGCTGGGGGCCGGGTTCTTCGTGCCGGTGCGCCAGTTCGCGCCGACTGAGAACGTGCCACATTTTCGAAATCTCAGTCCGCGGGTGGGTGCCGCGTACGATCTCTTCGGCACCGGCAGGACCGCGCTCAAGGTCTCGCTGGGCCACTATCCCGACCGCGTCGTCTCCGCCACGGCGAACCCGGCGAATCAACTGACACGTACTACCAATCGGAACTGGAGCGATGCCAACGGGAATTACCTGCCCGATTGCAGTCTCCTCAACCCGGCGGCCAACGGCGAGTGCGGCGGTTGGTCGAACCTCAACTTCGGGAAGCCGAACGTCGACACGCGATTTGGCGAGAATGCGGTGGGCGGTTTCAACACGCAGTTCTACAATTGGCAAACCTCGCTCTCCATCCAGCACCAACTGCGTCCGGGTATCGCGCTGAATCTCGGCTATTTCCGTACCTGGTACGGCGGCTTCCTGGCCACCGACAACCTGGCGGTCGGGCCGGTGGACTACGATTCGTACTGCTTCACGGCGCCGGTCGACAGCCGGCTGCCCAACAGCGGTCAGCAGCTCTGCGGCTTGTACGACATCAAGCCGGCCGCATTCGGGAAGGTCGATAACCTGGTGACCAAAGCGTCAAGCGTTGGCAAGCAGTCCCAGGTCTACAACGGCGTCGATGCGACTATCAACGCGCGGTTTGGGCAGGGCGGACAACTTTCGGGGGGCGTGAGCGTGGGACGGACGGTGACCGATTACTGCTATCAGAACAGCGATGCGTCGCTGCTGACTCAGGGTGGGGTGGCCGCCGATCCCCGCACACAGGCGTTTTGCCACAGCGCTCCGCCATGGTCCGCCTCGACGCAGGTCAAGTTCCTGGCCGTCTATCCACTGCCCTGGGATATCCAGACCAGCGCGATCTACCAGAACAGTTCAGGGATTCCGGTGGCGGCGAGCTACGTGGCGACCAATGCCGAGATCAGGCCGTTGATCGGCCGCAACCTCGGGTCGTGCGGTACTGCCGCCACGTGTACCGCCACCGTGACGTTCAACCTCATTGCTCCCAACACGCTCTACGAGCCTCGGATCCAACAGTTGGATCTCCGGTTCTCACGCGTGTTTCGGCTGAGGGGGACGGCCAGGCTGCGCGGCGGGCTGGACGTCTATAACGTGTTCAACGCGAGCAACGTCCTCAACATGAACACCACCTACAGCCCCCCAGGGGGGGTCTGGCGGGACGCCACCCAGATTCTGGGCGGACGCTTGTTGAGACTCGGCGCCCAGTTCGACTTCTGAGAGGCTCGGGTTGACGTTTAGGTCTACAACCAGCCGTAATGCACTGTTATAATGTTGAGCCGTCTAGCGGCGCGCCATTCGTGGGAAACCGATGGAGGGGACCTCAGGAAGTAAACACGTGGACAGGAGGTTCCAGATGCGTCATCGAGTTCTCGGGCCATTGGGTGCTGTGACGCTCGTGATGGTCGTGTTGTGGGTGCCAGTCCTCGCCGAAGCCTCTGGCGGAGGCGCCCAGGCCCCGGCCAGCGCGGCACCGACGAAGGGGATCGGCGTCAGAGAAGCTTTTGATCCAGACGCGGCGGTTAAAGCGGCGGTCGCGAGGGCAAAGGCCGCGGCGGAGATCGCGAATTGGACGCCGCCTCGTACCCCGTGGGGCGATCCGGACCTCCAGGGATATTGGTTGTTATCGACCTATACGCCCTTGGAACGCCCCAAAGAGCTTGCGGGAAAACCACTCTACACCGAAGAGGAAGCCGTTGCCGCGTTCAGGAAAGCGGTCGTCGCCGACTCTGGAGTCGATCCCAAAACCGTCCATTATGATTGGAAAGAGTATGGGATGGACGCCTGGCAAAACCCGGTCAGGCCGAACCTGCACACGTCGCTGATTGTGGATCCGCCGGATGGGAAGCTTCCTCCCCTGACGCCCGACGCGCAGAAGCGGCGAGCCGCCGCTGCCGCCGCCGCACGAGTGGTCTCTCCGCTGGCCAGCGTGTCAACCTTTGGAAACTTCTACACGCGTTGCATCACGGGGCTCGAAGGACCGCCACTGGTCCGGGGCGGCAATCCCGGATCGGATTCGGCGGCGCAAGCAGCTGGCGTGAGCGCCGAGTCTCAGATCTTTCAGACCCCGGGATACGTGTTGCTGTACATGCAGTCGAATAGCGACGTTCGCATCGTGCCGCTGGATGGGCGTCCACATCTCTCGCAAGACGTGCGCGAGTGGTTGGGGGACCCGCGTGGCCATTGGGAAGGCAACACGCTCGTCGTCGAGACCACCAATTTCAAGGACGCGTCGCCCGGTACCAACTTCCAAGGATCCACCGACGCGTTGCATCTGGTTGAACGCTTCACGCTCGTCAATCCGAAGACGCTCCGTTACGAATACACGGTCAGCGATCCGAAGACGTGGACGCGCGCCTGGTCGGCAGAGAGTCCGCTCCCGAGGATCGAACCGCCGATCTATGAGTTCGCGTGTCACGAACACAATTACGGCTTGATCAACCTCGTCGTCGGCTCGCAGATCCGAGAAAGAGAAAGAGCGGACGAGCGGTGAGTCGGCGGGTGAACAGGAGGTTTCAGATGCGTACTCGAGTGCCCCGGCCATTCGGTCCCGCGGCCCTGGTGGTGCTGGTATTGTTGTGGACGCCGATCCCCGTCGCGGCCCAGGCTCCATCAGGCGGAGCAGCGCTGGCCGCGAACGTGTGGGATCCGACCGCACCCGCGCCAAGCGGCTGGACCGCGCCCCGTACGCCGTGGGGCGATCCGGACTTGCAGGGGTACTGGTTGGTCCTCAGCTATACGCCCTTGGAACGACCGGTCGCGCTCGCAGGAAAACCGCTGTTCTCGAACGAGGAGGCGGTCGACGCGTTCAAGAAGGCGGTCGCTCAAGATGCTGAAGTCGATCCGACGACGGTTCATTACGATTGGAAAGAGTACGGGATGGATGCGTGGCAGAGCCCGGTCAGACCGAACCGGCGCACATCGTTGATCGTGGATCCGCCGGATGGGAGAATTCCGCCGCTGACGCCGGAGGCGCAGAAACGACGGGCCCTTGGTTGCTGTGGAGTGGGAGGCACCGACGTGCAGTCGGTCGGCTGGTACACGCGCTGCATTTTGGGGGTCGAGTCGGCGCCAAAAGTTCCGGGCGGCGTGACTGCCGAGTCGCAGATCGTGCAGGCCCCGGGATACGTGATGTGGATCATGGAGTCGAACAGCGACGTCCGGATCATCCCGCTCGACGGGCGTCCGCATCTCTCGCCGGACATCCGCCAGTGGCTGGGCGACTCGCGCGGCCACTGGGAGGGCAGTACACTCGTCGTCGAGACCACCAATTTCACCGACAAGACGAGCTGGCAACGATCCACGCCGGCCTTGAAGCTGATCGAACGCTTCACGCTCGTGGACGCCAAGACGATCAAGTACGAATTTACGGCCGACGATCCGGCGACGTGGGCCAAACCGTGGTCGATCGAGGCGCCGCTCCCGAGGATCGCGCCGCCGCTCTACGAGTTCGCGTGTCACGAGCAGAATTACGGCGTGATCAACGTCGTCAAAGGCGCGCAGATCCGAGCCATGGAAGGGATCGGACTAAGGGGCCAGGCCGACGTGTACAGGCCGAGTGACGGGAAATGAGTGAGGCGCGGGTGTTGATGGCGCCAGTGAACGAATCTTGCGTGAGGGATAAGGAGAAAAGCCGATGAGAACCCAGCGAATCGTGTCTGTCGTCGCGGCGTGGCTCTTCCTGCTCCTACTCCTGCCGGCTGCCGCGTCGGCGCAGAGCAGCATCACTGGGACGGTGCGGGACACCTCGGGCGGAGTCCTGCCCGGCGTGACGGTGGAAGCCAGCAGCCCGGCCCTGATTGAAGGCTCCAAAGCGACGGTGACGGATAACCAGGGCCTCTACCAAATCGTCGATCTACGGCCCGGCACATACGCGGTCACTTTCACGTTGCCCAGCTTCAAGACGGTCAAGCGTGAAGGGGTCGACTTGCCGGCGCAATTCGCGGCGACGGTGAATGCCGAGCTGTCCGTGGGGGCCCTCGAGGAGACGGTGACGGTCTCGGGGGAAGCGCCGCTGGTCGACGTTCGAAGCACTCGAGCGCAGACGCAGATCACCGGGCAGACGCTGGCGGCGCTCCCTGGGAACGGACGCCTGTCAACCTTGTCGACGATTCTCCCAGGGGCCGTGCTCACGGCGGAAACCGACCGTGCATCCGGCAGCCTGAGCGACCGTGCGCAGACGCGGTTTGCCGTCCATGGCGCTCCGGAGTCGCAGCCCGTCGTGGACGGGATGAACATGATGTTGAGCGCGTCGAACACCGGAGTGTTCGTCTACAACCAGGTGAACTTCCAGGAAGTCGTCGCCGAGACGAGCGGCGTCGGCGCCGACCGCGATTCGGGTGGCGCGCAGGTCAACATGATCGCCAAAGATGGCGGCAATACCTTCTCGGGCACGCTCAACGGCGCCTTCACCGGATCGGGCCTGCAGAATGACAATGTCGGCAGCGACCTGATTGCCCGCGGCCTGAGCGCGTCGACCGCCGGGCAGGCGGCCATCAAGAAGTTCGCCGATGTCGCCGGCGGACTGGGCGGGCCCATCCAGCGCAACAAGCTGTGGTTCTTCGGCTCGCTCCGCAAGGGAGTCACGCAGCAGTACGCCGCCGGCATTTACTGGAACCAGCTGCACCAGCCGGCAAGCTACTTGTACCAGCCCGATCTGAGCCGGCCGGGCCACAGCAACGACTTCTACCGCGATTACAGTATGCGCCTGACGTGGCAGGCGACCGAGAAGCAGAAGCTCGTCCTCGCGACCTCCGTCCAGCACAACTGCAACTGCGTGTACGCGTTGTTTATCCCGCAAGGCAGCAACGTGCTGATCATCCCCGAAGCAGCCACCCAGCACAGTTACGAACCGGATTACGTCTCGAGCTTCACCTGGACCTATCCCGCGACCAACAAGATGCTGATCACGGCGACGGCGGGAATCGCTTGGGTGACTCAGATCGACTACCGCGGTCCGGATGTCAACGAGCAGAGCATCCAGATCACCGACAACGGACTCGGTATCAAGTATGGCGCGGCCTACGGCGCGACGGCGGGCGGCTCCTCCTATTCCACGCAGCCTCGCCGGTCGTTCCAGCAGCAGCTCGCGCTGTCCTATGTGACGGGCTCGCACAACTTCAAGAGCGGACTCTCGCTGAGGGAAGTGAGAAATGGCAATATCGCCAAGTTTGGTCACGATTTGTACATGGCGAACACGGCCATCGCTTACACGTTCAACAATCAGAGGCCGACACAGCTCACGCTGTATGCGACGCCCCAGCATTTCGAGGACCATATCCTCGACACCGCGCTCTATGCGCAGGATCAGTGGACCCTGAACCCGAAGCTGACGGTGAATCTCGGTCTCCGCTACAACGACGCGAACGCGTCGAGTCCGGACACCACGCTGCCGGCCGGTTTTTTCGTCCCCCAGCGCTTCTTCCCGGCGGCGAGCGAGATTCCCCATTGGCGGAATCTCGATCCGCGGCTGGGCGCGGCGTACGACATCTTCGGCAACAACAAGACGGCGCTGAAGTTTTCGCTGGGCCGGTACGCCGACCGCGTCGTCGCTGACTCGGCGAACCCCGTGAACAATCTCGTGACGCTCACCACGAACCGGAGCTGGAACGACAGCACGTTTCCGGCTGGCGACCCTCGAACCGGTAACTACGTCCCCGACTGCGGTTTGGTCAACCCGGTCGCCAACGGCGAGTGCGGGGGATGGAGCGATCTCAACTTCGGGAAGTCGATCACGACGACCCGTAACGCGGCTGATTCGCTGACTGGCTTCAACACACAATCCAGCAACTGGCAGGGCTCGGTGTCGGTCCAGCACGAGTTGCGCGGCGGCACGAGCCTCAACGTCGGCTATTTCCGCACCTGGTACAACGGCTTCCTGTCCACGGACAACCAGGCGCTGACGGCCGCGAATTTCGATTCGTATTGCATCACGGCGCCGGTGGATAGTCGGCTGCCTGGTGGCGGCGGCAATCAACTCTGCGGCCTGTACGATGTGACGCCCACCTTGTTCGGTCAGGTCAATAACCTGGTGACGCAGACTGAGCGCTACGGAAAGCGGACGCAGGTGTACAACGGCGTCGACGTCACCCTCAACGCGCGGTTCGGACAAGGCGGGCAGTTCTCGGGTGGCCTGAGTACGTCGCGCACGGTGACCGACAACTGCTATCAGAACAACCTCCCAACGGTGAACACGTCGAACACGCCCCGCACGGACGTGTTCTGCCACGTCAGCCCGCCGATGTCCGCGGGGACGCAGGTGAAGTTCCTGGTCCTCTACCCGCTGCCCTGGGACATCCAGACCAGCGCGATCTTCCAGAACGTTCCCGGCGTTCAAATGTCGGCGACCTACGCGGCCACCAACGCGCAGATTCGGACCTCGCTCGGCCGGAACCTGGCGGCGTGCCCCAGCCAAACCACGACGTGCACCTCCACCGTCTCGATACCGCTGATTCCAACCGGTGCGATGTACGAGCCTCGGTATACACAGGTCGACTTCCGGTTGTCCCGCGCCGTCCGGTTGACGGGGACGGCCAGGTTGCGCGGCAATTTCGAGGTCTTTAACCTCTTCAACGAAAGCGCGGTCCTCGGCGAGAACTTCACCTACAGCGTGACGAACAACAAGTGGCTGACTCCTGCCCAGATTCTCGGGGGACGCATGTTCAGACTCGGCTTCCAGTTCGACTTCTGAGGACCGCTTGACCGGAGGTTCAGATGCGTAATCGAGTGCTTGGACCGTTGACACTCGTGCTGGCCGTCGCGTTGTGGGCGCCGGTCCTCGTCGTCGCTCAGGCCCCGAGCGGTGCGACAGCAAAGCTACTGGCAAACGTGTGGGATCCAACTGCGCCCGCTCCGAGCGGTTGGACCCCGCCCCGTACGCCGTGGGGCGATCCGGATCTGCGAGGCTATTGGTTGAGCCTCACCTATACGCCGTTGGAACGACCGGCGGCGCTGGCAGGCACACCGCTGTTCACGAAAGAGGGAGCCGTCGAAGCGTTCAAGAAAGCGATCGCTCTCGACGCGGAAGTCGATCCGACGACGGTGCACTACGATTGGAAAGAGTACGGAATGGACGCGTGGCAGAGTCCGGTCAGACCGAACCGGCGCACGTCGTTGATTGTGGATCCGCCGGATGGGAGAATTCCTGCGCTGACGCCGGACGCGCAGAAACGACAGGCGGCCGCCGCGCGGCTGAGAAGCACCGACGTGTCAACCTACCCCAACCTGTACACGCGGTGCATCACGGGAAACCAGGGCCCGCCACGGATGCCGTTCAACCACGACTCAGAGTCTCAGATCGAGCAGGCCCCGGGATACGTGCTGGTGCACACGCTGTCGAATAACGACGTGCGCATCGTTCCGCTGGACGGGCGTCCGCATCTTCCACAAAACGTTCGCACGTGGTTGGGCGACGCGCGCGGCCACTTCGAGGGCAATACGCTCGTCGTGGAAACCACCAATTTCATCGAGGGCCGGGAGTGGCGAGGATCCTCCGACGGCCTGCGTCTGGTCGAACGCTTCACGCTCGCCGATGCGAAGACGATCCGTTACGAATTCACGGTCAGCGATCCGACCACGTGGACCAAACCCTGGACGGTGGAGAGTCCCCTCCCGAGGATTGAGCCGCCGCTGTACGAGTTCGCGTGCCATGAACAGAACTACGGTGTGATTAATGTGGTCAAGGGCCTGCAGCAGCGGGCGGCCGAAGGCATCGGCACGAGCGGCCGCGCCCCGGTTTACACGGAAGACGGCAGGTGATTCCGAGGAGGGCCGTTTTTTGCCCCTGGGCCGTTGACCGCATCGACCCCGTGGTGATAAGGTTATCAGTGGACGAAATGGTCCTTGACGTTGGGGAATCTAACGTGATATATGCGTGTGTCTTCGTCGAGGGCTCCGTAGCGCAGATTTGAGCAACCTGCGGGATAATGAGATAAGGTTAATGAGGTATCCGATGCGCATTCGGTTGAGAGGCGTGGTGATCATGGTGGCCGCGGTCGCTGCGGTCACGGTCTGTGTGACCGCAGTGTCGATGTCGGCGGGTCAGGCGCCCGCCGCCGGAGCGCAGCCGTATCGGGCGCCGCGGGCGACGGACGGCCATCCCGACTTGAACGGGATTTGGCAGGCCTTCGTCACGGCGGACTGGGACGTTCAGGCGCACCCGTCGAATCCGGGGCCGCATCCCGAGACCATGGGCGTATACGGCGCGCAACCGGGGGGGATGAGCATCGTCGAGGGCGGCGAGCTCCCGTACAGGCCGGAGGCGCTGGCGAAAAAGAAGGCCAACTTCGACAAACGGATGATCTCGAGCGTCACCAACGACCCGACCCGCTTTGACACTGGCGATCCGGAGATCGAGTGCTTTCGGTCCGGAGTGCCGCGCTCCAACTACATGCCGTTTCCCTTCCAGATTTTTCAGAATGCGTCCCAGATCCAAATCGTCTACGAGTACAAGGGTCAGATACGCACCATCTACATGAATCCGCACCTGGAGGCGGCCAACGAATCGTGGATGGGGTGGGCGAACGGACGCTGGGACGGCGACACGCTGGTCGTCGAGAACACCGATTTCAACGACAAGACCTGGTTTGATCGGGCGGGCAACTACCACAGCGATGCCCTCAAGGTGACCGAGCGCTATACGCCAATCAGCCCGTACCACCTGCAGTACGAAGCGACCATCGACGATCCCAAAGTATTTACGCGACCCTGGAAGATGAGCTTCCCTCTCTACCGTCGTATCGAGCCCAATATCCAGCTGATCGAGTTCAACTGCGTGCCGTTCGTGGAAGAATTAGTTTACGGACCCTTAGGACTTTACAAGAAGCAGCCGAAGTAACAGGAGGTTCAGATGCGCAGACAGGTTCTCGTATCCTTAGGTGTTGTGGCGCTTGTGGCGCTGGTGGCGTCGTGGGTGCCGGTCGCGGCGCAGGGTCAGGCCGGCGCGACGACCCCGAATGCCAAGTCCGGCGGAACAGGTGGAACAGCGAACGCAAAATTCGTGTGGGATCCGACGGCACCTGCTCCCGCCGATTGGACTCCACCCCGTACGCCGTGGGGCGATCCCGACGTCCAGGGGTATTACCTGAACACCTCGTATACGCCTCTGGAACGGCCAGCCAACCTCGCAGGAAAGGCGATGTACACGGTCGAGGAAGCGATCGCCGCCTTCAAGGTCCAGGTCGCCCAAGACGCTGAAGTCGACCCGACCACGGTCCATTACGATTGGAAAGAGTACGGGATGGAAGCCTGGCAAAGCCCGATCAGGCCTAACCGGCGCACTGCGCTGGTGACCGATCCTCCGGACGGGAGAATTCCTCCCATCACGGAAGAGGCCAGGAAGCGACAGGCCGCTCGACAGGCCGCTGAACAGGCCAAAGGCGCCGACGTGCAGTCCCCGGGCATGTATACGCGGTGCATCACCGGGAACGGAGGACCGCCCAGGATCCAGGGCGGCGTCACTGTTGAATCCCAGATCTTCCAGTCGCCGGGATACGCGGTGATCAGCATCATGTCCGGCGACACTCGCGTCATCCCCTTGGATGGCCGTGCGCATCTCCCATCAAACATCAAGACGTACTTGGGGGACGCGCGGGGGCATTTCGAGGGCAATACGCTCGTCGTTGAGACGACCAATTTCAATGACGAGAGAAACTGGCGAGGGTCGGGCAGCGGCATGCACCTCACCGAGCGGTTCACGATGGCCAACGCGAATACGCTGAAGTACGAATTCACGGTCAACGATCCGACCACCTGGACGAAACCGTGGTCGGCGGAAGCCCCCGTCCCGAAGATCGAGCCACCGCTGTATGAGTTCGCGTGTCACGAAATGAATTATGGGGTGATCAACTGGACCAAAGGTTCGCAGATCAGGGAGAAGGAAGGCATCGGACCGAACGGTCGCGCCGACGTCTTCAGAGAGGAAGCCGAGAAGTGAGTGAGGCGGAGACGCCAATCGAACAGCAGAGGATGCACGTAAGCAAAAAGGAGAGAATTCAGATGCGAATCACAAGAACGCTCGTCGGCGTGATGGTCGGTGTCAGTCTCCTGTTGGTGTCGGTGCCCGTGCGCGCGCATCACGCGTTTGCGGCGGCATTCGACGACAAGAAGCCTTTCACCTTGCAGGGGACCGTCACCAAAGTGGAATTGGTCAATCCGCACTCCTGGCTCTGGGTCGACGTGAAAGGTACCGACGGCACAGTGACCAACTGGGGCATCGAGGGTGGTCCTCCGACCAATCTCTTCAGGAACGGCTTTACCAAGGCCAGCTTGCCGGTCGGCACCGAGATCAAGCTCTTCGGTTATCAGGCCAAGAGCGGCGAGAACAAGGGCGTCGGCGTGTTCGTGGAATATCCCGACGGCCGGAAGGTGTTCATGGGCGGCTCGGCTCCGGGCGCCAATGGCGCCGGCGCCGCACCCGCACAGAAGTGAGGGATTGAAAGCGCTTCAGTAGGACATCGAGTGACGGGTGGAGAGCGTGCGGGTCACGCTCTCCACCCGTCGTAGCCTGCCAGGCTTCGCGCATCACAGGCTCTCCATCCGAGCACGTCCGGTCCGCTCGTCAGCACCTCCCCTGATTCTAAAGGTCGCTGAAGGTCGCTGAATGTCTCTTCTTCCTTTCTGCAAATGGCTGGCGACCACCCCCTGGAGCATCGCCCTCCACGAGTCGCTCTACGCGTATCTCATCGTCTTGACGGTCCACGTCGTGACGGTCAGCCTGTTTGTCGGAACGGCCGTGATGCTGGATCTGCGCCTGCTGGGCGTGACGATGCCGCGCATGCCGGTGTCGCAGGTCATGGCAGGCCTCGTGCCGTGGAGTGCCGCGGGCTTTCTGGTGATGGTTGTTTCCGGGTCGCTTCTGTTCTACGCCAATCCTGTCGCGAGGTACCAGAACCTCTTCTTTCGGACCAAGATGGTGGCGCTGGCGCTGGCCGGTGTGAATCTCTGGGTGTTTTATAACACGGTGTACCGCACGGTGCCTGAATGGGATCTGGATCCTGTACCGCCCCGAGGCGCCAGGAGGGCGGCCGGTCTGTCCCTGGTGTTGTTGGCGGCCGCCATCATGTCGGGACGCTTGATCGCGTACAATGGCTATTGGTTCGACTGCGCCTCGCAGCCGCAACCGGCGATCATCAACCTGCTCGAGGGGTGTACGACTGATGCTCGGTAGCCGGCCTGGTCGGCGGCTAGCCGAGCAGGAGCGTCGCGGAAATGTCTTTGTTCCCGGTGTTTCAATGGGTCCAGAATACGGAGCTGACCACGGCGCTGCGCGCCTCGAAGTGGTTTTTTCCCGTCATCGCCTGCGTGCATCTCATGGGGCTCGCCCTGATCGGCGGATCCGTGCTGGTGGTCGATCTCCGTCTCTTGGGGGTGGGCCTGCGGCGTCAGCCCGTGGCGGACGTGGCGCGAGAGGCCCAGCGGTGGCTGCGCGCCAGTCTTCTGGTGATGCTCCCGACGGGGTTGCTGCTGTTCTCGTCGAAGGCCGAACAGTGTTATACACTGCCGGCGTTCTGGATCAAGATGACGTCGCTCTCCCTGGCGCTCGTCTTTACGTTTGCGGTCCGCCGCAGGGTGGCCTTGGCCGACGACGAGACGCGTATCGGTCCCGTCTGGAGCAAGCTGGTGGCCGTGATTTCACTGTCGCTGTGGTCCAGCGTCGCGATCGCGGGGAAGTGGATCGGGGTACCGTAAAGAACGGCGGATCTAAAGGCGCCACCACGGAACAACACGGAATCAGCATCGCTGCTCAACGAAGGACACGG
>JAHFUJ010000026.1:26827-28465 GCA_023265105.1 Acidobacteriota bacterium
TCGTCCTCCGTGCCCTCCGTGGTGGCCGTCTTTTGATCGGTCGGAAGTCTTACCTCGAGCGCCCCTTATAGCCCTCGGCCAGCATCGGGATCTTGTAGAGCGCACCGAACTCAGGCTGGGCCGCCGCATCGCGCAGGCCCATCTCGCCGCTCAGCACATACAGCGTTTTCTTATCGGCTCCCCCGAAAACTACATTCAACGGCTGCCGCGGGATCGGGATCCTCCCGAGCACTTTCCCCTCCGGACTGACCACGACCACGCCTCGGAAGGTGGCGATATAGAGCCGGCCGGCAGCGTCGACGGTCATGCCGTCAGCCATACTATGGGTGGGCAGGCGATCGAACATCTCGACGAGATTTCTTTCGTTGCGGAGTGTGCCATCGGGCTGGACGTCCATGACTTTGATGCGGGTCCCGAGCGCATCCGAGACGTAAAGAGACTTCTCGTCCGGGCTGAGCGCGACGCCGCTCGGTCGCTGGATGTCGTTGGCGACCCTGAGAGTCTTCCCATCGGGCGTGACGTAGAACACGGCGGGCCCGATCCCGTCAGCGAAGATCCCTGCCTGGTCGGGAAAGTACACGCCGCCTTTCTTATCGACGACGAGATCCTTCGGGTGTCCATAGCCCTGGTCCCCGAATTTGCTCGAGAGCACCGACGGCGTCGGAGCGAGCACGGCAACCGCCGGCGAGGCACCATAACGCGCGGCAATCAGGCGGCCCTTCGGGTCGAATGAGATCCCGTTCGCGGCCTGGGTGTTTTCCAAGTACACCGACAAATTCCCGTCCTTGTCGGCCTTTGTAATCTTGTTCGCGCTCCGCTCCGTGAAGAGGACGCTCCCATCCGGCGCGGCGACGATGCCCTGGGCGTCGGTGAATCCGTCTTTGACGAGCTGCACCTTCGTCCCGCCCGCGACGACGCCGGGGATGTCGGGAGCCGTCGTTTCGGGTGCCGGTGGTGGTGGTTGATTCCCGCGACCACGCCCGCCGCGCCCGCGGCCACCGCCGCCCTCCTCGTCCTGGGCCAAGGCGAACGTCGACCCCAGTAGACACAACGCAATGACAATCAGCGCTTTAGACCTCATAGACTCTCCTCGTGTCCTGAATGCGAAGGTCGTTCATACGATCTCGCGAGACTAGAGCCGGCCAGCCAGGACCCCATTCAGCAGCAAAGTCTACCACGCCGCGGAAGTCAACCCCCAGTACCTAATTTTCCGGACCCGCCCGCCCGGGTTTGGACCGGGCCGCGCTATTTCACGGCTTGTTTCAGCCCCTTGCCCGCCGTGAAGCGCGGCACGCGGCGCTTCGGAATATTGATGGCGGCGCCCGTCTGCGGATTGCGCGCCGTGCGCGCCTTGCGGTTCGAGATCTTGAATGTGCCGAACCCGACGAACGACACCGGGTCGCCCTTCTTCAGCGACTTAGTGATGCCGTCGATGATCGACTCGATCGCGGCCGCCGCGTTCGTCTTCGTGATCCCCGTGTCTTTGGCGATCTTTGCCACGACGTCCTGCTTGTTCATAGAGCCTCCTGACGCGCGTTTAATGGAAATGCTACGCCGTTATATGCGACGGCGTGCGTGAGTGTCAAGCGGAAAGCGCGATTTATATAGGGTTGCCGAGTGAAGCGGCCACGGAGTCAC
>JAHFUJ010000026.1:28565-31504 GCA_023265105.1 Acidobacteriota bacterium
CTCCGTGACTCTGTGGCTGACTTACTCGCCGGGTCTCCGTGGCACTGTGGCTTCGTTATGCGGCTTTCTTTTCGGCGAAGCGCTCGAGCGCTTTGTCGAGGACGGCGTCGGTGGTCGGCGCGGGCTGGCCGAACTCGACGTCCGGCTCGTCGACCGCGACGGTGGGATCGAGGCCTTTTTCGTGGAGCGGACTCCCCTCGGGTGTCAGGTAGCGCAGCGTCGTGAGCCACAAGCCGCTGCCGTCGGGCAGCTTGATCAACTTCTGTACGCCGGCGCGTCCGATGGTGCGCTCGCCGACCAGGTCGGCGCGCTGGTTGCCGTTCAGCGCCGAGGCGAAGAGTTCTGCCGCGCCAGACGTCCCGGTGTCGATGAGGACGATCGTCGGGAGCGTGACGGCGCCGTCGCCCGGCGCGGCGCCGATGATCTCGCGCTGGCCGCCCTTGGCCTCGCGCATGGCGAGCGTGCCCGCCCGGAGGAACAGCCGCGCCAGGGCCACCCCGTTGTCGAGCGCGCCGCCCGAGGTGCGACGGACGTCGACAATCAGCTTGGCCGCGCCGCCTCTCGCGAGCTCCGCGATCACTGTCTTGGTCTGGTCGGCGACTTTCGGACCGACGGCGGCGACGCGCACGTAGCCCACACCGGGGGCGGCGATGCGGCCGCTCACCTCCGCGACCGGCGGCACTTCCCGCGTCAGCTCGACGACGTGCGGATCGGCCGCGTTGCCTCGGATGATCGTGAGCGCCACTTTCGACCCCGGCGCCCCGCGCAGCGCGCGCGCGCCTTCCCAGACCGACATTTCTCGCGTCGGCGTCTCGTTGATCGCGCGGACGTAGTCGCCGGTCCGCAGCCCGGCTTTGGCCGCCGGCGAGTTGTCGCGCGCGGCCACGACGCGCAGATAGTACTGACGCGTGAGGTCGAGGCCGACCTCGCCGGCCGGCAGCGGCGCGCCCGCCTCGAGCTGCTTGACTTCGTCGGGCGAGAGATACGCGCTGTCGGGATCGAGACCGTCGGCCAGGCCGTGCATCGCGCCGCGCATGACCTTGTCGACGTTCACCTCCTCGACATAATTGCTCGTAATCAAGCTCACCACATCGTCGAAGATCTTGAGGTGCTGGTACGTATCCTCACGGGCCATCACCCTGCCGAGCAATCCGCCGACGATCGCAAAGACGATCACCGGGGCCGAAATCGAGATGACGATCAGGCGAGTCTTTGAGGACATAGAAGCCTATTCTATCGTTTCTTCAACCATTGTAAGGGATCGACCGGCTGACCGTCGACACTCAGCTCGAAGAAGAGCCCGGCCGGGCCGGTGACCGAGCTCCCCACGGTTCCCACGGTCTGACCGTGCTCGAGGCGGGCGCCTTTCGTGACGGCGATCTCGAGCAGGTTCCCGTACAGGCTGAAGATCCGCGATCCGTGGTCGAGGATGACCAGACGGCCGAAGCCGGCAAACGTGTCCGCAAAGACGACCGCCCCGGCGTGGATCGCCAGCACCGGCGCGCCTTCCTCGGCGGCGATTTCTATCCCATTGAACGAGGGCGAGCGGGCGGCGGCTGTCAGCCCGAAACGGCGCCGGACGCCGCCGGCGACCGGCCAGTCGAGATCGCCACGGAAGGGACTGAGCGGGAGTGCGGCCGGTTCGGCCGGGGCGACGCCGCTCGGAAGATCGCGCAAGGCGAGCTGCAGCTTTTGCTGCGCGCTCCGGAGCTCGCCGGCCAACTGCGCGTTCAAGTCGCGGCGGCGATCGATGTCGCGCACAAGATCGGCGTGCGCCTGCGCGGCCCGATCGGCGGCCGCCTGCGCCCGCTGCGCGTCGGCGGTGAGCGACTCGAGGCGCCGGTTCCGGTCCTCGAGCGTCGTCCGCGCAGCCTTCAGGTCGTCGAGCGTACGCTGGTGCGAGGCGATGCGGTCGTAATCGATCTTGGCCAGCGCGGAGACCATGCGCGACGCCTGGCCGACGTGCCGCAGGTCGGAGGTCGACAGCAGGAGGCGCAGATAGCGTCCCTGTCCGAGCTTATAGATCTCGACGAGACGCGCGCCGAGTTGGGGACGGACGGCCAGCTCCTGCTCCTGCAGTTGGCGCATGCGCTCGTTGGTGGCGGCCAGCTCGGCCGCCGCCTGGGCGTATTCCGCCTCGGCCCGCCGCGACTCTTCGGCTTTGATCTGCCGTTCGAGTTCCAGCTTGCGCAGATCGCCGAGCAGCGTCCGTTCCTCGGCGGCGAGCCGGTCGGCTTCCCGTTGGAGCGACTGCTGCCGTTCCGTGGCGCGGCGCGCGAGCGCTTCGGTCTGGGTACGGCCGGCCTGCGGCGCGAGCGGTTCGGCCGGTGCGCGGTCGGCCTGCTGTGCGAGCGCTTCGGTCTGGGCGCGGCCGGCCTGCGGCGCGAGCGGTTCGGCCTGTGCGCGGTCGGCCCGCTGTGCGAGCAGTGGCGGTGTCAGCGCGATGAAGGCGACGGCCATCACGGTCCGCCTGACCGCCTCCGCCAAGGCGACGGCGGTCCGCCGACCTGTCCGCCGAAGCTTCAGCGGAGGCGGAAGCTTCATGCGAAGGCGGAGGGCGGACACTACGGCTGGGACGACGGTCCGCCTCCTAAGGAACTGACCTGTGTGGAGGTCAGTTCCTGGTGCGATGTGTCGCGACGCGTCGCGTGGGCCGCTGAAGGCGGACACTACGACTGGTTCACACGTCATCGATGATTCGTGCGTCATTCATGATTCGTACGTCCGTGTCCGGCTTCAGGGCCTGTGAAGAAACCTCTAACCGCCGAGACCGCCGAGACCGCCGAGAAGGAAATTCTGGGGATTCTCGGCGAACTCTGCGTGCTCTGCGGTAAAACGTCGCATTTTTTCACACGCTCTTTAGCCGGACCGTGTCAGCGAGATACACGGGCGCCGGTGTCAGAAATTATAGCATCTGGTAATCTGGTAATTGGGTGATC
>JAHFUJ010000231.1 GCA_023265105.1 Acidobacteriota bacterium
CAGCCTTCGAACGGGCGATCATTGAAGACCCGCCGGCGATTTTCTTGACGTGGAGCGAGCGGGCCCGCGCGATCAGCAATCGGTTTGAAGTCGCCCCCAATCCGGGCGCCGACGTCCTCAAGACGCTGCATCTCTGGCGCCCAGTGGCCGATCAAACTTTGGCCAGCAAGAACTGACGCCGGACGGCCGCGATGACGATCAAACACATCTCCACGCGATTCGCGCTCCTCGTCGCCGCCGCGGCCGTCGTGCCACTCCTGATCTACGGTCTGGTCTCGATCCTCTCGCTCCAGCGCGGCACCCGCGAATCGATTGTCAACGGCAACCTGAACGTCGCGACGCGCGCGGCCGAAGAAATTCGACGGTACGTGTCGACGAACGCCGAGCTCCTGAAGGCGCTCGCCGCCGACCTGCAGAACACCGGCCTCGAGAAGTGGCAGCAGGACCGCGTCGTCAAGAATTACGTCCTCCAGTTCCGCGAGTTCCGTGAGATTACGCTCTTCGACGAAGCCGCCGCGCCGATGGCGTCGAGCCGGGTCGGCCCGCCGCGCGTGGCGATTCCGAGAAGCGCGCCGCTGACGCTTAGCGGCGTCGCCATGTCGCCCATCCGCGTCGACGACGACCTGCTGCCGACGACGACCTTTGCGATTCACCTGACGCACCTCAATCAGCCCGCCGGCTGGCTCGTCGGCGAGTTCAGCCTCGAAGAAATGTGGCGGATGGTCGATCGCATTCGCATCGGCGACCACGGCTACGCGATGGTCGTCGCCCCAAGCGGCGAGCTTCTGGCGCACGGCGACCCGGACAAAAAGGCGCTCGTCGCGCAGACGCGCAACATGCTTGGCCACCCGCTCGTGCACGCCGTCAGCGCGGCGCCGCACGCCGAAGCGCCGGTGTCTCTGGAATATGTCGACGAAGACGGCCGCAGCGAGCTCGGCGTGGCCGCCCGCATCGCCTCGCTCGGCTGGACCGTCGTTGTCGAACAGCCGACGCGCGAGGCGTACGCCAATGCGACGGCGCTTCAGCGCCAGCTGATCGTCGCCATTTCGATCGTCCTGCTCGGCATGATCTCGATCGGCTACCTGTTCGGCCGGCAATTCATCAGGCCGATTCGGACGCTGCAGCGCGCCACCCAGACGGTCGCCGCCGGCCAGCTCGACGCGCGTGTCGACATCCGCACCGGCGACGAGTTCTCGGACCTCGGCGACGCGTTCAACACGATGGCCAATCGGCTCGTCGAGCTGCAGGAAAACGTCAAGCGCCAGGAACGTCAGGCGATGTTCGGGCGGATCGCCGCCGGCCTCGTGCACGACCTCTCCCATCCGATCCAGAACATCGGCAACAGCACGCGCCTGATGCTTCGCGACGACAGCGACACCGAGTCGCGCGACATGTTCCGGCGCACGATCGAGCGCGAGCTGGCGACGCTCAAGCGGTTCATGGACGACCTGCGGAATCTCGTCAAGCCGAAGCCGATCGAACGCTTTGCGATGGAGATCAACGGATCGGTGGCCGAGATCGTGGAGTCGATGCGCGGAGAAGGCGAGCGCGCCGGCGTCAACGTCGAGGCGACCTACGCGGAGGGGCCGCTCGTCATCGAAGGCGACAAGTTCGCCCTGGGTCGCGTCTATCGCAACCTCATCACCAACGCGATTCAGGCGACCGAGCGCGGCGGCCGCGTCGCCATCACGACCGCGCGCGCAAACGGTCGCGTCGAAATCCGCGTCAGCGATACCGGCTCGGGCATTCCGCCGGAACGCCTGTCGGCGATCTTCGAGGATTTCGTGACGACCAAGCGCCGCGGGCTGGGCCTCGGCCTGGCCATCTCCAAGCGCATCGTCGAACAGCTCGACGGCACGATTGAGGTCGAAAGCCAGGTGGGGCGCGGCACCGCGTTCACGCTGCGATTCCCGGCGCGCGACGATCGGCCGGCGCAAGCGGCGGCGAGTTAAGTTAGGATTCGTCCGTCCTTAGGTCCGGCTAAAGCCGGACGCCACGTACCAGTGAGGAGGGTGGAATGTTCCGAACACTCCTGAAAACCGACGCGCTGGCGTTTGCCGACCAGACGTTCTCGGTAAGATATTTCGAGCTGCGCACGCTGCGCGGCGCCCGGCGCTACAGCGCCGAGATTCTGCTCGGCCCCGACGACCGCATCATCCTGGACGATGATTCGGTGACCAACCTCGAGGCGCGCACGACGCGCTTGGTACCGGCGACGCTGTACAGTCGTCTGCTCGCCAATCGGGCTACTGCCGCCTGAGATCTACGATCTCGGATCTACGATGGCCGATCTGCGATTGACGATGTCCATCGTAGATGACCCAATCGTCGATCGTAGATCGTAGATCGTAGATCGCAGATCGTAGATCGCAGAAAACCTTCGCTACTTCCTCGGTAGCACCGCGTCTTTCAGCTGCTTGGCGATCCGCGCCTTCACGACGGTCTTCGCGGGAATCTTGATCGCCTCTCCGGTCGCCGGGTTGCGGCCCATGCGCGCCTTGCGTTTCTGAACCACCAACTTCACCATCCCGGGCAACACAAATTCGCCTGCACGCTTGAGCTCTTTCTCCGACAAGGCCGTCAGCTCGTCGAAGAACTCGCGGGCCTGCGTCCGCTTGACCTCGAAGCGCTCGGCGAAGTGCGAAAAGAGCTCGGATTTGCCCATCCTGCGGGCGTCAGCCATCGGCGTTCCCCCTTCACGTGACGCGCTTGTTGTTCACCGGCGATGACCGCGCGCGCAGCGATGATCTCGGTTTTGCTCAAAAAACCGCCGTATCCTAGCGCGCTCTTCTCGCCAGTGTCAAACGGAGGGGCCCTCGGGAGACCGGGATTTGCTAGAATTTTCGCCTATGGGGCGTTCGACGCTCGACACCTTTCCCAACCCGCGGCCCGAGCGCGAGTACGAAATCGCCATCGCCTGTCCCGAGTTCACGTCGGTGTGCCCCAAGACCGGGCTGCCCGATTTCGGCGAGATTCGCATCACCTACGTCCCCGACGCGCGGTGCGTCGAGCTGAAATCGCTCAAGTACTACTTGATCGAGTTCAGGAACCGGGGCGTTTTCTACGAGCACGTCACCAACGAGATTCTCGACGATCTCGTCGCCGCCATCCAGCCGCGCCGCATGACGGTCGTCGGCGACTTCTCGGTCCGCGGCGGGATCAAAACTGTGGTGACGGCATCGTACGACAAGAGCGCTACCACTTGAGGTCACGGACCCGAAAAACGGAGGTCACCGAAAAGGATAATCGGTTGCCGTGGCCCCCCGGCGTATTCCGTGTCCTCGGTGGTAGGGCTGTTTGGGACTTTTATGGCCGATGAAGCGGTCCGCATTCCCATCGAAGACGCGATCGATTTGCATGCGTTCGCGGCGAGCGACATCCCTTCCCTCGTCGCCGAGTACGTCGAGGCCGCGGCCGCGGCGGGCTTTCGCGAAATACGACTGGTGCACGGACGAGGGCGCGGCGTGCAGCGCGCCATCGTGCAGGCCGCGCTCGAGCGCCATCCGCGCGTGGCCCAGTTCTGGGACGATCCAGCCGCGCACCTGGGCGCCACCATTGCTCGGCTCGTCGCAGATTCGTAACGGTGCTACTGGATTTGCGAGCGAGGGGCGCGTCGGAAATTGGCAAGATCACGAATTGCCGTCAAAAACCGTGTCATCGATCGGGCACGGGACTTGCCATTACCACTCGCGTGAGAAAACCAGAAACCGGCACACCCTCCGAACCCTCGCGCAAATTCGTCCGTCCCCTTCAAGACGAGTGGGGCATTTACGATCCCGAGCAGGTCGGCCTCGCGGCGGTCATTCGCAAGATCTCGGCGACCCCGGCCGACCAGGTCGACTCGCCGCCCCTCCGGCCTCGACAGCCGGGCCAGGTAAAGGCGATCGCCGACTAACACGTCACGCGACTGGAGGCTGCCGCCGGCCAGCTCGATGACCGCGTGCGCGAGCGGCGACAGCGCGAGGCGCCAGGGCGCCAGCTCGCGAACAATCTTCAGCGCACAGCCGTTGCGATCGACGAACACGACGTCGATTGCAAAGCGCATGAACGCCGTGTGGACGGCCACGCAGGGCGCGAGAATCATCGCCGCGGACGGATCGAGACCGTCGCGACCGAGCAGCCCGCGGCGGCGCGCCGCTCTGGTCGACGCCAGCTCCACGGCGCTGGCCACGGGCAGACGCGTTCGTCCGTTCATGAGCGCAAAGGATTCCATGTCCAGTCTCCCGCGGGTTGCTTCTCCATGCCTCTCCGTGGCCCGACACGTCACCGTCATGGCGAACGGCTGCACTCAGAACACCCCCGGCACCAGGTGCCACCCCACACGCCGGCAATACGATTGATAGTCGGCATCGGCGCTGAGCACGCGTTCCTCGATGAGCGCGCGTACGACGAGCGCGGTGTCCGCGGCGATCACGATCAGCACGTTCCACGGGCGCGGATGCGCGATGAGGAACGCGGCGTGGGTGACGAGATAGCCAGCATAGATCGGGTGCCTCACCACCGCGTACGGTCCTCCCACGACGACTCCGCGATTGGCCGGCACGACACCGAAGCTGCGGCCGAGCGCGAGCTTCCCGACAATGACCAGCGCCAGGCCCACGGCCGACAGCAGCGCCGTCACGGCGTCGGGCGCCAGGCCCGACGCCTCGGCCGTCCGCAACAGCGGCGGTCCGGCCAGCGACATCATTGTCGAGACCGCGGCGCCGGCGGATCGGTCGACGAGCTGCGCGCGCCGCCGCACAACCGTCAGCACGACGACCAGCGACTCGCTGCAAAGAAGCAGCAGCCCCGTCACACGCCCCGTGCGCAGGAAGTCGGCGAGCAGGTTGACCGACAGCAGCGCGAAGAGCCCCCCGACTGTGGCTCTCGCCAGCAGATCGGTGACGACCTCGCGTGAAGGCCGCCCGGGCATCAGCGAATGTCCAGGCGCCGGCGCGAGGTCTTCGGCGCCGGCGGCATGAGCGGCGCGCCGCCGGGTTCGTCATCGACGAAATAGGAGGCGCACGCCAGGTCGAGCAGCTCACGCGTGACCGCCGGCTCGATGCCGCGATACCGGCACAGCGCGGTGATCTGATCGAGCAGGTCGCGCGGGTGACACGCCCGCAGCGGTCGCCTCGCCGGTCCATAGTGACGACGCTGCAGGTAGGCCACCATCACCGGATGAAAACGCAGATTCCGGCGGCGGCAATTCAACTCGAAGATCCGGGTAAACTCGTCGATGGTCGGATCGTCAATCGCGATCTTGTAGGGAATGCGGCGCAGAAACGCTTCGTCGGCCAGCGAGGCGGGATTGAGATTGGTCGCGAACACGATGAGGACGTCGAACGGCACTTGAAATTTCTTCCCCGTGTGCAGCGTGAGGTAGTCGACGCGGCTCTCGAGCGGCACGATCCACCGGTTCAACAAATCCTGCGGCCGGATCCGCTGGCGGCCGAAATCGTCGACGAGAAAGACGCCGCCGTTCGCCTTCAGCTGGAGCGGCGCTTCGTAGAACTTCGCGATCGGGTTGAACGTCAGGTCGAGCATGTCGAGCGTGAGCTCGCCGCCGACCATCACCACGGGGCGGCGGATGCGGATCCAGCGCCGATCGCGCGGCACCTGGGCGATGACGCTCGACGGCTCGGGGTCGGCTTCGAGCGAATCGTGGTTGATCGGATCGAACATCGTGATGACGTGTCCATCGACGTCGATCGCGTGGGGCAGGTGCATGTCGCCACCGAGCGTTCGCCCCATGCCTTCGGCGATGACCGTCTTGCCGTTGCCCGGTGGTCCGTACAGAAACACGGCCTTCCCGGCATTCACGGCGGGGCCGACCTGCTCGAGCACCCGCTCGTTCACGATCAGCTGCGAAAAACCGGGGCCCAGACGCTCGCGATCGATGTACCCGCGGGCCGACGACAGCGCGCGCATCTCAGCCACGTAGCTGGCGAGAGGAACCGGTGCGGGCCCGATGTACCGGTTGACGTCGAGGTATTGACGCGCACGGTCTCGACCGGCGTCGGTGAGCGCGTAGCGGTAACCCGCCGAGCCCGATCCAGTGGCTCCGCGGACCTCGACGAGCCGCTCGGCGCGCACACGCTCGACGATCGCTTCGAGGATCGTGTACGGCAGGCGCATCCGCTCGGCCACGGTGAGGCCGTTCGCTTCCCCGCCGTACAAAGTCTTGATCAGCAGCTGCTCGATCTGGTCCGCGCCCAGCCCGGTCTCCTGGATCGTGGTCGGCATCCGCGGCGCCGGCGTCGTGTCCGGCATGTCGACGTCGAAGAGTGACGAGGTCGCAGTAGTGGTCATTTCTGTGTCATCGGACCGAGGACCTGGATGAACTTGATTGCCGCCGGACCGATCGTCACGACCCAGATCGCCGGGAAGATGCAGAACACCAGCGGGAACACCATCTTCACCCCGGTCTTGGCCGCGGCTTCTTCGGCGCGCTGCCGGCGTTTGGTTCGCACCGTGTCGGAGTGGACGCGCAGCGACTGCGCCACGCTCGTGCCGAACTTGTCGGTCTGCACCAACATCGCCACGAGCGATGCGATGTCGTCGACGCCCGTCCGGTCGGCGAGATTTTTCAGGGCGTCCACGCGTCCCTTGCCGGCTCGCAGCTCGAGATTGATCAGCCGCAACTCATCAGACAGATCGGGATGCGCAAAGGCCAGCTCCTCACCAACGCGTTGAATGGCTTGATCGAGGCCGAGGCCGGCTTCGACGCTCACCACAAGCAGATCGAGCGCATCGGGCAGCCCCAGCCGAATCCGATGCTGACGCCGCTTCGCGAGACGCCCCAGCGCCATGCTCGGCAGCAGATAGCCCAGACCGCACGCGGCGAGCGCCATCGGCAGGTTCGGTCGAAACAGAATCGGCGTCGCGAGCAGGGTGAAGCACAGCAACGCGAAGCCGATCCGGATGCCGAAAAACACCGCAATCGCTTCGCGGCTGCGGTATCCCGCCGAGACCAGCCTCTTCTGCAGCTTTCCCATTTCCGACGGCGAGTGCGGGCCGACGCTGCCGATTCGCTTCAGCGCATCGACGACGACGCGCTCGTAGCCTGGCTCGTCGGCCGTGGACTTCACGCGGGTGCCGGTCACTTCAGCGAGCCGGCGCTCGATCATGCCGGCCGTCCCGGGCGAGAACGCCATGGCCGCGGCCGCAACCAGCAGCGACGCAAAGAGGAACGCCAGCAGCGGAAGCAGCAGCATCACGCTACACCTCGATCTTGATGACCTTGCGAATCCACAGAAAGCCGACCGTCTGCATGACGATCGCGCCCATCAGCATCATTTGACCCATCCGCTCGTGAAACAGCGTCTGCATGTGCTCCGGGTTGATGAAGGAGAGCGCCACCGCCAGAGACGCGGGCAGCGCAAGCAACACGTAGCCGGTGAAGCGGCCGTGGGCCGTATGCACGCGCACCTGCCGCCGGATCTTGAACCGCTCCCGCACGACGTGCGCCAGGTTGTCGAGAATTTCCGACAAGTTGCCGCCGGTGTCGCGCTGGATCAGCACCGCCGTCACGAAGAAGCGCACGTCGAGAATCGGGAGGCGATCGCTCATC
>JAHFUJ010000232.1 GCA_023265105.1 Acidobacteriota bacterium
CGCCGAGGTGCCGCCGAGTGGCCCGGGCGGACCGGTGATTCTCACCGCGGTCCGTGTGTCGCTCGAGGGCGATGAGCAGCCGGTCCGGGGCCTGCGCTTCGGCGCGATCGCGCTGCCCGTATTTCGCGATCTGCTCGAGGCCTCGCGCGAGCGCACGCTTTACAGCTACCGCGCTACGTCGAGGGACGCGGTGTCTGTGATTGTGCCCAACCTGATCTTCGAGGAGCTCGAAATCCAGCGCACGCGCGAGACCACGCAGAAACCACCGTCCGTCCCGTCGCCCCTGACGAACTAGGGTTCCTGTGCGCCCGACCTGACGAAGAGCACCCATGACCGACACCGTGACCGGCGCGCGCGTGCTCGTCGTCGACGATGACGAAGGGTCGGCGGCGCTTCTGAAGAGGCTGCTCGTCAAGGAGGGCTACCTCGTCGACACGGCCTTCGACGGCACGTCAGCGCTTGCGACCATCGCGACCACGCCTCCCGATGTCATGCTTCTCGATGTCGTGCGGCCTTGAATTGACCCCTGAACAGCGACCGGATTTTTCTGGCGAATACGTGCTGAACCGCCAGGCGAGTACGCTCAGCGCTGGCGCTGCCCCGGTCGAGAGCGCCGTCCTGCGCATCGAGCACCGCGAGCCGATTGTTCGCTGCGCGGCGAAGTTCACTTTCGAGAACAGCACCGCCTTCGAATACTCGCTCGAGCGCATGTCTGATGGACGTGAAATCGTCGACGGTGTCGAGTCTGTGAAGGGGAGAGGGGCCGCCGTGAAGGGGGAGAGGGTCTGAGAACGGTATGCTGACTCCGAGATGGCCCTATCACCAAGTCACGAAGAACACGAAGACGCACGAAGGAAATTCTCGCCACAGGGTCACAGAGCCACGGAGGCACAGCACCGTTCGACGGGCGTCGCGAAGCGACGCGCGCGACCGGAATCGGACGGATGCGCGAACATCACCGACCTGTTCTCCTGTTCGTGCATCCGCCCGATTCGGCGCGCTAGTCGGCCCGCAAAGCAGGCCGACCCGTCGAACTTGAACCGCGCTTAGACTCTGCGCGGTCGGCGAGCTCTGCGTTGAACGTGTACGGAGAAGTTCTTCTCCGTGACTCTGTGGCAGATTTGTTCATGTTGATCCCCTCCATCGATCTCCAAGGCGGCGCCGTCCGTCCGCAGGGGAGGGATGTGGCCCTGACGGCGCGCGTCGGCGCTCGGTCACGTCACCCTTGCGATTCCCGCCTGTTTGACGATAATCAGTGGCGAACGGGCTCGGGTAATCCGCGCTGTGAAGGGGAGAGGGGCCGCCGTGAAGGGGGAGAGGGTATCGTCCCCCCAGCATCCGCGAGATCTGGCGTCCGTTCGAGGAAACGAGGCACATCATGACACCAAGAATCGCAGTCCGAAGCCGTGCGGGGTTTACACTCATCGAGCTGCTCGTCGTCATCGCGATCATCGCAATATTGATCGGGCTGCTCGTTCCCGCCGTCCAGAAGGTCCGAGAAGCGGCCGCCCGGTTGAATGGCAATAGTCCACGTCACGCGCGTCTTGCCGCACACCTGCTGGCGTTCGCAGACGGGTCCGTAAAGATTCAGGCGGACGCGGCGAAGCTGGCCAGCAATGCCGCGCTCAGTGGTCAGGAAGGCACGTTCGCTCAAGCCGATCTGCTGACCGTGTGCGGTGATCTGGCTGCAAGCCAACGGATGGCCGCCGAGCTCCTGAAAGAGATCGACGCCCTTGTCCCAGCGGTGCAATCGCCAGGTCCGAGGGCGGAGTCCGAGACAAACGACGAGCGTGGGGGGCGTCGACGTGAACGCCGGCTCTTGCTCGACGCTCAAAGCGCCGTGATGGAATCCAACGAGGCGCTGACCGAGCTCGAAACCAACCTGTCGACGCTCTTCCCGCAGTGTCACAACTACTTTGCCTCAAATGGCGCAGGAGTAGTCCGCTTCCCCGCGCATTAGATGGGCGCGTGAGTTCTTTCGGCAGGACGTGATGGCTCCTCGCGAGGCGTGAAAATCGATGTGTGCCGGGCCGGACGCGTGTGTGCGCTGTTTCTATTCCTGCAAGGGCTGTACGTACTCACCTCCACCGGTCGCCTCCATGTAACCGACGAAGCAAGCGCGTTCTTCCAGGCTCGAGAACTGGTGGAGACAGGTTCGCTCACCGTTCCCGAGTCCACCAGTGGCTTCGCGTTCTACGGAAAACGCGACCTCGTGGGTCGGTTGCGCGCCCCCAATGGCCCGTTGCAGGCCATCGCGCTCGTTCCCTACTATCTGCTCGGTAAGACTTTTGTCGTTGCGCCTGGCGTTCCCGAGGACAGTCGTGACCTGGTGCTCACGTTTGCCGTCGTCCTCAGCTCGACGACATTCTGTGCTCTCGCGGCGGCGCTCTTTCTCACGTTATTGATACGTCGGGGCGTGCCGCCGCGGATCGCCGTCTCCGTCGCTCTTGCGCTCGCTCTGGGGACGCCGCTCTTCTCGTACTCGGCATGGCTCTTCTCCGAGCCGCTGGCCGTCAGTCTCCTGGTCGGGGCGGCGCTCGCAGCCTTCGGCGACCCTGGACCAATCAAGACTGGCCCCGCAACGCTGGCGGGCGCGCTGCTGGGCATGTGCCTGCTCGTCCGCCCGGGACATGTTCTCGCCGCTCCTCTTTTCGTCGCGGCGGTACTTGTGCGCGACGGGAGACGCGGGCTTCACGCGGCGATCGGGCTTGGAGTTCTGGCTGCGATCGGGCTGGTCGTCTATCTCGTCTGGAACTATCACCTCTTCGGTCACCCATTCGACTTCGGTTACCCGGAAATTGCGGACCGCGGTAAACGGATCAACGACTTCGAGACTCCGCTTCTCACCGGGCTGGCTGGATTCCTGGTAAGTCCGGGGAAATCCATCGTCATCCATGCGCCTCTCGTGCTGCTTGCGATAGCGGCTCTGCCCCGGCTCGCCCGGTTCGATCGTGGTCTTGCGCTCCTGGCGATCGCTGCGCCATTGAGCTACCTGCTCCTCTATGCACGCTATACACAGTGGGAGGGGGGCTACTGCGTCGGTCCTCGGTACTTGATACCACCGCTGCCGTTTTTGATTTTGGCGCTGGGGCCCTCCCTCAAAGACGCAAACCGCACTGCGTGGCAGAGACTTCTGGTGCTGACGGCTGTCGGCGCACTCGTCCAGTTGGTCGGGCTCGCAACGAGCTTCCTCGAGGATCAATACGCCAGCGGATACTACGACCAACAATTCAACTACCGTCTGGGCTATGCGCCCCTCTACTCGCAGAGCGCGTTGTTCTTCCACTACGTTCTGGTCGCCCTGAGCGGTGAGCCAACCCCACCGCTCGGAACCGGCTTCGATCGGTGGTTTCTCTTCCTTGGCAAGGCCGGCGTGTCGTGGTGGCCCAAGGCTGCCGTGCTTGGCGCGGCGATCTTCGTCACGGCGTGGGCTGGACGTTGCCTCAGGCAGTTCTGGCGGGCCGACAGTATCGCGTAGGAGGCGAAGAACGCCGGCGGTCGGCTGTTCGCGTTCACGATCGGCCGCCCTTTCTCTTGCTCCTGACGATCCGTGAAGGGGAGAGGGGCCGCCGTGAAGGGGGGAGAGGGTCTGAGAACCAACGTTATGCTGACTCCGAGATGGCCCTAATATTTCCTAAATCCGGGCTATCGTCAGGCGGCGCGAGCCGTTCACATCGTTCCAGCTCAGCGCATCCAGGGGGTCTCACTTGTCGCTGTTTTTTTCCTGCACGCTCTTCCTTGGCTCGGCACTCTTGTTCCTCGTTCAGCCCATGATCGCGAAGATGCTGTTGCCGCGCCTCGGCGGCTCGCCGGCGGTGTGGAATACCTGCATGGTCTTTTTTCAGACCGTTTTGCTGGCGGGCTACGCTTACGCCCACGCGCTCACGGACCGTCTGCCAGTGCGCGGGCAGACGGTCGTCCATCTCGGCGTCTTGGTTCTGCCTCTCGCTTTGTTCCTATTGCCGTTAGGCCTACCGGCCGACGCAATCCCTCCGCAGAGTGCCAATCCCACCGTCTGGCTTCTCGGGGTATTGCTCGTCTCGGTGGGGCTGCCCTTTTTCGCGCTCGCGGCCAATGCGCCGCTCTTGCAGACGTGGTATGCGAGCTCCGGCCACGCCACAGTGCAGGACCCCTATTTTTTGTACGCCGCCAGCAACCTGGGCAGCATGCTCGCGCTGCTGGGCTATCCGGTGCTGTTCGAGCCGTGGTTCACCTTGCGGGAACAGATGTGGTGGTGGACCGCCGCGTATGGCCTCTTGGCGGCGCTCATCGCCGTCACGGCGGTTGTGCTCGGACGCGTTCCCCAAGCCGCGATCGCGCGCTCGAAGAAAGCCTTGGCGGCCAAACAGATCCGCGCTGAACCGGTCACGCCGATCCGCCGTCTGCGTTGGGTCGGCCTAGCGTTCATTCCTTCCAGCTTGGTGTTGAGCGTCACCACGTACTTGACCACGGACATCGCCGCCGTGCCGCTGTTGTGGGTGATCCCGTTGGCGCTCTATCTGCTCTCGTTCATTGTGGTGTTCGCCAGCCGGCCGCTCGTCTCGGGGCGTTTCTTGATGAAGGCGTTGCCGCGAACGATTGTGCTCCTCCTGCTCGTCTGGCTGACCGAAGCGAATGAGCCGAAGGTCCTGGTCGCGGCCATCCACTTGGTGGGGTTGCTCGTCCTGTGTCTGGCCTGCCACGGCGAGTTGGCGGCGGACCGCCCGGTCGCGAAGCACCTCACCGAGTTTTATCTCTGGCTGTCGGTCGGCGGCGTCTTGGGAGGGCTATTCAACGCGCTCGTGGCGCCGGTTTTATTCCCCTCCATTCTTGAGTATCCGTTGGTGCTAGTCTTGGCGAGCTTTGCCCCTGTGTGGTCGCGGAACGCCGAAAGCAAGCCGACGCGCGGGCGGCGAGAATGGGGCTTGCCCATGGGATTGTTCGCGTTGACCCTCTTGATCGTAATTGTCTTTCAAACATTGGGCGTGCCGCCGGGTTCGGCCAGCGTTGCGCTCATGTTCGGTGCGCCAATCGTTTGGTGTTACACCTTCCTCGAATGGCCCGTCCGCTTCGGCCTGGGTGTGGCTGGTTTGTTGCTGGCGAGCAGTTTTTATCACGGAATCTACGGAGACACGCTCTTCCGCGTGCGGGATTTCTTCGGCGTTCACCGCGTGACGAGCACAATGGTCGCGGACTCGACCGAACGCTTTCATCAGTTGGTCGACGGGTATACCGTACATGGCTTGCAAAGCGAGAATCCCGATAGGAAGCGGGAGCCTTTGACGTATTACACGCGCTCCGGCCCGATCGGGCAGGTCTTTGCGGCCTTCTCGGGCACGGACGCAAAAAAAAACATCGTAGTCATCGGTCTGGGCGCCGGGTCGCTCAGCGCGTACGCCGAGCCGGGGGAAGGATGGACCTATTTGGAGATCGATCCCGAGATCCAACGAATCGCGTTGGATCCTTCGCTTTTCACCTTTCTGAGCGCGAGCGCCGTCCAGCCGCGCATCGTGCTCGGCGATGCCCGACTGTCTCTGGAAAAGCGCACCGGTCCGCGTTTCGATCTTATGGTTTTCGACGCCTTCAGCTCGGATGCGATCCCCGCCCATCTCCTGACGCGGGAAGCGTTTCAGATTTACCTCGCCAATCTGGCCGACAACGGCGTCATCGCGTTTCATATCTCTAACAAATATCTCAACCTCGAGCCGGTCTTGAGCGATCTGGCCCACGACGCCGGCTTGGCCTGTCGTTCTCAAAACGATCTGGCGCTTACCGACGAGGAAAGGAAGCAGGGTAAGTTCCCTTCGCGCTGGGTGATCCTGGCGCGTCAGCAGGAGCACTTCGGCAAGTTGGCCAAGAGCCCGCGCTGGCCAACTCACGGGCCGCGGAAAAACCCCGACGTCTGGACCGACGATTACCACAACCTGCTTCAGGTCGTTCGCTGGAGCGAATCGGAAGATTGAGCGAGGGGCGAGCGACTTTACCGCGGCGCGCACCCGAACCGTCGTGACAGCGGGGACAGACTCGCAACGAGCATCCGGTCAGCGCCTCATAGCGATCCCGAGTCGGCGGGGATCGTGGCGTGACGCGCTTCCGCACCTACTCGAGCGGGATCACGCCCACGCGAGAAATGATCTCCGAGTCGCCGGCATGAAGGTGTTTCGCGGGGCGAACCTCCCCCAAAATCCGGTCGATCGGAGCGGCTATCGTCCGCCTCATTACCCGACATGCGGGCGCGCAACAGCCCTGGCACGGCGATCCCCGCGATGATGCCGATGATGGCCACGACAATGAGCAGTTCGATCAACGTAAACCCCTTGCTGTTTCCCGTCTTCATCTGAAACTCCTTGACGTGTCCTTTCGCAAGCCGATGAACTTCGCGTGCCGCAGGTGGCGCTCGCCGGTCCACTCGAGAAACTCAAACTGCCCCAGGCACTGCACGAGTTATGAGCGTTAGCCTGCGGCGGGCACCCGTGGAACTTTCGGGATCAGCACACAAACCTGCACGACCTCCGACGCACGCGGTGGTCAGCAATCTCGTGCGGTCGCCCTCTGGTAAACTGGCCGCGCATGAGCACTGACTCACGGCCAAAAGGTGCGGGAGTAGAGACGAAAAAGTCACTGCCGCAATGAGCTTGCTTGGGCGATCTCTCTCTGGAAACTGGAATGTTGTCGAGCGTATCGAATAAAGTGGCGGGCCGTCATGAAAAGACTGCTTGCGTCCATGCGATCGGCCATGTCCGTAGCGAGGATCGCTATGCGTCGCAGACACCTTGACGCACCCAGTCGGTTTTGGGCGTATCGCGCCGTGCTAAATGTTACCGAACGAAGATACGTCGCGCCAAAACTGCTGTTACCGAAACCAGTGTCAGCAAGGAGGGCACTGGCGTGGGACCACAGGCGCAACGCGAGTATCTGGGGCGGATGCGGGAGCGATACGTGATCGCCAACCGAAAGGAGAAGGGCCGGCTGTTGGATGAGGCCGTGGCCGTGACGGTCCGGCATCGCAAGGGGCTGATTCGTGCGTGGCGGGTGGGGCCCCGCCCACAGAGCGGGCGGCGGACGGGCCGGCCGACGCGCTACGGTCCCGCGGTCGTGCGCGCGCTGGTCGCGATCTGGACCGCGGCGGGCTATCCCTGGTCCGTACGCCTGCGGGCGTTGCTGCCGACGTGGGTGCCCCGGGCGCGCCGCCGGCTGGCGCTCACGCCGGCGACCGAAACCGGGCTGTCTGAGAACGAACGTTATGCTGACTCCGAGATGGCCCTAATATTTCCTATCGTCTCCTTCGCGCCCATCTGATTGAAACGCTGATTGGACAGGGGATCCGGAGCTCGTCTTCTGGGCCGGCTCGTCGCCTCCGCTCTCTCGGTACGCCAAACGAATGCCAGCGGCAGGGTGCATCGTGACCGGCCGACGCCGGCGTGGCGACTGATCCGCTCGCTGTAGCGGGGAACACCTCGCCCCAAGCGCCCCCCAAAAATGACCTTGAAAACAGACAGCGATTCGGACTATTGTTTCGGTTGA
>JAHFUJ010000233.1 GCA_023265105.1 Acidobacteriota bacterium
CCGCCGTCCGCACCGCCGCCGGTAAGGCGCCCAACGGCACGCTGCGGGGGACGCGGCCCGACGAGCTCGCCGCCACGGCGATCGCCGAAGCGCTGCGTCGCGCGCCAGGCATCGACCCCGCCGAGGTCGACGACGTCATCGTCGGATGCGCAATGCCGGAAGCCGAGCAGGGCCTGAACGTCGCCCGCATCGCGAGCCTTCGCGCCGGCATCCCGGTCGCCGCGTCGGCCGTGACGATCAATCGCTTCTGTTCGTCGGGCCTGCAGGCGATCGCCTTTGCCGCCGAGCACATCATGTGCGGCTTCGCATCGACCATTATCGCCGGCGGTACTGAGTCGATGAGTCTCGTGCCGATGGGCGGCCACAAGATCGCGCCGAACCCCACGCTGGTCGACCGTTATCCCGATGTGTATCTCAGTACCGGCCTGGTCGCCGAAAACCATGCGCGCGAATCGGCGATTTCGCGCGACCAGCAGGACGCGTTCGCGCTTGGCAGTCACCAGCGCGCGATCGCGGCGATTGACAGCGGCCGGTTTGTGGAGGAGATCGTCCCGGTGACGACGCGCGTGGTCGAGCCGTCGGCGACAGCCACGGGAGCTCGAGAGATTGTTTTCACGACCGACGAAGGGCCGCGGCGAGACACGTCGCCCGAGGCGCTCGCGAAGCTCCGTCCGGCGTTCCACGCGCACGGGACCGTCACCGCCGGCAACTCCTCGCAAACAAGCGACGGCGCCGCCGCCCTCGTCGTCACCTCCGCCGACCGCGCGCGCGAACGGGGGCTGACGCCCATGGGGCGGTTCGTGGCGTTCGCCACGGCCGGCGTCGAGCCGGAGCGGTTCGGCATCGGCCCGGTGCCGGCGATCAAGAAAGCGTTGAAGCTCGCCGGCTTGACGTTGGATCAAATCGATCTCATCGAGCTCAACGAGGCCTTCGCCGCGCAGGTGCTTGCGTGCCTCAAGGAATTGCCCATCGACCCCGACCGGCTGAACGTCAACGGCGGGGCCATCGCGCTCGGCCACCCGCTCGGCTGCACCGGCGCCAAGCTGACCACGACGCTTCTGTATGAGATGAAGCGGCGGAACGTGCGGTATGGCATGGTGACCATGTGTGTCGGCGGCGGCATGGGAGCTGCTGGTATATTCGAGAGAGCGTAGCATGCCAACAACGGCTTCAACCTCGATTCTGCGCGGTGGCGCGTGGCTGCTCGAGCCCTCCGACCCCGACGCCGCCTTCACGCCAGAGCGTTTGACTGACGAACATCGCCTGATCGGTCAGACGACGCAGGAGTTCGTCGACCGCGAGGTGCTGCCGGAGCTCGACCGACTCGAGCAGAAGGATTGGACCCTGGCGCGGCAGTTGGTGCGCCGGTGCGGCGATCTCGGGCTGCTCGGCGTCGACGTCCCGGAGGCGTACGGCGGCGTCGGGCTCGACAAGGTGACGTCTCTCATCGTCAGCGAGAAGTTATCGGGTGCGGCCTCGTTCGGCGCGACGTTCGGCGCCCAGGCCAATCTCACGGTGCTGCCGCTGTTTCTCTTCGGCACCGAGGCGCAGAAGCAGAAATACCTCCCGAAACTTCTGTCGGGCGACATCGTCGGCGCGTACGCGCTCAGTGAATCGGGGTCGGGATCCGACGCGCTCGGCGCGAAAGCGCGCGCCACGCGGCAGCCCGACGGCAGCTTCGTGCTGAACGGCGAGAAGATGTGGATCACCAACGGCGGCTTCGCCGACCTCTTCCTCGTCTTTGCCAAGGTCGTTGATGAGAGCGGCGAGCATTTCACGGCCTTCCTCGTCGAGCGCGCGTTTGCCGGCGTGACGAGCGGCAAGGAGGAGCACAAGCTCGGCCTTCACGGGTCGTCGACCACGCCGCTCATCCTGCAGGACGTGAAGGTTCCTGCAGAGAATCTTCTCGGCGAGATCGGCAAGGGTCACAAGGTCGCCTTCAACGTGCTGAACTTCGGGCGATTCAAGCTCGGCGCGATGTGCAGCGGCGGCGCGCAGGGCGCCATCGGCGAGGCGGCGAAGTACGCAGCCGAGCGCAAGCAGTTTGGACAGCCGATCGCCACCTTTGGGGCCATCCGTCACAAGATCGGCGAGATGATCGTCCGCACCTACGCCGTCGAGAGTCTCCTCTACAGGACGGCCGGGCTCGTCGACATGCGAATCGACGCCTCGCCGCACGACCCGACTGACGCATCGGCCGCCCTCGCGACGCTGGAGGAATATGCGATCGAAGCGTCGATTGCGAAAGTCGCCGGCAGCGAAGTGTTGGATTTCGTGCTCGACGAGAACATTCAAATCCACGGCGGCAATGGCTACGTCAAAGACTACCCGGCCGAGCGGCACTATCGTGATGCGCGGGTGAACCGGATTTTCGAGGGCACCAACGAAATCAACCGGCTGTTGATCTCGGGCACACTCGCCAAACGGGCCGTCAAGGGCGACCTGCCGCTCATCGCCGCGGCCAAAGCGCTGCAGGACGAGCTGCTCGGCGCGCCGGCGCTGCCGACGCCCGACGATCGACCGCTCGCAGAAGAGCGGCGCGCGGTCGACGCGTTCAAGAAGACCGCGCTGATGGTGCTCGGCCTCTCGATGCAGACCTATCGCGAGAAGCTCGCCGACCAGCAGGAAGTCCTCATGCACCTGGCGGACCTCGTGATCGACGTGTTCAGCGCCGAGAGCGCCGTGCTGCGCGCGGTGGCGGCATCGAATCGGCAGTCGCCCCGCGCCGGTCTGCACGTCGATGCGGCGCGCGTGTTCGTCAACGACGCCTCGATGCGCCTCGACGCGTCGGCGCGACAGGCACTCGCCGCGATGGTCGAGGGCGATGGGCTCCGCACGGCGCTCGCCGCGTTGCGCCGGCTGCTGAAGATAATGCCGGTGAATACCGCGTTGATGCGGCGACGTCTTGCCGACGAAGCGGTCGCGCGCGGAGCATACATTTTCGGGGGATGAAGGTAGGAGGGGCGGGATGGGCAGGCAGGATAGAACTGTAGGCACACTAAGCCGGTCGCGGCGGATTCTCGCCCTTCCCGCCCTTCCCACCCTCATTGTCGCGCTGGCGCTCTCAGCGGCGTGCAGCAATCGACCACCCGGCGACCCGGAGAGTTACGTTGCCGACATCGCCGCCGCCCGGGCCGCGAAGGACGCGGCGTTCAAAAAAGGATCCGATCCCGTTCCCGAGAAGCTGAAGGCGGACGTGTTGCCGCTCGCCTACTTCCCCATCGATCCCTCTTACAGCGTCCCGGCGATCCTCAAGCCGTCGACCGATCGAGCGACGCTGCAAATGCCGACCTCAACCGGGGGAGAGCGGCAGATGCGGCGCGTCGGCACGCTGGAGTTCGCGTTGAAAAGTCGGCCGTTGAAGCTCACGGCGTTTGTCGAGGTCGGTTCGCCCAACCTCGATCATTTGTTCGTGCCGTTCACCGACTTCACGAGCGGCACCGAGACGTACCCAGGTGGCCGCTATCTCGATCTCGATCGCAATGCGAGCGGCGTCTACCTCGTCGACTTCAACCGCGCCTATCATCCCTACTGCTACTACAATCCGAACTACGAGTGCCCGTATCCGCCCGCGGAAAACCGCCTGCAGACGCCGATCCGCGCGGGTGAACGCTTGAAGAAAGAAGAAGGCAAGAGCTAGAAGGCAAAAAGGAAAAAGTGATTCGTGCTGCGCGCGATCGTCTTCGACTTTGATGGCGTGATCGCCGACACCGAGCCGCTTCACTTCCGCGGCTTCCGCGACGTCCTTGCGGAGGAAAACGTCACGCTGTCGGACACCGAGTACTACGCCCGCTACCTGGGCTACGACGATGTCGGGGCATTTCGAGCGATAGGGACCGACCACGGCCGCACCTGGGCCATCGACCATGTGGCGGACCTCGTGATGAGAAAAGCGGCGCGCGTCGAAGCGCTCGAACGCGACGTACCGGTGCTTTTTCCAGGCGCCGAGGCCGCCATCCGCCGCGCCGCGGAAGCCGTGCCGCTCGCCATCGCGTCCGGTGCGCTCGGCGCGGAGATTCGCCGCGTCCTCGATCGCGCCGATCTCACGCGCTACTTCGCCGCCATCGTCGCGGCCGAGGACGCGCCGGCGAGCAAACCGGCGCCCGACCCCTACCGGCGCGCCGTGGCGCGGCTGGCCGATGCGATCGGCGGCGCGCTCCGGGCCGTGGATTGCGTGGCGATAGACGATTCGCGGTGGGGCATCGAGTCGGCGCGTGCCGCCGGACTCCGCACCGTCGCGATCGCAACCAGTTACGACCCCTCGGAGCTCGACGGCGCCGATCTCGTCCTGCCGAGTATCGATGCGCTCGACGTGGACGCGCTTCGCGCGTTCTTCGGCCGCTGACGATCAACCTAGACAGCTGTCAGCTGTCAGCTCTCAGCTTTCAGCCTGGATCAGTGCTGACAGCTGAGGGCTGAGAGCTGAAAGCTGCGTCAACACAAGAGCTTTTCGGTCTCTGCGGTTTAATGTCGTGACCTGTTTGCGCTATCCTATTTACAGTGATTCGGGCACAACTGGTCCGCAGCTTCACGCACGCCGCGCTCAGCCCCGATCCCGACCTCGCGATCGCGGCGCTGATGATCGCGCGCGTCGAGTACCCCAAGCTCGACGCCGGCCCGTATCTCGATCGGCTCGATGCGATCGGCCGCGAAGCGACGGTCCGCGTCGCCGCCGCGCCGATCGTCCCGGGCGACGCGCCGCCGCGCGTCGACCCCGATCGGTACGCGCGCGTGATCGCGCTGAACGAGTACTTGTTCAAGGAGCTGCGCTTCGTCGGCAACGACGTCCAGTACGAGGATCCGCGCAACAGCTTTTTGAACGAGGTGCTCGATCGGCGGACCGGCATCCCGATTACGCTGGCGATGCTCTACATGGAGGTGGCGCGGCGGGCCGGACTGCACGTGGAGGGCATCAACTTTCCCGGACATTTTTTGCTCCGCTGTCCGGCCCGACGCGGGATGTCGTATTCCGAAGATCTCATCATCGACGCGTTCCACGGCGGCGCGCTCCTCTCCGAGGACGCCTGCCGCGAGCTGCTGCGCCGCCACGCGGGCGAGGAGGCCGGGTTCGACGCGCAGCTGCTCCGCCACGCGACCAAGCCGCAGATTCTGGCGCGCATGCTGCTCAACCTGAAACGCGTCTACGTGCGAATGCATTCGTTTCCACAGGCGCGCGACATCACCGAGCTGCTGCTCGCCGTCGACCCCTCCGCCAACACCGAACTGCGCGATCGCGGACTGCTCGCCTATCACCTGAAGGACTTCTCCGGAGCGCTGCGCGACCTCCAGTCCTACCTGCAGCGCTCATCGTCGAGTCCACTCGACGAAGAAGAGCGCGAGGAGCACGAACAAATCTGGGAGCACGTCAAGACGCTCCGCCGGCGCGTGGCTTCGCTGAATTGAGATTGCGAATTTCAGAGGTAGATCGTAGATCCTTTCAGGTCTCAAGCCGTCCGCCTCTTGCCTTCAGGACACTCCGTCAAGAGCGGGCAGACATGGCAGTGCGGATCGGTTTCCGTGCAGGTGGAGCCGCCGTGGTGGGATAGATACTCGAACGCCCGCTGGAACGCGTCGACAGATGGCGCGAGCTCGCGTGTCAGCGCCGTTTGCACTCGCCGCGCCGTCTTCCGAAAGTCGTCGTTCGGCTCGCCGTACCCGAGCCGCAGGCCGACGCGGTTCACGCGGGCGTCGACCGGCAGGATTTGATGACCGGCGGCAAAGAGGAGCATGCGGTGCAGGCCGGCCTCGCCCAGCTGGGGGAACGGCTTCAGCGCGCGGCGCGCGGCCGGCAGCGGCCCTCTGATGACGGCCGGCAAATTCGGTGAGCGGCGGAACAGATCGACGCCGGTCTTGAGGGCCCGCAGCCGCTGCTCGGCGTACGGACCGGCGAGCGCCACACTTGCTTCGAGCTTCGCCCGTGCGACCCGCCACATCGCATCGGGCGTGAGCGCGCGAATCCGCTTCAACGCGGCGAGCGCGGCGTCCCGCTTTCTGGGGGTCGAGTGGACCGACAACACCTCCCACACGAACAACGTGAACGGATCGCGGGGCGGTGTCGGCAGTGCACCGTAAAAATTCTGCAGCGCGTCCAGGAGACCGTCGAGCCTCGCCACGCGCGTCACTTTACCACCAGTAAAGGCGCTACCACGGAGATCACGGAAACAAACGGAGGTCACGGAAACCTAATCTCAATCTAGGTCGCTTGGCCGTGTGCTCCGTCCGTGTCCGTGTCCTCCGTGGTAGTGCTTTTTTCAGGCCACCGCGACGTGCGACACCTCGTCGTACAAATACGCCGACGCGATGATGCCGTTGTGGAAGTTCGACACGTCGAGCTTTTCATTCGGCGCGTGCGCGTTCTCATCCGGCAGCCCGACCCCGAAGAGCACCGAGGGCACCCCAAGCTCCTCCTGGAACGTCGACACGACAGGAATCGATCCGCCCTCGCGCGTGAAGACGGGAGGCCGGCCGAAGCCTTTTTCAATGGCGCGCCCAGCGGCCTGCACGAACGGGTTGTCGAACGAGGTCATCCACGGCTTGCCGCCGTGCATGCGCGTGATTTTCAACTCGACCGTCTTCGGCGCAATCTTCCGAACGTACGCCTCGAAGAGCGCCGCGATCTTGTCGGGGTCCTGATTCGGCACGAGCCGCATGCTGACCTTCGCCATCGAGACGGCCGGCAGCACGGTTTTCGCGCCCTCGCCGGTAAAGCCCGACAGCAGACCGTTGACTTCGAAGGTCGGCCGCGCCCAGGTACGCTCCAGCGTCGTGTAGTCGGTCTCGCCGAATAACTTCGGAATCCCGAAATCTTTTTTGTACTTTTTCTCGCTGAACGGCAGCTGACTCCACGCCTGCCGCTCCTCGTCCTGCAGCGGCCGCACATCGTCATAGAAGCCAGGAATCTTGATGCGGCCGCCGCGATCTTTCATCTGCGCGATCATCTGCGCCAATACGAACCCCGGGTTGGCGACCGCGCCGCCAAACGATCCCGAGTGCAGGTCGGTGCTGCTTCCTCTGAGATCGAGCTGGAAGTAGACGAGCCCGCGGAGGCCATAGCACATCGACGGCACGCCTCGCGCGAACATTCCTGAATCGGAGATCACGACGACGTCGGCGTGGAGGTCGCTTTTGTGCGCGTGCACGAAGTTGTCGAGGTTCACGCTGCCGACTTCTTCCTCGCCTTCGAGGATGATCTTCATGTTCACCGGCAGGCGGCCGTTCTGCCTCAGGTGCGCTTCGACCGCCTTGAAGTGCATGAACACCTGCCCCTTGTCGTCGGCGGAGCCGCGCGCGTAGATTTCGCCGTCGCGGATCGTCGCCTCGAAGGGCGGCGATTCCCACAGATTGAGCGGGTCGACCGGCTGCACGTCGTAGTGGCCGTAGAAAAGAATCGTCGGCGCGCCCGGCGCGCCGAGCCAGTCGCCGTAGACCACGGGATTGCCGGGCGTGGCGATGAGCCGCACGTTCTGCAGGCCGAT
>JAHFUJ010000234.1 GCA_023265105.1 Acidobacteriota bacterium
GGCCGGCGGCGCATTCGCGTTTGGCACGTACAACTACGTGCAGACATTGCCGGTGCGCACCACCACGATTCCGACGCGCCCCGTCGTCGTCGCTGCCGCCGATCTCGAGATCGGCGCCGAACTCGCGCGCGACGACATCCGGATCATCGACTGGCCGGCCAACGCCGTGCCGGCCAACGCGTTCGGCGATCCCAAGGAGGTCATCGGCCGCGGGCTCGTGCTGCCGATGATTCAGAACGAGCCGTTCCTGCCGATGAAGCTGGCGTCGAAGGAGGCGGGTGCGGGACTGCCACCGGCGATCCCCCCCGGGCTGCGCGCGGTCTCGGTCCGGGTCAACGAAGTCATCGGGGTGGCGGGCTACGTGCTGCCCGGGACGCGGGTTGACATCGTGGCGACGGTCAGCCCGACCCAGCAGCCGTCGGACATGACCTCCAAAGTGATCCTCACGAACGTCGAGGTGTTGGCCGCGGGGACCAAAATCGATCGCGACACGGACAAGAACAAGCCGGTGCCGGTGAGCGTCGTGACACTGCTGGTCGATCCGGAACAAGCCGAGCGCCTGACGCTTGCCAGCACGGAAGGGAAAATCCAGCTTGCGCTTCGCAATCCGCTGGACAAGACGACGCCGGCGACGCTTGGCATCCGGCCGGCGGTGCTGCTCGGCATAGCCGCGACGACGCCCAAGGCGGTGCCGCGGCGCATCGCATCGGCGGCCCAGCCGGCACCTGCCGCGCCGGACGTGCAGACGGTTGAGATCATTCGCGGTGACAAGCGCGCACGCGAAGTCGTGCGTTAGGAGCAGTAGCCATGGGGATGAACCGTCAGCGAAGTCAGGTACACGGAGTCGGCCGCGCGGTGAAGGCCGGCATCGTCATGTTGATCATTGCAGTTCTCAGCCCTGCGATGCTGCACGCGCAAGCGCCGCTGCCGATGACGGCGATGGTCGCCGCCAAGCCTGATGCGGCGACTGTGGATCCGGAAACCCGTGCCGTGCGGCTGCTCGTCGGCCGCTCGACGCTCGTCGACGTCGGGACGTCGATTGCGCGCGTGTCGCTGACGAGCGCCGAGGTGGCGGATGCCCTCGTCACCGCGCCGAACCAGCTGCTCATCAATGGCAAGATCCCGGGCACCATCTCGATGTTCGTGTGGGATCGCGGTGGCGAGATTCGCCGGTATGAGGTCATCGTGCAGCGGGATCTCGCACGGTTGGCCGAACAGGTCAAACAACTGTTTCCCGGCGAATCGATCGAGGTGCAGAGCAACGGCCGAAACGTCATCCTTTCGGGTCGCGTGTCGAGCAAGGACGTGGCCGACAAGCTCGTCAACGTCGCCGCCGGCTATGTCGAGAAAAAAGATGAGGTCGTGACGCTGCTGCAGGTACTCGAGGGCACCGCGAGCAATCAAGTCTTGCTGCGCGTCCGTTTCGCCGAGGTGAGCCGCAGCGCGGTAACGGAGCTCGGTGCGTCGTTTTTTACGAGCCCGACGGGAGTCAAGAACACCCTCGTTCGCACCACGACTCAGCAATTCCCCGCTCCGGGTTTCAACGATCTGGTCTATAGCAAAGCAAACGGCAATTTTGGCAGCGATGTGACCAGCGCGTCGGGGAAGTTCACGTTCAGCGATTTTCTCAACTTTTTCCTCTTCAGTGAGAAGTTTGACCTCGGCATGATGATTAAAGCGCTCCAGGTTCGAGGATTGTTCCAGAGTCTTGCCGAACCGAATCTCGTTGCCGAGAGCGGAAAGGAAGCGAGTTTCCTGGCCGGCGGAGAATTTCCGATCCCCATCGCCCAGGGGTCGGGCGGGGCCGTGTCCATTTCGGTGCAGTTCAAGGAGTTCGGCGTCCGTTTGAGTTTCACGCCGGTCGTGACCGGCGATCGCGTTCACCTCAAAGTCCGGCCAGAGGTCAGCACGCTCGACTTCAACAACGCCGTCGTCCTGAATGGATTCCGGATTCCCGCGCTCAGCACGCGGCGCACCGAGACAGAACTCGAGCTTCAGGACGGCCAGACATTCGCCATCGCCGGGCTGCTCAACAACTCGATGAACTCGACGTGGCAGAAGGTCCCCGGCATCGGGGACATCCCGATTCTCGGCCAGCTCTTTCGCAGCAAGGCGGCCCAGAAGGATCGGACCGAGCTCGTGGTGATTATTACGCCACAGATTCTCGCGAGGAGCTCGGTCGGCGTGACCGCCGACCTCCCGCGGTTGAGCGAGCCGTTCCTGCCGGCGTTGCCCGGGAAGACATCGATCGAGCCGCCGCCGCCGCCGTTCCAGCCGACGCGGTCGCCAGGGGCCGCCAACGCCACGCCCCCGGCACCGGTTCCCGCAACGCGGATGGCGCCGACGACGACCGCGTCCGATCCGGCCGCCGCCGCCGCCGCAGTGTCAGCGCTGACACCGACGAAGCGGACCGTGGTTCACGCGGACGCCGCGCCGCAACCGAAGGAAGTGCCGGCCTCAAACGTCACGCGTCCGCTCAAGGCTGAAGAAAAGAAGGAGCTGGAGCGCGCGCACAAGCAGGAGGAGCTCGCGAAGGCCGCCGAGGGCAAGCGGATGATGAGGCAGGTCGAAGTGGATCGCCGCAACCAGAAGGTCGAGCAGGAGCGTCAAGCAAAGTTGGCCGACGCCGATCGCCGTACGCAGAAGGCGGACCAGGAACGCCAGGCGAAGCTCGCGCGCGAGCAGGCCAAGCGCGACGCGGAAGCGGCCCGCCGCGCGGCTGAACAAGCGAAGCGGCAGGCCGAAATCAACAAGAAACAGCAAAGGCAGATCGCTGAAGCTGAGGAGCGGCTCAAGGCGGCGCAACTCGGTTATCAGGCCGAGCTCTCCAAGAAGCGGTAAGCGTCGGGTTAAGCGCCTGCGGCCCGCGCGAGGCGCTGGAAGGAAGCGAGGCGACGCCGAGCCGCCGAGCGCGAGCGAGTGGGGGTGGGGCCCCACGAGCATAAGAAAAGAGTGACACCATGCTGACGCGCTTTCGACATCTCAGACGCGACGAGCGCGGCATGTCGTTCGTGTTCGTCGGACTCGGGTTCATGGCGTTCATGGCCACGACGACGCTGGCCATCGATGTCGGCATGTTCATGACCGCCAGGTCGCAGGCACAGAACGCGGCCGATGCCGGCGCGCTGTCCGGCGCCGTCGCGCTCGTGTACAACAACTTCACCGATCGATCGGCCAGCGGCCCCGCCGTCCAAAGCGCCTTGAGCGCAGCGCGCGCCAATCCAGTCATGGGTGGCCAGGTCTCGGTCATTCCGGCCGACGTCACCTTTCCCAACGATCCGTCAGGACAGCCGACTCGCGTCAAGGTCGACGTGTATCGCGCCGCAGTCAGGAACAACGCGATACCGACGGTCATCGGCCCGATCTTCGGCGTGCCGACGGTGAGCATGGGCGCGACGGCGACTGCCGAAGCGTCGCCTGCCAACGCCGAGACCTGCGTGAAGCCGTTCATGATCCCCGACAAATGGACAGAGAGTCAGAGTCCGCCGTGGGATCCGAGCGACACGTTCGAGATGTACGACAACCGCGGCAACCTTCTTGCGCAACCCGATGTTTACGTTCCCGCCGACCAGCCCGGCTACACCGGATACAGCGTCGATCGGGATAAGGGAACGCTGCTCACGATCCGCGCGGGCACCGGCAACAACATCTCCCCGACCATGTATTTCTCGTGGAAGATGCCCGGCGATATCGGCGGCGACTTCTACCGCAACAACATCGCGACATGCAACACGGCCCTCGTCCACTGGGGCGACCTCCTGACGCAGGAACCCGGCAACATGGTCGGTCCCACGAACCAGGGCATTGACGACTTGATCGCGCGTGATCCGGGAGCTTACTGGGACACGGCCTGCGGTTGTGTGAAAGGCAGCGCGTACGGTGTCAGCCCGCGCGTCGTGCCGATTCCCCTGTACGACCCGACGTACTACGCCACCGGCAAAGCGAACGGGCGCAACGCCGACTTTCGTGTCGCCAACTGGATCGGATTCTTCGTCGTCGGTCGAGCGGGCAACAACATCTCGGGACGCATCACGCCGGTGAGCGGCGTCTTCGACGGCAACGCCGGCCCTGCTCCCCAGGGTGTATTTCCGAGGGTGATTCGGCTGGTCCAATAACATGGCACAACTGGTCGGCCTCATCGTCAGCGAAGACGAGGCGTTCAAAAAGCACATCGAACGGCTCCTGCGATCGGGAGCGATTCCGGTCAGCGTGATCGACGATCGGCTGCCGCGCGAGGGCACGCCGCCGGATCTGGTGATCGTGGACACACGCGGCGACGCGTCTTCGGCGATGTCGAACATCGAGAGGTTGCGGGCGAGGGCGCAGGGAGCCGGCATCTTTGCCGTGGCGCTGACGACTGATCCCGATCTCATCCTGCAATCGATGCGGGCCGGCGCGAACGAGTTCTTCACCTGGCCGCCGGCGGAAGAGGCATTTCATGGCGCGGTCCGGCGCACCGCCGGGAGGCGTGAGACGACGCAGGGGGCGGGGCCGGTGGCGACGACGCTGGTGTTTTTCGGCGCCAAGGGCGGGGCCGGCACGACGACGGTGTCGGTGAACTGCGGCGTGGAGCTGTCGCGTCTCAGCAAGCGCTCAATCGTGATCGTCGATTTGAAGCCTGGGCTGGGCGAGGTCGCGCTGTTTCTCGGCGTGCGGCCGCGGTACAGCCTCCTCGACGCGATCGACAATCTCCATCGGCTCGATCGCGAATTCCTGCGCGAGCTTGTCATCAAACACAAGTCGGGGCTCGAAATCCTCGCCGGCTCCGATCAGTTCGACAGGCCGGGCGCGGCCGACGGCGGCGCGATCGAAGAGCTGTTTCGCCTGCTCGCACGGCAGTACGAATACATCCTGGTGGACGCGGGCAGTCAGATCAACTCCTGCACGGTCGCTGCGTTGTATACGGCCGACACGATGTTCCTGGTCGCCAATCCCGACGTGCCGTCGGTTCGCAACGCGCAACGCCTGCTCGATCGCGTCCGTCAGCTCGGCGCGTGCGGCGAGCGGGTCCGCGTCCTCCTCAACCGCGCGGCCGAACCGTATCCGATTCCACCCAAGCAGATCGAAGGCGCGCTCGGCCATCCGATCCATCACACGTTCCCGAGCGACTACAAGACCGTCTCGGCGGCGCTCAATTCAGGTGTGCCGCTCGCGCTCACGGGCAATTCGGATATCGCGGCGCAGTTCGATCGCTTCACGCGGCGGATCCTCGACCCCACGGCGGAGGCGCCGTCCGCTCAGCCAGCCAGGCGCGTGCGGCCGGCCCTGGAGCGCCTCGCGTCCCTCTGGTAAACGGCCATGAACCCTGTTGCCAACACCGATCCGATGACCATGCCGAGCGCCGCCGGGTCCACAGGACCCGGCCTACGTAACGTGTCCACAGGACCCGGCCTCCGTGCAAACGCTGGAGCCACAGGATCCGGCCTGCGTCCGGACGGCCGCGTCGCGCAGGCGCCGCGCCAGCAGTACCTCGATCTGAAGGCCAATGTTCATCGCAAACTACTCAATCGGCTGAACCTGGAAGCGCTCGCGCAGTCCGATCGGGCGCGCGCGGAGAGCGAGATTCGAACGCTTTTGGGCGAGCTGCTGGCCGAAGAGGGCACACCGCTCAGCCTCGGCGAGCGAGAGGGGTTGTTCGTCGAGCTGCTCGACGACGTCTTCGGGCTCGGACCGCTGGAGCCGCTCTTGCGCGACCCGTCAATCAGCGACATCCTCGTCAACACGCACAAGTACGTGTTTGTCGAACGTGGCGGCGTGCTCGAGCGCGTGGCGACGACGTTTCAGGACGATCGCCATCTGATGCGCGTCATCGATCGCATCGTGAGCGCGGTCGGCCGGCGCGTGGACGACAGCTCGCCGATGGTCGATGCGCGCCTGCCCGATGGTTCGCGCGTCAACGCCATTATTCCGCCCCTTGCCGTCGATGGTCCGCTCCTCTCGGTCCGGCGTTTCCCAGCCGAACGGCTCAAGGCCGACGATCTGGTGACGCTGCGCGCGCTCACGCGCCCGATGCTCGAGTTCCTCGCGCACTCGGTGCGCGCTCGACTCAACTGCCTCATCAGCGGCGGCACCGGCGCCGGCAAGACGACGCTGCTCAACGTGCTGTCCGGGTTCATTTCCGAGCGCGAGCGCATCGTCACGATCGAAGATGCCGCGGAACTACAGCTGAATCAGGAACACGTCGCCCGCCTCGAGACGCGGCCGCCCAACGTGGAGGGGAAAGGCGCCATTCGTCAGCGGCAGCTCGTCATCAACGCGCTTCGTATGCGCCCCGATCGCATTGTCGTCGGCGAGGTGCGCGGTGAAGAAGCGCTCGACATGCTGCAGGCGATGAACACCGGTCACGACGGGTCCTTGACGACGGTCCACGCCAATGCGCCCCGGGATGCGCTGACGCGTATCGAGACGATGATCGCGATGGGCACGACCAACCTGCCCGAGCGCGCCATGCGGCAGCAGATCTCGTCGGCCATCCAGCTCGTTGTGCAGCAGACGCGTCTCAGCGACGGCTCACGCAAAGTCACGAGCATCTCGGAGATCACCGGCATGGAAGGCGACGTGATCACGATGCAGGAGATCTTCGTGTTCGAGAAGATGGGCGTGACGCAAGACGGCAAGGTGATCGGCCGGTTCCGCGCGACCGGAGTGCGGCCGAAGTGCTGCGAGCGACTGAAGATGTCGGGCATCCACCTGCCGGCCGACATGTTCGAAGGCGTGACAGAGGTCCGGTGATGCTGCTGCCAATTGTCGTCTTCCTGTTCGTCGCGGGCACGATCATCGGCGGGTGGGCAGCCATCACCTACATGCCTGGCGCCGTCGCGAGTCGACGGCTCGATCGCCGCTTGCGAGAAGTGTCGATGGACTCGGCCAGTGTGGACCGATCGGCCGACGCGACGGTCGTGAAGCGTGCGGTCGAAGGCCCGCTGCCGGGCGTCGATCGACTTGTGGCGGGCACGTGGGCGGGATCGCGGCTCGCGCGGCTGATCGAGCAATCGGGGACGCGTACCACGCCGAGTGCCGTTGCCGTGATGAGCCTCGTGGCCGCGGTCGCGGCCGGCTTGCTCGCCGCAACGTTCGTGCGGCAGGCGGTCGCGGCGCCGTTGGCCGCGCTCGCAGCCGGCCTCGCACCGTTCGGCTGGCTGGTGCACCGCCGATCGGCCCGCCTCAAGCAGTTCGAAGAGCAATTCCCCGAAGCGCTCGACCTGCTCTCGCGCGCCATTCGCGCCGGGCATGCGTTCCAGACCGCCATGGGCATGGTCGCCGACGAGCTGCCGGAACCGGTCGGGCCCGAGTTCAAGCAGACCTTCGATCAACAGAACTACGGCCTTCCATTGCGCGATGCGCTGAACGCGATGAGCGATCGCCTCCCGATTCTCGACGTGCGCTTCTTCGTGACGGCGGTGCTGATCCAGCGCGACACCGGCGGCAACTTGTCGGAAATTCTCGACAACCTGGCGCACGTCGTGCGGGAG
>JAHFUJ010000235.1 GCA_023265105.1 Acidobacteriota bacterium
GCGGGTCTGAGATTGTCGATCAAGTGGCGAACGGCGGTTGTTTCGCGCCGCATTTTCATCTTCCTCTGCAGCATGCCAGCAATCGCGTCCTTGCGACGATGCGTCGTCCGTACACGATCGAGCGGTACGCCGAGCTTGTCGACGCCGTCCGCGCGCGCATGCCTCACGCGTCGATCGGATCGGACATCATCGTCGGCTTCCCAGGCGAGACCGACGCGGATTTCGATGAGCTCGCGTCGTATCTCGCGCAGTCGCCGCTGACCCACGTGCATGTGTTTCCGTACTCCGATCGGCCTGGCACGCCGGCGTCGGTCATGAGCGGCAAGGTTGCCGGGAGTGTCGTTCGCGAGCGCGGGAGGCACGTGCGCGAGATCGGCCGGCAGCTCACGGAGCGGTTTCACCAGTCGCAGGTCGGCACGGTTCGGCCCGGTCTCACGGTCGATGACGGCTCGCTGGTTGTGACGGATAATTATCTGAAGGTTCGGATTCCGCCCGGCCGAGCGCGGAACGAACGGGTCATGGTGAAGATAACGGAGGCTGCGGAGACGATGAGAGGTGAGACTTGGTAATGCGGTAATCTGTTGCGGGGAAGGGGGACGGGAGCCCTTTTCTTCGAGATTCACCGGAAAAGGGCTCCCGTCCCCCTTCCCCGCCGACTACCCGATTACCAGATTACTCAATTACCAAATGCCAGTGTGGCCAGTTGCTGGGCTGGCGAACGTTTCTGCCCTTCAACTATCAGCTGGCCACAAGCTGCTCGGATATCGCGGCCTCGGCTCTTGCGGACCGACACCGTCAAATGGTGGTCCGCCAGAATCTGTGCGAAGCGATCGATGGCCTCGTCTGATGGCCGCTCGAAGGGAATCCCAGGCGCGGCATTGAGCGGAATCAGGTTGACTTTCGATTTGACGCCCGCCAGAAGTTTTGCGAGCCGGCGCGCGTCATCCGGCGAGTCGTTCACGCCCGCCAGCAGCACGTATTCGAACGTGATGCGGCTTCGCCGTTTGAGTGGGAACCGCCGACACGCCTCGATGATGTCGGCGATGCCGTACTTCTTGTTGAGCGGCACGAGCTCGCCGCGCTGCGCGTCGGTCGGTGCGTGCAGCGAGATCGCCAGGTTTGGCATCAGCGCCTCGTGCGCGAGGCGTTCGAGCGCCGGCAGGAGACCCACCGTCGACAACGTGATTCGACGCGGCGACACGGCAAAACCGTGTTCGTCGTTGAGGATCCGCAGCGCCTTCATCGTCTCGTCGTAGTTGTGGAGCGGCTCGCCCATGCCCATCAGCACGATGTTGAAGCGCGTGCCGCGCATCTCGAGGGCGTCGGCGAGGACGCGCACCTGGCCGACGATCTCACCCGCGGTCAGGTTGCGCACGAGTCCCATTTTTCCCGTCAGGCAGAAGGCGCACGCCATGGCGCAGCCCACCTGCGTCGAGATGCAGAAGGTCATACCCGGCGTGTCGGGAATGAAGACCGACTCGATCCGCTGCCCATCGGCGAGCCGCAGCAGAAATTTCTCCGTGCCGTCGACCGATCGCTCCCGTTCGACGATCGCCGGCGTACTGATGGTGAACGCCTCGGCCAGCGTCGCACGCAGCTCCCGCGACAAATCGGTCATCGCGTCAGGCGCGGTGACGCCGTGGCGGTAGATCCAACGGAAGATCTGGCGCGCGTGAAAGCGCTGGTGACCGCGCGAGGCGAGCGCCTCTTCGAGCGTCTGGCGTTCCAATTCGGCGAGATCGGGCCGGGCGGCGGTGGACACGGTATCTCTAGTATGCTATAGTCTCAATGAGCTGGTAATCCCTTCTCTCTCAACGCTTTGCGGCACGTCGCCCAGCTCTCGTCGAACGCGTGTTCCTGCTGCGAGCTTCACCGTGTCGAACTCACCGATCGTCAGAGACGTTCTCGATAACGGCCTTCGGCTTCTCACCGAGCGGATGACGCAGGTGCGTTCCATCAGCATCGGCGTCTGGCTGACGCGCGGCTCGCGGCACGAGACCGCCGAGCGCGGCGGCATCGCCCATTTCGTCGAGCACATGCTGTTCAAAGGGACCGCGACGCGCTCGGCCGAGGACATCGCGCAGGCGATCGATTCGATCGGGGGACAGCTCGACGCGTTTACCGCCAAGGAATACGCGAGCTACTACATCAAGGTGCTCGACGAGCATCTGCCGCTGGCCATCGATATCCTCTCCGATATCGTGCGCAATCCGGCATTCAGTCCGGACGACATCGAGCGCGAGAAGAAAGTCGTGATCGAAGAGATCAAGATGGTCGAGGACACGCCCGACGACCTCGTCCACGAGCTCTTCACGCAAGGGTTCTGGGAGAATCATCCGCTCGGCCGTCCGATTCTCGGAACGAAAGAGACAGTGGAGTCGTTCGACGTCGATCTGCTGCGCGGCTATTTCGAAAACGCGTACACGGCGCCCAACCTGATCGTCTCGGCGGTCGGCAATCTCGAGCACGCGCGCGTGCGCGCGCTGGTCGAGGAGAAGTTCGGATCGGTGGTCCCAACCGGCGAGGCGTTCCGCGAACAACCGCCGAAGGTCGTGCCGAAGATCCTCATCCGCAACAAGGAGCTCGAGCAGAGCCACGTGTGTCTCGGCGCGAGCAGCTACCCCCAGAACCACGACGATCGCTATTCGAGCTATGTGCTCAACACGCTGCTCGGCGGGTCGATGAGCTCGCGGCTGTTTCAGAACGTGCGCGAGAAGCGCGGGCTGGCCTACGCCGTGTTCAGCGGCCTGAGCGCCTATCGCGACGCCGGGTCGTTCACGATCTACGCGGGCTGCTCGAACGAAGCGGTCGGCCAGGTGATCGATCTGGTCGTCGACGAGTTGCGCGGGGTGAAGCAGACGCCGGTGCCGGACGCGGAGCTGCGGCGAGCCAAGGATCACCTGAAGGGCAGCCTCATGCTGAGTCTGGAGAACACCGCGAGCCGCATGTCGCATCTGGCCCGGCAGGAGATCTATTTCGACCGCCAGTTCGGGCTCGATGAAACGCTCGTCGGCATCGAGCGCGTCACCTCGTCGGAAGTGCAGCGGGTGGCGGCCGATCTGTTCAGGGGCGGATCGCTGGCGGCGACCGTGCTCGGCAACGTGAACGGTCTGGAAATCCCGCGTGAGCGGCTCGAGTTGGATTAACGGCCTGGATTAACGGCTCTACCACGGAGGTCACGGTCGAAAACGGTGGTCACGGTTACCGTGCTCTCAGTATTTTTGTTCGTGTCCTCCGTGGTAGCGTTTTTTCGCGGTAGCACGTTCTCGTTGTCATGATCCCACGTTACACACACCCGGAGATGGGCCGCATCTGGAGCGACCAGCGCCGGTACGAGACCTGGCTGCTCGTGGAAATCGCCGCGGCGGAGGCGATGGCGGCCGCCGGAATCGTGCCCCCCGAGGCCGCGCGCGACATCCGAGAGCGCGGCGCATTCGACATCGCGCGCATCGAGGAGATTGAAGAAGCGACCCAGCACGATGTGATTGCGTTCACGACGGCGGTGGCCGAGAGGGTCGGGCCGTCGGCCCGCTGGCTGCACTTCGGGATGACCTCGTCGGACGTGATCGACACGGCGCAAGCGCTGCAGATGCGCGAGGCGTGCGATCTGATCCTGGGCGATCTGGACTCGCTCTCTGACGCCGTGCGCGACCGCGCGCTCGAGCACCGGCGGACCCCCATGGTCGGCCGCACTCACGGCGTCCACGCCGAGCCGACGACCTTCGGCCTCAAGCTGGCGCTCTGGTATGCGGAGATTGCCCGCGACATCGAGCGCGTGCGACGGGCGCGCGCGACGATCAGCGTCGGCAAGCTGTCGGGCGCCGTCGGGACGTTCGCGCATCTGCCGCCCGCGATCGAAGCCGAGGTCTGCCGGCGTCTCGAGCTCGAGCCTGCGGCGGTCGCCTCGCAGATCATTCAACGCGATCGGCACGCCGAGCTGATCTCGACGTTGGCGATTGCCGCCGCATCGCTCGAGAAGTTCGCGCTCGAGATTCGCGGTCTGCAGAAGACGGAGATCGGCGAGGTCGAGGAGCCGTTCGCGAAGGGGCAGAAGGGCTCCTCGGCGATGCCGCACAAGCGGAACCCCATTGGGTGCGAACAGATCGTCGGCCTCGCGCGGCTGATTCGCGGAAACTGTCAGGCGGCGTTCGAGAACATTGCGCTCTGGCACGAGCGTGACATCTCGCACTCCTCAGTCGAGCGGGTGATCCTGCCAGACAGTTTCATCGCGCTGGATCACATGGTGCGCCGCTTCACGCGAATCGTCAGGGGCATGCTCGTGTATCCCGAACGCATGCGCGAGAACCTCGACTTGTCGCGCGGCGTCGTGTTTTCTGGGACCGTGCTGCTGGAGCTTGCCGGCAAAGGCGTCTCGCGCGAGCAGGCCTATGAGTGGGTGCAGCGCAACGCCATGCGATCGTTCGCCGAGCGGCGCGACTTCAAAGGCCTGCTGCGCTTGGATACGGACGTCGCCCGCGTGCTCTCGCCGGCAGAGATCGAACGGGCGTTCGATCTGGATGAGCAGTTCAGATACGTCGATGATATTTTCGCTCGCGTGTTTCAGGAGGTTCCCAGTGTCGTGTCGTGAGCGAAGGGCAAGGTTCTTCGTGCCTTCGTGTTGTCGTGGTTGCATTTGTTCTTAGGTCTCTGAGATCCAAGAGCGCTTGACAGAAGCGAGTATCAGTCATGCGTGCACGTGTGTTCGTCACCTTGAAGCCGTCGGTGTTCGACCCGCAGGGCAGGACAATCGCCGAGGCACTGCACTCGCTCGGCTATGGCGGCGTCGAGGACGTGCGGCAGGGCAAGTACTTCGAGCTGGATCTCGCGACGAAAGAAGCGTCGCAGGCGCGCGCCCTCGCGGCGGAAGTCGCCGACAAGTTGCTGGCGAATCCGGTGATTGAGAGTTACCGAATTGAAGTTGACTAAGCGGACAATCGGTGGTCGAGCGCCGAGCGGCGTGAGCCGCGAGGTACAGGTGCGCGAGGGTGGGGCCCCGCGCACAAAGTAGGGAATACTGGGCCTCGCCACAAAGTAAACAATGAAATTTTCAGTCGTCGTCTTTCCAGGCAGCAACTGCGACTACGACGCCTATCACGCCGCCAAAGACGTCCTGGGCCAGGAGGCCGACTACGTCTGGCACAAGGACACCGATCTGAAGGGCGCCGACGTCGTGCTCCTGCCCGGCGGGTTCGCGCACGGTGACTACCTGCGCTGCGGCGCCATGGCGCGCTTCTCGCCGATCATGCCCGTGGTGCAGGCGTTCGCCGACCGCGGAGGTCCGGTGCTCGGCATTTGCAACGGCTTTCAGGTGCTGCTCGAGGCCGGTCTGCTGCCCGGCGCGATGCTGCGCAACGCGAGCTTGAAATTCCAGTGCGAGCACGTGCACATCCGCGTGGAACAGACCGACACTCCGTTTACTCTTGCCTGCCGCCGCGGCCAGGTGCTGCGGATTCCGATCGCGCACGGCGAAGGCAACTACTTCGCCGAACCAGAGGTCATCGCGCGGCTCGAGGCCCATCGGCGGATAGTCTTCCGCTATACGAACGCGGCCGGCGACGTCCGAGACGATGCCAACCCGAACGGTTCCGTGGCGGCGATTGCCGGCCTCTGCAACGAGGCGCGCAACGTCGTCGGGCTGATGCCACATCCCGAGCGCGCGTGCGAATCGGTGCTCGGCAGCGCCGACGGATTGATCATCTTCGAGTCGGTCCTCCAGTCGCTGAGGACGGGCGAGTTCGGCGGGTCCCAAGGATCCGCGCTCCAGGCGGTCAGGTAGGCCGGGCAACCATCCCGGCGACACCCGAGGCCGAGAGTCTACGCTCGAGGCCAGCGCCTGCGGCTCTCGCGAGCGCGGAGGCGCGAGCGAGGCGAGCGGGGGTGGGGCCCCGCGAGCAGTGAATGAGGGACAGCGAAGCAGTGTTAGCGAGCGGGTGGGGCCCCGCGACCATAGGACGATGATCGATCCCGCGCTTCTCGAACGCCACGGGCTGAACACCGACGAGTACGGCCGCATCGTCGAGTTTCTCGGCCGCGAGCCGAACCTGACCGAGCTCGGCATCTTCTCGGTGATGTGGTCCGAGCACTGCAGCTACAAGAGCTCGCGCATCCACTTGAAGACGCTGCCCACCCAGGGACCGCAAGTGCTGCAGGGTCCGGGCGAGAACGCCGGAGCCGTGGACGTCGGCGATGGGCTTGCCGCGGTCTTCAAGATCGAGTCGCACAACCATCCGTCGTTCATCGAGCCGTATCAGGGTGCGGCGACCGGCGTGGGTGGCATCATCCGCGACATCTTCACGATGGGCGCGCGGCCGATTGCGCTGCTCAACTCGCTGCGCTTCGGATCGCTCGACGTTCCCGGGACCCGCCGTCTGCTCGAGGGCGTCGTCGCCGGCATTGCGGGGTACGGCAACAGCATCGGCATCCCGACCGTCGGCGGCGAGATCGCGTTCGAGCCGTCGTACGCCGGCAACCCGCTTGTGAACGTGTTCTGCCTCGGCATCGCGAAGGCGTCCGACATCATCAAAGGCGTCGCATCGGGCGTCGGCAACGCGGTGTATTACGTCGGCGCCAAGACCGGCCGCGACGGCATCCATGGCGCGACGATGGCGTCGGCGGAATTCGACGAGCGATCGGCGGAGAAGCGGCCGGCCGTGCAGGTTGGCGATCCGTTCATGGAAAAGCTGCTCCTCGAGGCCTGCCTCGAGGTGATGCGGACCGACGCGCTCGTCGGCATCCAGGACATGGGCGCCGCGGGGCTGACGTGCTCCACGACCGAGATGGGGTCGCGCGGCGGCGCCGGCGTCGAGATCGACGTGTCGCTCGTGCCGCAACGCGAGACCGGCATGACGCCGTACGAGATCATGCTGTCGGAGTCGCAGGAGCGGATGCTGCTGGTCGTGAAGCGCGGACGCGAAGCGGAGGTCGAGCGGATCTTCGACAAGTGGGATCTGCACGCGTCGCGCATCGGCGAGGTGACCAGCGACGGCCTGCTTCGTGTCAAAAATCGCGGCGCCCTCGTCGCCGAGATTCCGAATCGCGCACTGACCGACGAGGCGCCTGTCTATCGCCGCCCGATGGCGCCGCCGGACTATCTGGCCGAGGCGCAGCAGCTCGACCTTGATGCGCTTCAGGAAAAGGGGTACGGCCCCTTTTCCGCATCAGGCCCGGCGAACGATGCGCTGATGCTGCTGCTCGGGTCGCCGACCATCGGGAGCAAACGTTGGGTCTACCGCCAGTACGACCACATGGTGCGGACCAACACCTTGAACCTTCCCGGGCTGGGTGCGGGGGTTGTGCGTATCAGAGGCACCGATCGCGCGCTCGCGTTGTCGGTCGACGGCAACGGCCGGTATTGCTATCTCGACCCCTACCGCGGTGCGATGCTCGCCGTCGCCGAGGCCGCCCGCAACGTGGCGTGCGCCGGCGCCCGCCCGCTCGGCGC
>JAHFUJ010000236.1 GCA_023265105.1 Acidobacteriota bacterium
TCTGGATGATGCGAACCTTGTTGTTGGCGGCCGTCAAGGGCAGCGTGAACAGCAGGATCGCGGCCAGCAGCGTCAAACATCGCGCGTGCGTATTCGTCATCATCATGTCCTCTCACCCCCTGCCTTCAGGGCCTGCCACTCCAGGTCGTTCTACGAGGTCCAGGGTCGCCCCCATTGTGCAAGAAATCGGGGCCGTGTGGCAACGTTTTTTGCTACCCCTACCCCGCCGCCTGCCAACGAGCATAGTCCAGAGACACTTAGGAGCCGCGGGGCATTTTTCTAGTGACCCTTAAGCTCGACATCCTCGGTTGCGCCTAACTCACGGAGGGCGCCCTTGGTCTCCTCGACGCTCCCCGTTGACACCCCACCTGGCGGACTAACGTCGATCGTCACCCGAATCTTCAGGCCGCCAGAGTTTGAGAACCGCGACAGCACTTTCGTGTAGAAATTCATCCACTTCTGGTGCGGCACGTCCCCGGACCACGTGAACCCGGCGAATGTGCTAGCCGTCGTCATCGGTGCATGCGGGGAGCCACCTGCCCCCACTTCAGGGGGAGTCGGCGCTGAAACGCCGGCAGACGCGCCTCCTCCGGCTGGTCCGCTCGCTCCGGCGCCAGCATTCGCCTGTTCAACGAGATACGCTTGGGCACGTTCCGCGCTGATCAGAAAGACCTCATCGGAGATTTCGACGTCAGCCGCCGGCAGCGAGCGTTTGTAGACGAACGGCTCATACCGGCCGTCTGGCCGTTTGCCCACGTACGCGAAAAGCCCTGGATCGAGTCCACGAGAGATTGTGTCCTTCACTGTTTCGGGCTTAAGCAATCGGGAAGCTTCGGCGAGGCATAGAACGCGTCGCGCACGGCCTTGGTACTCCACTCTGGCAACGCTGGGGGCCAGAAGCGCGTGAGGCGGTTCGGCGCGACGCCTTCGACCACGATGTCGTCTTGTCTGAGGCGTGAAAGAATCAACTCCGTCAGTGAGTTGGCCGCACTTGAATTGAACAAGCCGAGATCGATCGGCCGCATTGAATTGTCATCAGCGAGGATGAACACGTTCTTGTACGTGCGCCACGCGCACTCCTTCAGGTCGCGCTCGGCGCGCTTGACGTTCTCCGTCAGTTGCCGCTGTTGAATCTCATCGATGCGCCCCCCATCGCTGTCGTTGTCAATGTCGCGCCATGCCAGGACACGTCGGGCTTCTTCGCGAAGCGACCCGGGCTCCTGAGCAACAACCCAAATAAGCGCGCTCTTGAACGTCCGCGACGAGGAATCGCTCTCGTTCGTCAGCGACGAAATAAGAGCAGCCGTCGAGGACTCGGACATTGAGTTCTCTGGCGTCAGGACGACCATCGTCACGACCGGTCGATCGGGAATCTCGCCGCTCTTTTTGGGAAACGCGATTAGCTCAACGCCACTCAGTCGGCCCAACGCCCTTTGAATCTCTGCGCGCACGATCTCGTCAATCGCGGGGCCAGACACCGTGGCCCGCACGTCGGCAAATCGTTTGTTGAGGTTCTCCGTGAAGCTGAAGCGATACCTGTTTCTCTCGGCGGTCAGGTAATAACAGGCATCGACTAAGGCGTCGAGACACTGCTCGACATTGCCGATCTCTAGGCCAGGTTCAGCGACAGCCAGTCGGACCTCTGGCTGCGTGGCATCCTTGCCGTGCTGCTGTCCACCGTTGGATTCGAAGAAGATCGCGGTTGCGACCTTGCGATGAAGCCTCGCCTTCTTCACCTCGGGCGTGGCCTCGGCGTCGAGGCGCAGCGCGTGAGCATGATCCTTCCCGATAATATCCGTCGTCACGGCTCCCTCGAGCCGTGGCTCACCCAACTGCTCGAACACGGCGGTGCGAAACACCGGATCGCCAAGCGGCGCCGTGCCGAGTGAGATCAGCGAGTCCTTGTGCGCGCCTTTGTAGCCAGCCACGTAGGCTTCCGACACCCACAGCGCGAGGAGGGCGGAGGACGGCCCGCGTTTGCTGAAATCGTGGCAATCCCTGCCACTTGCGCTGGAAGACCGAGAGCACAGATGGGTGGAAGGGATATGACGTCTTCAGCAATTCTCGCGATTGCTCGACGGGGAACCAGTCGGGAATCTGACTTTTGTTCGATTGAAACCGATGCTCGTACGCGTCGATGGTCGGGATGGCCTCCTTAGGCAACGAGCTCCACTCGAATAGGCGCCGCCGGACGATCTCGGACGTTTCAGTTTCGGCGGACATGATCATCGCCCTGCCGAGCCGATCGAGCAGTTTCTTGAACCGGTCGAAGTCCGACTGATCCTCCGCGTTCATCTCGAGTTCAGAGGCTGGAATCGACACGGCCAGGACGACGTTGTTGCGGGATCGAGCGACTTCCGACAGGTTGTGAACGAACGTGTAGAGTTGACCAGCCAGTCCGCTCTTGCGCGTGCGGCTGATGTAGTTCATGAGCTCGTCGACGAGGATCAACGCGGGCTTGTCCACCGGCAGCATCCGCTCGATCACGTCACCGCCGGGAGCGGTCAGCAGCTTCTCATGCTCTTCGACCAGCCGAAACGCGTCGACGCCACCCAACTGGAACGCGATCTCGTCCCATGGCGTTTTTCGCATCGGCGTACCGTCGGACCCTCCACGCCCCGAGATCGAGTCGAATTCCGTTCCGACGAAGACCGCGGTCGCGGCCTTCGACACCGCGGGCACATTCGCGTTGGCCAGGATGGTGCTTACGCCTTTCCAGTTCTTCGCCGCGTCGCCGTGGGTGGCAAGGTGGTACAGCAGCGTCAGCGCGTGCGTCTTGCCGCCGCCAAACTGTGTGGAGAGATTGAACACGGCGGACGTCTCGACCTTGACGCCTGACAAGCGGCGCACGACCTGCGTCGCCAGGTCTTTGAGGTTGGCCGTCAGGAAAGTTCGCTCGAAGAACTCGTCTGGCCGGCTGTAGACGGGCGGAGCACTGCCGTCTCGGACCTTGTCGAGATGCACGGCGAACTCCGACGCGTCAAGCGGCTTGCCTTCCCGCAGGTCTTCGCGCGGTTTGACGACGTCGTACCAGGGCTTCAGTGCCATCGTGACCTCAAAGATGTCTTGATCGGGGCCATGAGCTGCCAAGATCGTTGACGGAGACTCTGTCGTGGGGCGGCTCGTTCGCTGGGTGGCCTCATAGGCTTTGTCTCCTTTCTTTTTCCGCCCTCATTTGAACGGCTCCGGCACGAAGCAGACGCCGTACGCGCGTGCCTCCAAAACAGGACCGGTAAGGTCAGAGCGAATAAGACTTTACGAGATTAGCACCTAGAAAGACGAATTGGAGTGAATTAGAACGGAATTGGAGTGAATTGGCGTTGGCTTGCCCCCGCCACGCGCCCTCAACCTACTGTCGTTGACTGGCGCGTCTGCCTATGCCGATAATCTAGGTGTAATTGGTCCCCGCCGGACATGCCGAAAGGCCCCGGCGGGGTTATGCCATCTCGCTTACGACTTCGCGGTCTGGTCGCGTTTTCTCGCTTGCAGGTACAGAATACCGCTCTCGAAGATGATCTTTGGATCGGGCCGTCCGCTGCCGCCAACGGTTCCATCGGGCCTGACATACTGATGGGCACGAACGAGCTCGTTGTCGTCTGAGTCTCGATACGAAATCATCTGGCTCACGGTCCCCGGTATCTGTTGTGCGCCAGCCGGGGCCGGACGGTTCGGCGGTTCGAGGATCACGATTCTGAGCTCACCACGTTCCGCGCGTTCGGCGTAGTGACCATCGTTAAATCGGCGCCGCAGTTCGGCTTCGTTGACACGCACGACCGGCGACGGAGAATCAGCCATGTTGTCAGAATCAATGCTCCGCGATCGTGTCAGCCAGTTCGTTGCAGGCGAGCTGACCCTAGACGATCTTGAGGATTGGCTCGCCTCTGAGAGTTGGAACATGCATCGGCGTGCCTCGGTTATTGCTCAACGTTTAGCGTCAGCCGTTGAACTTCGCCTTGCCGAACACGATGCCGGACATCTGAGCGATGAAGCCTTGCGCAGCGAGCTGCGCGCACTGCTCGACCAGATGCCGTCGGTATTGCGGGCCTGACCCTCGACAGGTTGAGCATTGCCCGTTCACAATCGGCCATACATCACCTCTGACGGAAGTTGTCATTTTCCGCCATAGCGCGTGATGTGTCCATCTACTTACCGGGACTGACACCTGACACTCACTCGCGCGCCAGCCGCTCAAACAGGCCGGTGTTCGTATTGAGCTTCCACGCTTGAAAGAACCCGTACGGAAACGTGGACGCCTCGTCGCGCGAACCCACGACGACGACGGTCTCGCCTGCCAGACTTGCGCGCTCGGCGATCGGGATCGCCTTCACCACGCTTGTGCCAAGCCACATCACCAACGGCAGACAGGCTTTCGGCTCCGCACGATAACAGAACACCAATCGAAGCTGGCATCGGACGCAGAGCACTTTCCAGAGCGAGTACGCCACGCGCTCGTCCGACGCCGAATTCTCGAGCTCGCACACGGCCGCGGGGAACTGCCAGCCGGGGCTCTCAGCAGAAAATGCCATGACGTCCTGGCCCAGATACTCGTGCTGCTTCACCGGCAGCAGCGTGCACCGATGACTTTTGGCAGCCGTCGGCATCCCCAGCGCCTCGAACGTGCGCACGACGACCTTCGTCAAGCTGCTCGTACAACGGCCAAGCTCAGAGGTAAGCAACGCCTCGCGCAACGCGTCAGTCGCCACCCGGTCGTCGCTCAGCGACGCGTAGGGCAGATGGCATGCTACGATCTGTGCCCTTGATCGAAGAACACAACCTCCGCAGTTGGGGAGGATTTCTCAAGCGGCTCAAGGAGATCACTCGCACCTCGGGAGCAGATCTCCTGTTTCGTGGACACGGCGATTCTCGCTGGTCATTGCACACCACGCTGGAGCGGCGGGGACAGGGCCGGATGTTGGTGGCCGGCTACTACCGACTGATGGGAAGGGTGACGCCACAAGTCGAGTCGTTCACAGACCGCACATTTGAAGTGCCTTCTTATCCCAAATTGAAGAAGGATCTGGAAGAATACGATGGCTTCAGTCGGACGCTCACCTTCGGTCCATTCCCGGCAGCCAGTTACCTGATCTATACGCGACATCACGGCTTCCCGTCACCGCTTCTCGACTGGACTCGCTCTGCATACATCGCAGCGTTCTTTGCGTTCGCGGCAGAGCACAAGCAAGTCAAACGACGATCGATCTATGTGTGGCAGCGGGCTGAGATGAGAGCCCACGGCACGAACGAGCCAGAACTGCATAAAGTCGGTCAATATGTGCGGACGCATCGACGTCATGTTCTTCAGCAATGCAACTACACCATCTGCGCCACCTACTCCACAGAAAACAAGGAATGGCGATTTACACCGCACGAAGAATATTTCACCAGAGATACCGGGACCCTCCCACCTGACCGCGTGTGGAAGTTCAACCTCCCATCTAAAGAGCGCCTGACAATTCTGAAATTCCTCGATGCATTCAACCTCAACGCATATTCGCTGTTTGGTTCCGACGATAGCCTGATGGAGACGTTGGCCCTTCGCGAACTCGATTTGCACACGCGGTCGGACGCGCCTACATCAAGTACACTGGCCCCTCCGGTTCGCGCTGGACAGGCACCACCGACTGTACCGTCACGCACTCGAAAGTAGGGCCGCCGCGTAGCGGTCCACGTCGTCGCGGGGCCGGGCATCAGCCGAAGCCGAGTCCCTTCTTGCGCGCAAGGACGCCCTCGACCTTGATGAAGACGGAATCAAGAGCCATGTCGTCCCATCGAGCTGGCCTCACAGGAAAGAGCGCGTGTAGCCACCCATCGAATTCGCCTGGATCCTCGGGAACGTGCTCCCTCACTTTGGGATAAACCTTCGTTCGGCTACGACGGACGACAATCCCCTCGATGATCTTGTAGATACAGAGGAAGCGATACAGAGGACTGTTGCTGTTTAGGGATGAGCAGCGGGATGTTCCAAGTGGTCGACCAGGTGCTGAGAGCGGGCATCAGTGCTCTTGTGGATACAAGTTCGGCCTCCGCAAAATTCTCAGCGTTCAAAGTCGCCTCAATCCACGCTGCAAATCCTTGTTCATTTGGGTGGCAAGAGTCGCACCGTTCGCCCCGCGTGCGTGCTGTCAAGGTGCACCGCAAGAATGGCCTTTTCCTCGGTTCCGGCTGGCAGCACATGCTTCGCGTTAATACTCAGATGCGAGTCCCCTTCTGGTCCCAGCTTGAACGAGACGTCGCGGTCAGCCCTTGGGGCACGTCCAGGACGGCTTAGAACGAAGATGACCTTGTATTCGCCTGCCAGACCGATTCGAACTGATGGTGTCGCGTCCGCGAACTCGTTGACGACGACATATTGCTGATGCTGTCCTGGAAATCCCTCCAGCGGAACTGAAGCCGACGTTTGATCTGGATCCAACGTTGCGAGGGCGTCGATGTTCTTCTCACCCACGATAGTACCCGTCGTGGGAGGCTGAAGTGGAGCCGGTGAAGCGCCTGAACGGCCGTGACACTTCTTGAACTTCTTCCCGCTTCCGCACGGGCACGGTTCGTTTCGGCCTGGTCTGCTGTTCATCGGAACTGCACTGGTCTACGAACCGCTCTCCGGGAGGTAATAGCTGTCGTTCATTCCTGGATGGGCCTCGAAGAAGGTGCGGGTCTTTGCCACGGTTTGCCTCGGAGGGAGAAGCTCGGCGCCACGATTCACCTCGATAGTGCACGACGCCGCTCAATTCGCGCCTGAAAACAGCGGTGCACAACGATGCGCGTCGGTCGCTTTCGGCTTAGAAGGTCCGGTGCTCTTTCCACCTGAGCTACGTACGCGAAACGTAGTAAGGGCGTGTAGCTGGTCCTTGCCACTCAGACGAGAGTACCCCTACCCTGCCGCCTCGCGGCCGGCGGCCCTGCCGAACACCGAGCCCGCCATTAGCCCGCTTCCGCCCGGGTAGTTGCCGTAGAACAACCCGCCAACGAGTTCTCCAGCCGCGAAGACTCCGGGGATCGGCCGCCCCGCGCCGTCGATGACCTGCGCGCGTTGATCAATCTGTACTCCACCGAACGTGAACGTGATGGCGCCGGTCACCGCGTACGCCACGAACGGAGGCGTATCGATCCGCTGGGCCCAATTCGACTTCGGTGGATCGAGGCCACGGGTCGCCTTTCCGTCCTTGACGCTCGGATCGAACGGCGCGTCGTTGACGGCGGCGTTGAACCGCTCGATGGTCAGCCGGAAGCGCGGTGCCTCGACGCCGCACCGCCCGGCCAGCTCCTCGAGCGTGGCCGCTTCGAACCGCGACCCCCGCTGAAGGGCGTCCAGGGCGTACTCCTCCGGACGCAGAAGCGGGACGGTCTTGGCGTCGAAGATCTGAAAAGCTGTCGCGCTCGGCTGCGCCAGCACGGCGCGGCCGTACTTCGCATAAGTAAGGTTGCGAAAGTCCT
>JAHFUJ010000237.1 GCA_023265105.1 Acidobacteriota bacterium
AATCCGCGGTTGATAGCCCGCGGCCCCAACTCCGGAAACGAGTTCGGCAGATTCCATCGGACGATGCTCGAGGCGCCGATGAAGACGATGGCGTTCTGCGGGGGAGGATTGACCTTGTCGGTGTCCTCGAACTTCTTGATGGTTGATTCCCAACGACCCTGATCGCTCTGATTGGCGGCGGCCGATCGTTCGGTGGTCCCAGCGCCTGCGGCTTGGGCCGCGAGCCGGGAGGAGGGCACGCCAGGCAATGCAAAGACGGCGAGTAAGGCAAGAAACGTGACGCCGCCGCGGACGCCGCGACCAATGAGGTTTGTCATAATGGTTTTCTACCGGGGCCGCGCAAGCGTGATGCCGGCGAGTTGCCCGAGAGCGCCAAGGGTCGTCTGCGCGGAATTGAAACCGAAACGAAAGTCTTCCTCCGCGTAGTTCTCGTATTTGTCCGTGGGTTGATGATGGTTGGGGTTTGAACCGCGGACAATCTCGATGACCCTTTCGTTTTCGCGCACGCTGACGGAAGCCACAAGATCCTCAAAGCGTATTGAATCCGTGCCTGCCATATCGGCGCCGACGGTTGCCGGATAACGAGCGTACGCCCGGTTCGCTGCGTGAAGGGCTGCTGCCAGCTTGGCGGAGTCGTCCGCCATCCTGGAGCTCCTCTGGTACTCAATGTCGATGTCGGCGTTGGGGCTCTGTTTCGGACCGGGAGGCATGCCGTGGTCGAACATCATCATGTCATGCTGGATGACGCCGAGCCATTTCGGTTCGGCGGCCGTGCCCTGGAGCGGTGCCCGTTCCGATGCATAGGTGCCACTGCCATCCATCCCGAATTCCTCATTGTTCCAAAACATAAACCGCACGGAGCGATCGGTCTGAACGTCGGGCATCCCCAGAACGCGGGCCAATTCCAGTACGACTGCACAACCGGCCCCATCGTCGTCGGCGGCCTCACCGCCGCCGCGACCGTCCATATGCGCCGAGACGATGTATATCTCTCCAGGAATGGTTGTCCCGATCTTTGTCGCGTAGATATTCTCGAGCGGCCCGCTGCCCGACATGAATCGATGCCGCTGGACGTTGGTGTAGCCGAAGCTGCCGAGTTGGTTGTCGAGCCAGTCGATGGCACGGCGGTTGCGCTCCGTTCCCTGCATTCGATCTCCGAACTGTGACAGTCCTTTGATGTGCGCCTTGTATCGATCGAGCTCAAGCCGGCCGACGACGGTGCGAACCGGGTCCGCAGGCGAGTTTGTCGTCTGGGCTGAAAGTCCCGCGGCCAGCACCACTGTTCCAAGCAAGAGCCGCATGAGTTTTCCGATGAGGCGGCGCGGACTACGGCCGTGACGTTGCGCCGGCGGTTGCGGGTGCCGCTTCCGCAGGCAGGTTGCCCAAGACTCTGCCATCAGCGAGCACGGCCTGAAGGATACGGCCGATTGGCCGGCCATTTTTGACGGGCTCCACAGTGACGGTCACCTGGTCGCCCGACTTGAAAGAGTCCTTGCGATAGCCAAGAGGGAAGATGGGTGTCGGAGCTTGAGTCTCCGCGACCCACTGTACCACCTGGCCGTCTTCACCTTTCACGTCAAGCGTCAGCAAACAGTGAGGATTCGAGTAAACCCATTCTTTGACGGTACCCTTCAGAGTCACTCTTTTCCCGGTGTCAAACGCCGCGGTGCCGTGATGTGCGAACAGTGGAAGCGACATCAAGAGGACGAGCGCTCCAGCGAACGCTATGACAAGCCTGCTTCTCATTGTGCCCCCTTTTCGTCCCTCTACGTCACTTGTCGCTCGCCGCATTGCCAAGAAGCTTGTTGTATTTCTCCTGCTCGACGGGTGAGCAGTAGTACTCCATGACGTCCGTACGCGGATCGTGCAACCTCAGCGGGAGCTTCATGGTCTCCCACGGTCTCGTGTAAATCTTGGGATCGTCAATCGTTTCTGACCACTCCAGCGTGTCATAGTCCACGCGCCGGAATGTCTCTGTGACGCGTACCTGATCGCTGATCGGGCGGCCCGTGGAATCGAGCCACACCCGGTCTTCCGGCATGGTTCCCACGGTCTGGACCTGGAGCGTGTAATCGTCTATCCAGCTGCCGACCGAGTAGCCGAAAAACCGCTGCTCTCGTACCTCGCCGGCCATTGCAACGGCTCCGTCCACCAATTTGGGGAGCTCCCGACCGTCGGTCCAGATGACGCGCCAACGGTTGTCGTACTGATACAACATCACGACCTTGTACTCGTCCTGAAAGATTTGGGTGAGCCTTATGTTGTAATGGTTGTAGCGCGGCACTCCTAACGGTTCGCAAACATTCCTGGGATCATTGCCCTGGGAAGGCAGCGACGCGTCGATGCCCTCAAGCGCCTTGTGCGACCGGTACAGTTCCAAGCCATAGGGAGTGTACGGGAGCTGATTTTCTGGCCTGCCGTTGTTCGGCTTCAAGTGGACGCCACCCGCCTGGGTTCCTGCTCCCGCGCCCCCCGCCGGGCCCCACGTCCCGGCAAGGCTGCGCCGCGGAGCGGGCTTCCTGTTCTCGTTTGTTATTGGCGGCTTGTTCCAATCCTGCGTAAACCAACCGCCCGGAGAGCTGTTCTGAGCCGATGTGTCAGCAGGAAAGCCCAGCGGCGCGGCGAACAGGCCCACCATCAAGGCTACAAGACGATTCGGCATCATGAGACGATTCGGCATCACGAGACCCTATGGAAAGACCGACCTGCGCTTGGTCATTTCGATTATACAGGTATCTTCAGGAGGAACCTCCGGCGTTCGCCCAGCTTGCGACGCGTGGCGGCACGGGCCTGGGAAATTCCGACCTGCCAAGCTTTCGCGGATCCCGGCAAGGTGGTAGCCTTTACACCAATCAACGCCGGCCATCGGTCGGAATGCCGGCGCAACAGGGAGGCATCCATGAGAGCCTTGATCGCCGGTGTGTGGCTTGCATCGACGCTGGCCGCCGGGACAGCCGTCGCGCAACCGTTCCCGTTCAACGATGTGGGCGTGACCATGGGTCACTGGCACATCGCTTCGCGCGACGTTCAGGCCAACAAAAAGATCTTCGTCGGCATGGGCGGCACGCCGGTCACGACCGGCACTGCCGAGTCCGTCAGGTTCCCCGGCGTTCTTGTCAATTTGAGCCTGGGGAATGTGCCGGGGTCCGGGGGCTCGATCGGATCAGTGGTGAACCATGTCGGGTTCATCGTGAATAACGTCCAGGAGCAGGTGGCCAAGTGGAAGGCCAATGGCGTTGCCGTGCTGCCCGGCAACAATAACCGGCTGGATCAGGCCTTCGTCGAGACGCCGGACGGCGTGCGCATCGAAATCCTGGAAGACAAGACCCAGACCATGCCGATCCGGCATGAGCACGTGCACTTCTCCCTGAGGGAAGCGGAGATCGCCAAGGCCCAGGCTTGGTATGCGAAGACCTTTGGCGGGAAGGCAGGCACCCGCAACAATGCCGCGATCGTCGATGTCCCGGGTGGCCAGCTCCGGTTTGCCACGGCCGACGCCGCGCAGGCTCCGACCAAAGGACGCGTGCTCGACCACATCGGCTTCGACGTGCAGGACCTGCAGGCCTTCATCAAGAAGATCGAAGCGGAGGGCATCAAGCTCGATGAGCCTTACCGGAAGAACGAGGCGACCGGCGTCGCGATCACCTACATCACCGACCCGTGGGGCACCCGCGTCGAGTTGGTCCAACGGGCGCCCTCCCCATAGAAATCGGTTCAGCACACAATCTGCCCGGTCTGGCGCCTGCCGGAACCGGGCAATTGACCGACGCTCATCGCGCTGGAAGAATGGCGGCTTGCTGACGTGGCGTTGCTGGCCGGAGCGGAGACCGAGACCGGCATCTGGTCCCGTCCACTCATACGACGTTATGCCGTTAAGAATGAATGCCTGAACTCTCCAGATTCCTCGGAATCGTGATCGGCATGTTCTATCGCGAGCATGGCGTACCGCATTTTCACGCCGTATACGGGGAACATGAAATCTCCGTCGAAATCGAAACGGCCGCTATCCACGGCAACTTCCCGGCGAGGGCATTGAAGCTCGTGCTTGAATGGGCGAACCTCCACAAGGCAGAATTGCTTGAGAACTGGCAACTCGCCAGGCAGGGGCAACCGCTCAAGCGGATTGTCCCACTGGAGTAAGGGTCATGAACTATCACGTCGTCGAGGCGCGCTACGTTGCCGGTCACGTGGTGTGGCTCCGCTTCCGCGACGGTACAAGCGGCGAGATCGATCTGAAGCCCACGCTGCAGGGGCCCATCTTCGAACCACTGCGCGATCCACTCATGTTTCAGCAGTTCCAGATTCATCCTGAGTTTCACACTCTAGTCTGGCCCAATGGCGCAGACGTTGCACCCGAGTTCTTGCACGACAACGTACGAGTGACGGCATAACACGCAAATGGAGCCGAGGCGCCCTACGGCCGCCTGCGATCCTGTGGCCGAGGCGCGCGGCTCATGCCCGACGTTAGGCCGGGGGCAATTACTTCAAGCCGGGAAGACGTCGATTGAATGGATGACAGGGGGAAAGCATGAAGATTCAGCGGCTTCTCATCGCGCTCACTTTCGTGAATCTGGTGATTCTGATATTCACGCTCGGAGGAATCTACCCGGCCGTTGGTCAAGGCGTCGCACCCGTACTTCGCGGTCGCTCGCTCGAAATTGTTGATGAGCAGGGTCGGGTTCGGGCCAGTCTCAGCGTGCTACCCGCTGGCACCTCGGAGCACGGTGACCGTTACCAAGAGACCGTGTTGCTCAGGCTAATCACTGAGCGCGGGCGCCCATCGGTCAAGATCGGTGCCTCGGAGGAGTCCGCAGGACTGAGCTTCGCGGGTCCATCGAATACGAGAGATACGTACGTGATATTGGAGGCAAAGGGGACAGCCAGCTCACTGAGACTGAGAAACGAGAATGGCCGAGAGCAGGTCGTCAAGCCATAAGGGCGGAAAGCACTCTTACGTGGCTGCTCACGGAGCAACGCGGCGCGGTGTAGGCGCGCGGATTGGCGACGGCGTTCCCTGCGGCTCGTTCGACACCGTCGGGGTTTCTCCCGGGCCTGCCCTCAGGCGTCCAAAGTGGCTGGCTTGATTCGCTCGGACGTGACGCGCTCGGTGGGCATCGCGCCGCTCTGGGGCTTCATCGCGTCGTCTGCCCACGCGCGAGCGTCTCGTCTCTGCCGGGGCTCATGCGACAAACCGGCTAACAGCCAACTGGAGCCGACGGGATCGACAGCGCCGCGGCTGATGAGGCACGTTAGGCCGGTGTCTGGCGGTGGAATCCATCGAACACCCGGAACAATACCCGTTGGTGAGCAAGGCACAGCCGAACAGGCGCATGCAGCCGGCGCGCGCGAAAAAGCCGGCTGTCCCTCGAAAGGGACGCACGCGCGGCTGATGCGCGAACGTTGGGCCGCCCGAAGTCGCGAGGGCAATAGGACAAGGCGGCCCAACAAGCGGGTATGGGACCGACGCGCTTGACAAATGATATGCATGTTGATACATATGCGTGTGTATGCAGCCTGCCGTCCTTCAGACACTTGCCGATCCGAGTCGCCTCCAGATCGTGGAAACGCTGCTCGGCGGGGAGTGCGCCGTCAACGATCTCGTCGCGCAGATGGACATCCACCAATCAGGGGTGTCGCGACACCTCCGCATCCTGGAGGACGCTGGGTTCGTCCGGGTAAGGCCCGACGGGCCACGGCGTCTCTATTCGCTGCGGCCCGAGCCGTTTCGGGAGTTGGATTCCTGGGTTACGCAGTATCGCGCCTTGTGGGTCGCGCGCCTCGACGCGTTTGGCGACGCGCTCGCGCGCAAGCAGCAGGCGCGGCGCCCGCGCCGCAAGCGGGGGAGGTTATGAGCGAGAAGCCCAAGACCGGTGCTCGTGCACCGGAGGCGCGGAGGCGCATGACCCTCGAACGCGTCTACCAAGCCGACGTGCAAGATGTGTGGGACCTGTGGACCACAAAAGACGGCATCGAGTCCTGGTGGGGACCTGGCGGATTCACCGTGACGGTGCGCAAGCTGGAGCTTCGTCCGGGAGGCGAGCTCCTCTACGCCATGACCGCGATCGACCCGCCGCAGGTCGAGTTCATGAAGAAGGCGGGCATGCCGCTCACGCAGGAATTGCGCATCACGTATACCGAGATCGTGCTGCTGCGCCGGTTGGCCTACGTCCACTTGGCCGACTTCATCCCAGGCGTTGAACCGTACGACGTCGCAACCGTTGTGGAACTGCAGCCCATTGCGGAGGGCGTACGCATGATCCTCTCGCTCGATGCGATGCACAGCGACGAGTGGACAGAGCGAGCCGTGATGGGTTGGAACAGCGAGTTGGACAAGCTCGGCGCGCTGATTCTGGCTCGGAAGGTGGGAGGTCGATCGTGAGCACACGTACGGAGCCATACGGATTGGGACGAAGCGTCGGCGCCGTGGTTGCTGGATTTATGGCGACGGCCCAGCTCTCCACCAGTTCCCGATACTGGATGCTGGCGGTCGCTGCGACAGCAGCCGTTCTGCTGTCGGCGACGCGGCCGCTCCACGCGGAGCAGTTCGAGAAGACGAAGACGGTGGGCGGTACAGCTGTCCACTACAAGGTCGTCCTTCCGAACGGCTACGATCCGGCAACGGCCTATCCTGCCATTCTCGCGTTGGGCGGCGGTCCGCAGACGATGAACACGGTGGACGGCGTCCTCAGCCGCAACTTCCGTGCGGAGGCCGAGAAGCGCGGCTATATCGTGGTCGCTCCCGCGGCGCCGGACGGTCAGTTGTTCTTCGAGGACGGAGCGCGTATCTTTCCAGAATTTCTGAAGATGATTCTGGCGGACTACAAGATCCAGGACAACAAGTTTCACATCGCCGGGCCGTCAAACGGGGGCATCGCCTCGATGCACGTCGCGGCGGCCAATCCGCAGTACTTCCTCTCCGTGACTGCGTTCCCGGGATACATGTGGAGGCCGAGCGCGGCTAAACTTCAGGCCATTTCCAATATGTGTGTCTTCATGTACGTCGGCGAATTGGACCAGTACCGATGGCACGACGAGATGAAGGCGGAAGCAGAGTTTCTTCGAGCCAGGGGGACAGTCGCTCGTTATACCGTCGAGAAGGGCCAGCCGCACCGGCTGGAGACACTCGCCGGCACCAACGCCGTGCGCTTGTTCGACGGATTTGAAGAGACGAAGAAGGGCTGCAGCAAGTGAGCGCGGCCGAGTTCGGTTTCACGCCGCCCTCCTTCCGACTCTGACGCTGATTGCGGTTCCCTAGCGTTTAGTGGCCTGCCGGCCGAAGCCCGCGTGAGGCCCACCTTCGCGCCTTCCGCGCTTCGTCGGGACAAGTCGGCGCTTCGGTGGGCCACCTTCGTTTGGCTTGCCAACCGAAGCTCGCGCAAGCGAGCGAAGGTTGGAGCGGGCTACGGGGATCGAACCCG
>JAHFUJ010000027.1 GCA_023265105.1 Acidobacteriota bacterium
CGCCGATCTACGATTGGCGATCATCAATTATCATCAATCATCAAATCGTAAATCGTAAATCGTAGATCGTAGATCGTAAATCTCGTGAGGTGCGCCGTGTGGCAGCCGAATAACGCCCAGTGGTGGCTTCTCGTCATCGTCGCCCTGTTCATCGTGGCCGCGTGGCCTTCTGATGCCGACAAGAGCCTCGCGCTCAAGGTCACGAATTGGGCCGTCGATCCGAACGACGAACTGCCCATCCTGCCTGGTCCATTTGCCGCGGGGCAGGGCGATGATCTGGACGCCGTCGAGGCCCACGATCTTCAAACGAGAATGTACGACGAGCTTTACGACAAAGGCGGATGGACGCGGATGCGGCTCGAGCTCAAGGTTGCTACCGATCCGTTCAATCCGTCGACCGAGCGGCAGGTGCTGACCGGGATCGGCGTGCTGACGGCCTTTTTGGTCTGGCGGTTCGGCGCCCGGAAAAACTAAAAGGCGCCCGGCTGCCGAAGCAACCGAGCGCCTTCCTTTTGCCTTCTTCCTTCTAGCTTTTGCCTTTTGCCTTCTAACTTCTCACTTACTTAGTTCGAGGTGGCCCGCCCGCCGCCCCTGATCGTGATTTTCTCCACCGTCCAGGTCGAGCAGTCACCCTTGTAGACCACGTTTTCCGACTCGCAGTGGAGCTCGTGGATGAGGCAGCCGCTCTGTCCGTGGCCTTTGCTCGTCTGGGCCCAGCCGAGCAGATTCCCGTTCAGGTCCAGCTTGTAGATCTTTCCCGTTCCGTCGCCGCTGTAGAGATACTGCGTCGGCCCCGGGGTGGTGCAGACCGTCCATGGCGCGGCCACGTTGGTGAACATCTTTTGCGGGTTCAGATTGGCGTCGAACACCTGAATCCGACGGTTGCCGCGATCCGCCACATAGATGGTGCCCTTCGCGTCCGACGTGATGCCATGCACCGTGTTGAACTGATTCGGGCCGTTGCCTCTCGTGCCGAGCGCTTTCACCCACTCGCCGTCCTTCGTCACCTTGGCGACGCGCGAGTTGCCGTAGCCGTCGGCGATGAAGACGTTGTCCTGGGTGTCGAAGGCTACGTCGGTCGGCCGGTTGAAGGTACCGGTGCCGCCGACGGGGGGCGTGTTGTCCCTCTTGTCACCGCGTTCGAGATAGCGCTCGAGGAAGTCGATCGCTTCCGGTTTTCTCCCGAGCACCATCATCACCCGGCCCGCCGGATTGAACTTGACGACCATGTTCGAGCCTTCGTCGGTCATCCACACGTTGTCGTACTTGTCGACGCGGACGGTGTGCGCGAACGACGCCGCGTAATTGTCCTGACCCCACTGCTTCACGAACTTGAGGGTCTGATCGAACTCGTACAGCTGCGAGGCCGTGGAGCCGCGCGCTGGACCTGCGTTGCCGCTCCGGGTGAACACGTACAGGTGACCTTTGGAATCCTTCGCCACGCCGGTGGCCTCGCCGATGGTGTGGCCCGGGACGCTCAGATTGAGGACCTCCTCGGTGATCTGGAGCTGCGGTGTGGCTTTTTCGAGCGCAGCCTGCTTGTCGAGCGCGGCCTGCTGCTCGGGGCTGATCCCCCGTCCACCTTCTTGCGCTTGCGGGATTTGCTGAGCGTAGAAGCCCGCGCATATCAGCAGGAGTAAAACGATGAAGTAACGCTTCACAAGAACCTCCTCTTGGCCGGGACTTCCATTGTGGCCGCCCGGAATCCGACCGTTATACACCGAACGGCCCGCGTACGACCAGATTTTTCGTCGCGCGCTCTTCCCGCTCCCGAGAGTGGCCGGTTCGGCTTTGCTCTTTCTTCGCTGGACAAGTGTCGCGGCCGCCCACCGGGGAATTCGAACATCGGGGGCGACTACTGCACGGCGCCGGCTCGACGGAGGGCGGCGATCTCGTCTGTCCCGTAGCCCGCTTCGGCCAGGACCTCGTCGGTGTGTTCCCCGAGAAGGGGCCCGCGGCGGCGAACGTTGGGGGGGGTCGCGCTCAGCTTGATCGGCGAGCCCAGCGTCCTGAGACGACCGAGGGTGGGGTGCTCGACGTCGACCACCATGTCGCGCGCCACGACCTGGGGATCGGCAAACACCTGCGCGTAGTCGTTGATCGGCCCGCAGGGGATATCGTTCGCCTCGAGCAGCGCGAGCCAATGGCTGCGCGGCCTCTGGGCCGTGATCGACTCGATCCGTTCCGCGAGCGCGGCTCGATTTCGCACCCGACTCGCGTTATCGACAAATTCAGGGGCCTCCGTCCACTCGGGACGGCCCAGGACGTCGCAGAGCCGGCGAAACAGCCGCTCGTTGGCCCCTCCAATCGTGATGTACCCATCCGCGCATCGAATCGCCTGATACGGCGCGTTCATCCGGTGAGCGGACCCCATCGGCGCGGGGACGCCCACTCCCGAGAAGTATTCAGTCGCTTCCCACAAGGACAGTGCCACGCCGGCGTCGACCAGTGACGTATCGACGTGCTGGCCGACTCCGGTGGTGTGGCGGCTCTCGACCGCCGCAAGAATGCCGACCAGTGTGAACAGACCGGCGCCTAAATCCGTCAGCGGCACGCCGGCCTTCACCGGCGGGCGCCCCGGTTCGCCCGTAATCGACATGATGCCGGCCACGCCCTGTGCGATCAGATCGAAGCCGCCTTTAGTTCGAGACGGCCCGGTCTGGCCGTAGCCGGAGATCGAGGCGTAGACAAGACGCGGATTGAGGGGCGACACTGCCTGATAGTCGAGGCCAAGCGCCGCCATCACGCCGGGCCGATAATTCTCGATTAGGATGTCTGTCGAACGCGCAAGCCGTGTGAAGACGTCTCGGCCCTCGGGCAGCTTGAGATCGAGCACGACACTTCGCTTGCCGCGATTGACGGCGTTGAAGCTCGGCGTGTCGGTGCCGACCGCGCCGGGCATTTGCCGCGTCGAATCGCCGGCGGGAGGCTCAACCTTAATCACATCCGCGCCCAGGTCCGCGAGGAGCATCGCGCAGAACGGACCCGCCATGAACTGCGTGACATCGAGCACGCGGAGGCCGGCGAGGGCGGAACGGAATTTGGTAATCGGGTGATCTGGTGATTTGGTAATTGGGTGATTTGGTGAGCTGGTCATTGCTGATCACACCGAATAGTAACCAGATTACCAGATGACCAGATGACCAGATAACCCAATTGGAGGATTTACTGTGACCGCGCACACGACGTACGAAACCCAAGGGCCGCTGGCCACGTTCACCTTCAATCGACCAGAAGCGCGCAACGCGATGACATGGGAGATGTATCGAGCCTTGGTCGACGCGTGCGAGCGTTTCGACGGCGACGCCGACCTTCGCGTCCTCATTCTGCGAGGGGCCGGCGGAAAGGCGTTTGTCGCCGGCACCGACATCGCGCAGTTCGAGAGCTTCCGAGAGCCGGACGATGGTCTGAAGTATGAAAAGCGGATCGACGAGGTCTTGGACCGGCTCGATCGCGTGACGAAACCGACGATTGCCTACGTGCAGGGTGTCGCGGCGGGCGGCGGATGCGCCATCGCGCTCACCTGCGACCTTCGCGTCGCGACACCCGAGTCGACCTTCGGGATTCCCATCGCACGGACGCTCGGCAACTGCCTGTCCGGCGCGACGTACAGCCGGCTGGTGGATCTGGCCGGTCCGGGGACGGTCAAGGATCTGTTGTTTACGGGCCGGTTCGTCGGCGCCGCCGAGGCGCACTCGCTCGGACTCGTGACCCGCGTCACGCCCGCCGAAGACATCGAGCGCGGCGTCCGCGAACTGGCCTTGGAGATTGCGTCGAACGCGCCGCTGACGCTGCGCGCGACGAAGGAAATGATTCGCCGCCTCGCGGCAAAGCGCCGCCTGGCCGTGGGCGAGGATCGCGATCTCGTCGAGATGTGCTATGCGAGCGCCGACTTCCGCGAGGGCGTCGCGTCGTTCCTGGCGAAGCGCAAACCGCGATGGACGGGAACGTAACGTTCCCTGTGATGGTTCTCGGGGTTCTCAAGGTTCGCATTCCTTCGAAGCGCAAACCGCGGTGGACCGGAGCGTAGCGGTTGACCAAGAAGATGCCTGTGTAATACACTTTGTAATACATCGGAGGCATGCAATGGCCACACGCACGGTCAGGCTCGACGCGGAGGCAGAGAAGGCCCTCCGGGAGGTCAGAGAGGCCACGAGGGTCCCGATTTCAGAAGCGCTCAAGCGGGGCCTCCGCTCGCTGCGAGAGCAGGTGAGGCGCGAAGCCGGGCGCACGCCCTACGACGTCTATCAGGAACTCGACCTGGGTCCCGGTGGATATGCCATTGCGCCGTCCACGGAAACTCGCCGCGGCGTCAGGCAGGCGCTCAAGAGAAAACTCCACCGATGATCCTCGTCGACACGGGACCCCTCGTGGCGTTGTTCGATCCGAAAGATGAGCAGCACGGTCGCTGTGTCAGAACGCTCAAAGGCGTTCGCGAGCCGATCCGAACCACGGTGCCAGTCCTGACCGAAGCGTTTCACATGCTCGGACCAGGGAGCGTTGGATCCGATGGCTTGAGGGAATTCGTCGAGAAGGGCGGCCTGTCGGTCTGGTTTTTTGATCCCACGGTGCTGGCGCGTGCATTCGAGCTGATGGAGCTGTACGCGGACCACCCGATGGATCTCGCCGACGCCTCGCTTGTCGTCGCGGCTGAAGCACTCTCAACGCGCAAGGTCTTCACCGTCGATCGGAACGATTTCGAAACCTATCGCGTTCGGCGCGGGCACCGCCACTACGGGCTCGAGATCGTGCCCTGAAACACTCGCAAGCGCGTGATCAAAGGCGCCCTCGCCGCTCGCCGTTGAAGAGGACGAGCAGGCTTCGACAAAACGTTCGCTGTTTCAGCCAATCGCGTGGATGCTCTGGCACATACCAGAAGGCGAGGGCCACCTATTTCTTGGAGGGCGGCGCTGGCCGAGCCGGTTGGGCGAACGCCGCCGCATCGACCGGGGCGTTTATCTGCACCGAGGTGAGCTCAGTGACTGACCGCCCGTTCGTCCAGGTCGTGGTCCACTTGAAGGCCATCTTGATTCCCGAGACGTCGCGATAATCAGCGTAGTCAATCTGCGTAGGGATGCGGCCGACCAGCGTGTCGGTATAGCGTACGAGTCTCACCAGCAGGCCCGAATCCACGTCGAAGTACAGCTTGACCGGGGGCCGCCCGGCGCCGGTTTTTCCCTGGACGACCAGGACATCGCGATCGTCGATGGTGGTTGGGGGTCCCACGCGCCAATCGCTGAGGGCCTGCTTGACCTGCGCAGGAAAAGACAGCGCCGCCTCCACTTTGGCGCCGGCCAAATCATCGCCCGTCAGTGGCAGCACCGGGACCGGTGTGGCTGTGTCGGGCGCCGCCACCCAGCCGGCGCGGCCGTTGTACGTCGTGGTGCTGTCCCCGCTGTCTCCGTGGACGATCGTGGTCCGCTGACCCGGAGCTTTGGCATACACGTCTACTGGGTACTTCTCAAAATCGTCATACCCCTGGTGGTTCCCCTTGGCGACAAAGCTGGTGAGGGTGGCAACCCGCTGGGCCCCGCCGAGCGCCTGGATGTATTTGTCAAGAATTTGATCGGCCGAAGGTACCCCGGATGCCTGCTGGAAAATTTCATCAGGCTCTCGGAGCATCGGTTCCCCGTACTGCAAAGCCAGATCAGGAATGACCTCCGGGCGAGTGATGCCGCGATGGCAGGAGTAGCAGGTCACGACGCGTCGCCCGCCGAAGTAGGTGCGATTGATAGCGTTCATCATCACAATCATTCTGCGTGCGGTCTGCTTAAGCGGGGTGTCGTCGGCATACCTGGCCCAGCTGCCGCCGCTTTCCTCGACGTGGCATTGCGTGCAGTTCATGCCGGTGGCGGCGGAAAAGAACCCCATCGTGCCCATGAATTCCTTCACGGGAATTCCCTTGAGCAGTTGGACGTTTGTGAACACGTCTTCTGCCATCTGCAGCTTCTGTTCTTGGGCCGTCTGTTCAGCTCGACGAGCCTGGCCACCCGCTGATTGAACGCTCGTCAACCACGCAACGGAGATGGTGCCTGCTGTGACAAGAAATCTCAGGCTCGATCTCATGAACACGCGACGTGGCATAAACGTCCTCGCTTTGTAGGTAGAACTCTTCCCCGCGAGCGAGTTGTCACCGAACGGGAGGCTCCCTGATTTCCGATGTGCCTGAGATGCCGGATGTTAACACGAGGGGCTCCCTTGCCCGAGACGACAAGGTCGCCCGTAGTCTGATCGCCCGTAGTCTGATCTTGAGGCTGCCGGCATCCGAGCGCATAATGGTGCCTTCGCCGACCCACGCCGAGGAGTTGACCATGCCGGACCAGAAGCTGATCGGCCAGAATTACACGACGCCCGATCTGGTGGCGAAGCTCACCGGGCGGGCGAAATTCGCCGAGGACTATCGCGCCGACGGGATGCTGTTCTGCAAGCTCCTGCTCAGCCCGATGCCCCACGCGCGCGTCAGGCGGATCGACACCCGCGCGGCGCTCGCCATGCCCGGCGTGAAAGCGATTCTCACCGCCGACGATCTGCCCGACCTCCGCGGCGCCGAGCGCGCGCTCAGCAACGAGCCGCTCTACCAGGGCGAACCGATTCTCGCCGTTGCGGCGGTCGACGAGCTGACCGCCGCCGAGGCAATCGAGCGCATCGACGTCGACCTCGAGCCGCTTCCCTTCGTCGTCGATCCGGTCGAAAGCCTGCGGCCGGCGGGGGCCAACGGGCGGCTCGAAGGCAACGTGTGGTTTCCGGCTCCGCCCGCGCCACCGGGCACGCCGCCGCAGCAGGCGCGCCCGACGATCAAAACGTTGAAGTGGACCGAACAGGACTTCGCCGATGCCGGCCCGGCCGCGCTGCCGATGGGGAAGGCGCCCGACGAGTGGTCGTACGGCGATCTCGAGGCCGGCTTCCGGGATGCGGCGCTCGTCGTCGATGAGACGTTCGTGGTGCAGTCCACGAGCCATCAGACGCTCGAGACGCGCAGCGCGATGGCGTACTGGCAGAACGGCAAGCTCTATCTGCACGGATCGACGCAGAGCGTGGTCCGCACCGTCGATCCGCTGGCGCTGTGGGTCGGCGTCCCTGCCTCGCAGATCGTCGTGATCAGCGAGTACACCGGCGGCGGATTCGGCAGCAAGGGCGGCGGCGCGGTCTCGATGGCGATTCCCGCGCTGCTGTCGAAAAAGGCGAACGCGCCGGTGATGATGCGCGTCAGTCGCGAGGAAGAGCAGTACATCGGCCGCGGGCGGACCGGGATGGTCTGCCGCGCGAAGGTGGGCTTCCGCACGGATGGCCGCATCACCGCGCTCGACTTGTTCATCGTCGAGGACAACGGGCCGTACGGGCCGATGGGCGATTATCGCGCCGCCGGCAACGGGGCGTCGCTCGTCTGGCAGCCGCTGGCGATGCGATGGCGCGGCGTGGCCGTTATCACGAATACGCCGCCGCGATCGCAGCAGCGCTCGCCCGGCGACATGCAGGCCAACGGGATCATGGATCCGGTGGTGACGAAAGCGGCCAAGAAACTTGGGATCGATCACGTCGCGATTCGGCGGATCAACGCGCCTGAGGGCAAGGCGCTGTATGGCGCGCCCGACGCGCGCGGCACGCGCCGCCACGTGACGAGCGCGTTCGTCAAACAGGCGCTCGATCGTGGCGCCGAGCTGTTCAAGTGGGAGGAGCGCAAGGCCCGCGCCGGCACGCGCCGCGGGTCGAAGGTGCGCGGGGTCGGCGTCGCGGTCGGGCAGCACGGATCCGGTTCGATCGGCTACGACGGCTTGATGACGATCCAACCCGACGGCAAGCTCTACGTGCAGTCGGGCATCGGCAACCTCGGCACGCATTCAGTCATCGACATCGCGCGCGTGGCGGCGGAGGTGCTCGCGATGCCGTGGGAGAAGGTCGAGGTGAACTGGGGCAGCACGGCCAAGCATGTGCCGTGGACCTGTCTCTCGGTCGGCAGCCAGACGACGCACGCGATGACGCGGGCGAATATGGCGGGCGCGGTGAACGCCCGGCTCAAGCTGCAGGAGATTGCGGCGAAGGATCTTGGCGGCTCGCCCAACGACTACGTCCTCGGCGGCGAGCGCGTGTATCGCAAAAGCGATCCGTCGCGCGGCCTCAGCTACGCGCAGGCGGCGAAGCGCGCCATCGAGCTGGGCGGCACGTACGACGGCCACGAGCTGCCCGACGACATCCATCCGTTCACCAAGTCCTCGGCGAAGGCGCTCGCGGGCCTCGGCCTGATGGGCGTCGCGAAAGACACGTATAGGCACGACGGCGACAGCTACTCGTTCGTGATCGGTTTTGCGGAGGTCGAGGTGGACGTCGAGACGGGGCAGACGCGGCTCGTCGATTATCTCGGTGTCGGCGACGTCGGCACCATCGTCAATCCGCGGAGCCTCGGCGGGCAGATCCACGGCGGCAGTTGCCTCGGCATCGGCCACGCGCTGATGCAGAAGTGGGTCTACGACCAGCACTACGGCCTGCCGCTCGCGAAGCGATTCCACCACACGAAGCCGCTCACGATTCTGGACATCCCGGCCGAATTGCACTGGGACGCGCTCGGGATTCCCGATCCCGAGACGCCGGTGGGCGCGCGCGGAGTGGGCGAGCCTCCCGTCGGCGCCGGCTACGGTTCGGTGATGAATGCGATCGCGAACGCCGTCGGCGAGGAAGTGTTCCGTCGCGCGCCGGTGACGGCCGACGTCATTCTCATGTCGCTCGAGCACGGCAAGCGCATGCACCAGCCGCTCACGGCCCACTTGTAGCGATCGTCCCGGCGACCGCCGCATGTCGCCGGACCGGCGGCGTCAAATGAAGACGGTTCTTGGAATCGCCGCCGTGACGGCGTGGGCCCTGCTGGGTCCTTCCTCGTTCCTCGATGCCCAGTCAGCTTCGGTGGTGCTGTCTCTGTCGTGCCGGCTCTCTGCGGGCTCTGGAATCCCCAGCTTTCAGGTGACGCTTACCAACACCGGTTCGACCGATCTCGCACCTGTGATGGGAACGATTTGGCGAGGAGAGCATCTGCCGACTTATTTCGGCCTGACCGTGATCTGGCCTGAAACGCATGGCGTTGACGAGTTCGAGTGGAGCCCGCGCGGCAGACAGGTTGTTGTTGAAGGTCCGGTGGATCCGTGGATCCTGACCCTTCGCGCGGGCGCGTCCTACACGCTGCTCCTGGGCGGCACGGATTTCGTGGACGTGTATCGCGCGGTCCCGCTGCGGCTGAATGTGTTTTCCAAACAGGCCGAGGTCGTGGCGCATGTCGGAACCACGTCCTCCACGAAGATCGCTGTTCCCGGCGACTGCCGCGAACTGTCGGGGCGGCGATAGGTAAACCAGGCGACCAGATGATCAGCCGACTTGAGGCACGTCCTCGAACGCTCGCTCTGGATGCATGGTGAACGCCAGGAGCGCGCCCACCAGCAGCAAGGCGAGAGATCCGGCGAAGGGCAGATGCCAATTGCCGGTCAGGTCGACGACGAACCCGAAAGCCAGCGGCGACAGGATGGCGGCGAGCGCCGACCCGGTGTTCATGAGGCCGCTCGCCGTGCCTGCATACTTTCCCGCGATGTCCATCGGGATCGACCACATCGGGCCGATGACAATCTCAGCCAGGAAGAATGCCGCGCCGAGGCTCAGGACGATCACCGTCAGATCGCGCGTGGCAAAGATCGGCAGCAGACAGAAAAACGATCCGATGAAGCCCGCGACGACGACATTGCGCCTGGCTTTGAGGAGGTCGCCGGTCCGCCGCAGGACGGCGTCGCTGATCGTGCCGCCCAGGAGATCGCCGCCGACCCCGGCAAAAAACACCGCCGACGAGAAGAGCGCCGACCTGGAGATGTTGAGCTGGTACTCCTGGAGGAAGAAGGACGGCAGCCAGCTCAGGTACAGCCACAACGTCCACCCGTAACAGAAATAGACCACGGTTACCGGCAGCATGCGCAGCGTGAGGCGCTTCCATGGCACCTTGGGGCGCACCGTGGTCGGTGCGACGCCGCGGCCCGGCAGCCGATCGAGCTCCGCGCTGGTGATGCCTTTGTGTTCGGCAGGGTTGTCGCGGAAATACCAGACCCACACGACCACCCAGACAAGGCTGAAACACCCGAGGATCACGAACGAACCGCGCCACGTCACGAGCACGACGAGCGCCGCCACGATCGGCGGCGTGATGGCGTTGCCGAAGCGGGCGAACGCATGCGTGATGCCTTGCGCGAAGCCGCGGCGGCCAGCGGGCGTCCAGCTTTGCATCGCGCGCGTGGCGACCGGAAAGGTCGCGCCCTCGCCCACCCCGAGCAGGATGCGCGCGAGGAACAGCGTCAGCAGGCCGCCGGCCAATCCGGTCAGGATCGTCGCCGCCGCCCAGATCAGGCCGCAGACGAAGAGCGTCCGCCTCGGCCCAAATCGATCGCCAACCCATCCGCCGAACACCTGAAACAAGAGATACGGATACGCAAATCCCGACAAGATGAGCCCGAGCTGCGTGTTCGAGAGGGACAGTTCCCGCCTGATCTCGCTGGCCGCCGTCGCGACGTTCACCCGATCGACATAGGTGATCAGGTACATCAGGCACAACAGGCCCAGGACGATTCCGCTCGAGGTCAGCCGCTTGAGCCGCATGGGCCGAGAGGTTACAGGATAAATGATCTTCACGCCAGTGGGTTCTGCACCTTCACACCAAGAATTGTCTGCCCAGCGTTGAGATCCTCCGAGTACACCGTCGCGCAGCCTGCCGCCGCAGCGGCCGCGAGCACGAGCGAATCCCAGAAGGACAGCTCGTTGAGAATGGAACAATCGACCGCGTCCTGAATCAGCGCAGGCGATACCTGCACGACCTCGAACACGGCGAACGTTTTGAGAACGGCCTTCGCCGCCAGCGGCGGCATGCCGAGCTTGCGCGTCGCCGTGACGAAGAATTCCTGCATCACTTGCGTCGAGATGACGCCGTCGGCCGACTGCCCCAGTTCCGCAATGACCTCGCGACTGCGACGCCGTTTATCCGGCGCGTCCGCATCTTGCGCGTAGGTGAGGATGTTGGTGTCGAGGAACACCTTACCGGACATAAATCTCCTCGCGCGTCCAGCGTCGACCACCCGAGTGGCCGGGGTATGCGTCCATCAGTCGAAACATCTCGGCGACCGCGGCCTGCCGGTCGGGCACCGCCACCTTGGCCAACAAGTCCCGGACGAGCGCATTCAGTGTCGTCTGATGCCGCTCGGCGTAAGTGCGGCCTGCTTCGAGCGTTTTCTCATCGAGAGCGAGCGTGATATTCTTCATGTCCACAGTTTAATCGTCCACATAACCTGTGTCCACTGTTGTTGTGAGATGGCGATCGAGTCGCCTTCCCGGCATCGTTTACCTCGTGGCGGGGCCCCCACCCCGCCACCTGCGCCTTCGCCGCTCACGCGGCTCGGCATTGCTTGGGGCGACTGCCCCCTAGTCAACGCAGCTTCTCGATGAGGGACCGCAGAAGAACCGCGGGATGTACCGCGCGCGCGCCGGTGAAGTGCGCGACCTGTTGGCGGCACGAGACGCCGGAGGCGACCAGGACCGTGCCGGCCTTCATCGCGCGCGCCGCCGGCAGGAGCCGGCGCTCGCCAATCCGGCGAGAGATGTCGTAGTGCTCGCACGCGTAGCCGAACGAGCCGGCCATCCCGCAGCATCCGGCGTCGAGGTCGACGGCGGTGCACGAGGGGATGCGCGAGAGCAGCGCGCGGGCGGATGCCTGCAAGCCCATCGCCTTCTGATGGCAGTGGCCGTGGAGGAGAACCGTCGACGGACCGGATCGCAGGCGGAGCTGGATGCGTCCGGCCTGCCACTTGCGCTCAATGTAATCCTCGAACAACACGCACGCGTCAGCGACGATCCGCGCCTTGCGCTGCGCCTCGCCGCGCAAGAGCGCCGGGGCGTCTTCGCGCAGGGCCGAAAGACAGCTTGGCTCGAGAAACACGAGGGCGTCGCCGCGTAACGCTGCATCGTAGAGCGAGTCCGCGTTGGTCTGGGCGACGACACGCGCTTCGTCCAGCAGTCCCTGCGAAATCAGCGGCCGCCCACAGCAGACGTGCGGCGCCAGACGCGCTCCGATTCCGGCGGCGGCGAGGAGTTCCGCGGCCGCGACGCCGACTTCCGGGTGGCAGTAGTTGGTGAACGTGTCGTTGAAGAGAATCACGCTGGGGCCCGTGGGTCCGGCTGAAGCCGGACGCCACGACGCCTGTACGTGGCGTCCGCCTTCAGGCGGACCCGCGAGTCGCGCAAATCGGCGAGCAAACGTCTGTCGCGTCCACGCTGGAAGCGTCCGGCGTCTGTCGATCTGGAAGAGCTTTTGGCCAAGCCATCGCCCCGCCGCGCTGCCGGCCGCAAGGTTCGAGATGGGCGCGAAGCGGCTGCCCCACTTCGACAGCGTGTGGATGTGGCCGATGGCCCGCGTGCGCCACGGTACGCCGTGCCTGTGCCAGTAGCCCGCCAGAAACTCGCTCTTGAACCGCGCCATGTCGACGCCCACCGGGCACTCGGCCTTGCAGGCGCGACATTCCAGGCAAAGATCCAAGACGTCGAACACGTCTTCATCGTCGAGTTTGGCGCTGAGCGTGTCGCCGGTGCCTGAGTCGCCCAGCTCTCCGGCCATCGCCAACCGCAGCGTGTTCGCGCGGCCGCGCGTCGAATGCTTTTCCTCGAGCGACGCCATGTAGGACGGGCACATCGTCCCGTCGAGCTTCTTTCGACAGACACCCAGGCCACTGCACATCTCCACTGCCCGCCCCATGCCGCCGTGCTCGGAAAAGTCGAAGAAGGTTGGCGGGTCGGACGTGCGATAGCCGGCGCCGTACCGAAGGTTCGCGGTGAGCGGCGGCGTGTCGGTGATCTTGCCGGGGTTGAACACACCGTTCGGATCGAAGGTCCTCTTGAGCGTTCGAAACGCGTCGTACAGCGTTGGCCCGAACATCTTTTTCGTGAAAGGCCCCCGCACCAGGCCGTCGCCGTGCTCGCCCGAGAGCGCGCCGCCGAACTCGAGGACGAGGTCCGCGATGTCGTTGGCGATGGCTTCAAAGCGCCGCACGCCCTCCTCGGTCTTGAGGTTCACGACCGGCCGCACGTGCAGGCAGCCGACCGAGGCGTGGGCGTAGACGCCGGCGACGGTCCCGTGTCGGCGAACGATCTGCAGGAAACGATCGATGTACTCGCGCAGCTTTTCCGGCGCAACGGCGGTGTCCTCCACGAACGAGAGCGACTTGTCGTCGCCTTTCATGGCCATCGACAGCCCGAGAGCCGCCTCGCGGAAGCTCCAGATGCGCGCTTGCTCGGCCGGCGTCTGCGCGCGGCGCCAGCGACAGCGGACGCTCGATCCGGCGAGGTCGCGTTCCAGCGCCTCCAGTCTCGGCGGCAGATCCTCCGGCCGGTCCGCGTAGAACTCCACGCACAGGAGGGCGTCAGGCGCGTCGGTCTGAAGAATGCTGCGCCGGAGCGCATCGAGCGCCGGACTTTCGCGAGCGTGGTCGAGGATGAACCGGTCCATCACCTCGACGGCCGACGGACCGTGGCGCAACACGGACGGCGTCACGGCCAGCGCGTCGAACAGATCCTCGAACTCGATGGCGAGCACCGCCTTGGCGTTGGGCAGCGGAACAAGGTTGAGTTTCGCCGCGACGACCAGACCCAGCGTGCCCTCCGAGCCGACGATGAGCTTCGCGAGGTTAAAAGGCTGGCGCCGGTCGATGAACTCGTCGAGGTTGTAGCCGGCGACGCGGCGGAGGATCTTCGGGAAGCGGCGCTCGATCTCGTCCACACACTCTGTCGCGAGCTGGCGCACGGTCCGGTAGCAGGTGGCTTCCAGGCTTGCGGCGCCGGGTCCCGTCCCGGCGCAGGCGGCTTCGAGCTCGTGCGGTGAGAGCGGTCGAAAGTGCGCCACGCTTCCGTCGGCCAGCACCACGTCCAGCTCGAGGATGTGATCGATCGTCTTGCCGTACACGACCGACCGCGCGCCGGCGGAGTTGTTGGCGATCATGCCGCCGATGGTGGCGCGGCTGGCGGTGGAGATATCGGGCGCGAACCGCAGGCCGTGTGGGCGGAGCTCGGCGTTCAGCTCGTCGAGCACGACGCCCGGCTCGACGAGCGCCCAGCGCTCGCCGGCGTTCACCTCGAGGACGCGGTTGAAGTACTTCGACGAGTCGAGCTGGAGGCCGGGGCCGACCGCTTGTCCCGCCTGCGAGGTTCCGCCGCCTCGCGCCGTGATGGAGGCACCATGGCGCCGGGCGATCTCGACGGTGCGGACGACGTCCGCTCGAGAGCGAACGATGACGACTCCGAGCGGTTCAATCTGGTAGACGCTCGCGTCGGTCGAGTACAACGCGCGCGAGACCCGGTCGAACCGGACTTCCCCCTCGATCTGGTCTTCGAGCTCGCGTTGCAGCGTCTCGATTGTCTGCTCAGTCACACCGCTTAGTATGGCGTAGTGTCCGCCTTCAGCCGGACGTTCTTCCGTACGTAGTGTCCGCCTTCAGGCGGACCGTCGCCCTTAGTATGGCGTAGTGTCCGCCTTCAGGCGGACCGTCGCACGCATCACCAGCCGATCGGCTGGCCTTTTGTCCGCTCGTCGAGCCATTGTTTGAGCGGCGCGAAATAGTCGAGGATGGCCGACGCGTCCATCTGACGCGATTCGCTGATCGCGCCGAGCGCATCGGGCCACGGACGGGACAGTCCCATCGAAAGCATCGCGTTCAACCGCTGGCCGGCCTCTTTGCTGTCGTAGATCGAGCAGCGGTGCAGTGGGGTCGTGCACCCGGCGGTCTTGGCGAGCGCCCGATGAAACTGAAACTGCAGGATGCTAGCGAGGAAGTAGCGCGTGTACGGCGTATTGTCGGGCACGTGATACTTCGCGCCCGGATCGAAAAATTCCTCGCCGCGCGCCGCGGGCGGCGCCACGCCCTGGTACTTCAGCCGAAGGTCCCACCACGCCTTGTTGTAATCGGCCGGCCGGACCTCGCCCGAAAACACTTTCCAGCGCCACTGGTCGACGAGCAGCCCGAACGGCAGAAACGCGACCTTCGAGAGCGCGCGCGACATCAGCAGACCGATGTCGCGTGACGAGTCGGGAGCTTTGTCGAGCAGGCCGATCCTGACGAGGTACTCGGGCGTCACCGACAACGCGATCGTGTCGCCGATGGCTTCGTGGAACCCGTCATTCGCGCCGCGACGGAAAAGTATCGGCAGAACCTTGTACGCGCGCTGGTAGAAGTTGTGCCCGAGCTCGTGGTGGATCGTCGTGAAGTCCTCGTCGGTCTGGTCGATGCACATCTTGATGCGGAGGTCGGCCTCCAGATCGATGTCCCAGGCGCTCGCGTGACAGACCACCTCGCGATCTTTCGGCCGGAGGAACAGCGACCGCTCCCAGAACGTCTTGGGCAGCGGCGCGAAGCCGAGCGACGTGTAGAACCGTTCACCGGTCCGCACCATGTCGAGCGCTCCCATCGTGCGGCGTTTGAGGATGTCGGTCAGTGAGTAGCCGGCGTCGGCGCTGGCCGGCGCGACGAGCGGATACACGTTCGACCAGTCCTGCGCCCAGATGTTGCCGAGCAGGTGCGCCGGCATGGGGCCGCCGGCGGGCACCGACGCGCCGTACTTCTCGCGCAGCTTCATGCGCACGTACGCGTGCAGCTCGAGATACAGTGGACGGACCTGGTCCCACAGCCGATCCAGCTCCTTCGTGAAGTCGTCGGCCGGCATGTCGTACTTCGCGCGCCACATCGCCCCGGTGTCGGCGAACCCGAGCTCTTTCGCGCCTTTGTTCGACAGTTCGGCGAAGCGGACGTAGTCCTTCCGCATGGGCGGCGAGACGGTGTGCCACCCTTCCCACACCTCGCGCAGCCGCTTTTCGTCGCGAGACGTCGCCATGATCTTGGTGATGTCGTCGATGTTGAGGCAGCTCTCCGGCTTGGCCGGAGCTGCGCACCACTTGCCTTTGCCGTACGTGGCCTCGAGCCTCGCCATGATCGTGGTCAGCTCTTCAGCCTCTTTGGCGTCTTCCGGCGTGGCCATGACGAGCGAGAGCTTGAGGAGATTGAGCTGGCGCCGCTCGTCGGGCGGGACGTCCACCTTGTCGAACCGGGTCGACTCCTTGGCGAAGCGCGCGATGGCATTGATCAGGCCCAGGGTCACTCGCGCGTTGATGGCCTCGGTGTCGTCCGTGATGAAGTTTTGCGCGACCCAGCCGGTCCGATTCTGCTCAATCTGCAGCCGCTTCATCGTCTCGTCAACGCTGTCGAGGAACTTTTTTGCATCCGCGGCCGCGGGCGCCGGCACGGAAGTCCCGGCGCAGCTCATGCCAGTGATGATTGAAGCGCTGATGGCCGCCGCGCCGATCACACGCGTCCAGGTCTTGATGGGCATAGGCCTTCCAGCGATCACGACGCACGGAGGCGGGTCTGATGAGACCCGGCGACGCGGCCGAGCGCACCTAACGGTTAAATGCAACCACGAAAACACGAAGACACGAAAATCAAGAAAGGGCGGATTGCACCGCGCGTTTGAAGATTATCCGATCTCATGAGATCTCCGAAATTCCGGCGCAACTGACGTGAGAATGTCGGAATCCTGGCGCTTTTTGCCGCCGCCGTCCGCCGAATTCGCGGAATCTCTCGGCGCACGGTTTGCACGACCGGGCGGGGAGTGGGGGGCGAGCCATGACTGCGCAAGAACCTGGCGTGCGGCGCCTCGAGGATCCAGAGAGTCTGCTGGAGGGAGCGTTCATCGAGGAGTTCCTCCGGGCGCGAGGCCACGACCCCGGTCGGTTGCATGCCCTGCCCGAAGACGAGAAGATGCACCTGCTCCAGGCGGCGTCCGTCTATGCGGCCGGGAAGCTCGCGGAGGTCGAGGCGAGGGCGCACTTCGTCCGCGAGATCCACAGCGAGGAGTAACGCGGCTGCCGGTTTGCACGCGGATTTCCGCAGCGAGGCACTAGGTGCGCGGTGCCCGCCCACGCGGCGCGGGCACCACCTGAAATCCCATCCGGCGAAAATGACGGTCCGTCGTGATCGCCTGTGTCAATCGAATCTCGCGCATGACCACGAAGCTGGTGCAATCGGTGAACGAGAAGTCTTTGTCGCGATGCTGAAAGAATAGATGACGCGCCTTCTCGAACCGGTCGCTATCGATGCGTTCCCATCGGAGCCGCGCGCTTCGGTCGACCTGTTGCCACCAGGCTTCGGCGGCACCCAGGCCGAGCCTAAACTGAATGAGGGTCAACGTTTCATCGACGATGAAGTCCGTCGTGACCAGCGCCTGACCCGCTTCGAGCGCCGCGTCACGCGCCGCGCAGCATCGCACGTGAGCCGGATCCGCGCCGTCGGCGCACGCCACCCAGCCCGCGGTATCGACGAACAGCGCTTTCACCGGCCGTACAGAATCGCATCGTGGTCGGCGGCGGTCCGTCCGTCGCTCGAACGTCCGACGGCCCGCGCGCGGTACAGCGGGTCGTCCGTCAGCGCGACGGGCGCCTGTTCCGCTTCGTTGACCGGGACAATCTGAAAGGCCGCCCGGCTGCGATAGATGACGGTGAAACGAGTACCCTTCCGCACCCGTTCGACGACGTCCGGCAGCGACGCTCGGAGTCGCTTCGCGTTGATGGACACGTTCATGACCTCAAGCTCCAGAGGGTTAACTCTAGTTGACCATGAGGTGTCCCTCACCGTCAAGTCCAAGGTGCGGTCTTTGGGGTAAACTTTACGCAGCCATGCGAGTGCTCAAATTCGGTGGATCGTCTCTCGCGACGCCCGCCAGCATCCGAGCGGTCGGCCGGATTCTGCTGGATGCGCGCCGGCGGGAGCCGGTCATCGTCGTCGTCTCGGCGTTTCAAGGCGTCACCAACCAGCTGCTCGAATGCGCGCGGCTCGCCGAACGCGGCGAGTCGAGCTACGAGCAAACCTTCGAGCAGATCGCGCGGCGGCACCGCTCGGCTGTCGCCCATCTGGTGAGGACGCGGCGCGTTCGCGTCCGCGCCGAGGTCGACGCGTTGTTGACGGAACTTCAAGGCACCTTGCAAGGGATTCACCTGCTCCGTCACTGTCCCGTGCGGGCCCTCGACATGACGGCGAGCTTCGGCGAGCGGCTGTCGGCGCTCATCATCGCCGCGTATCTCGGCCACTCTCACGCGGCGGCGTTCGCCGACGCCCGGCAATTTGTCGTCACCGACGATCAATTCACGCATGCCAACGTCATCTTCGGCAAAACCAACCGCGCGACGCGCGCGTATTTCGCGCGGCTGTTTCGACGCCGGCCCGGCGTGATTCCGGTCGTGACCGGCTTCGTCGCGTCGACCGAAGATGGCCAGACGACGACCATCGGCCGCAACGGATCGGATTACAGCGCCGCGATCGTCGGCGCGGCTCTCGGCGCGTCGGTCATCGAGATCTGGACCGATGTGGACGGTGTCTTGAGCGCCGACCCTCGGGCGGTCTCCTCGGCGTTCGTGCTGCCGCAGATCAGCTACGAAGAGGCGATGGAGCTGTCCTACTTCGGCGCGAAGGTGCTCCACTCCGCCACAATCGCGCCGGCCGTCGCGAAGCACATCCCCATTTTGATCAAGAACACGTTCAATCCGGCCGCGCCGGGCACGCTCATTTCCGGCCGGCGCGGCGAGGGAGAGGGGCTGGCGAAAGGCATCACGTCGATCGGCGATCTCTCGCTGCTCACGTTGGGGGGAGCGAGCATGGTGGGCGTGCCGGGCATCGCCGAGCGGTTATTCCGAACCCTCGCGGCCCGGCGGGTGAACGTCATTCTCATCTCGCAGGCGTCCTCCGAGCACACGATCTGCTTCGCCGTCCGCAGCACCGACGCCGCCGAGGCGGTTGAGGGCATTGGACAGGAATTCCGGTTCGAGCTTCATCAACAGTTGATGAAGCTGGAAGAGAAGTCCGGCCAGGCGATTCTCGCCGTCGTCGGCGAGGGGATGAAGGGCCGGCCCGGGGTCGCCGGCAAGGTGTTCGACGCACTGGGGCGCCACAACATCAATATCAGCGCGATCGCGCAGGGAGCGTCGGAGCGCAATATCTCGTGCGTCATCAACGCCGCGCAGCAGGTGCACGCGCTCAACGTCATCCATCAGGCGTTTTTCGAAACCCGCACGCGCCTCGCGCTCGCCGTCATCGGCGTCGGCAACATCGGCAGCGCTCTGCTGCGGCAACTGCAGCAACAGCGTGCCTATCTGCTCTCGAAAGGGTTCGACGTTACGGTGGTCGGGCTCGCGGACAGCAAGCGGTTCGCCCTGGCGTCGGAGGGCATCGATTTAACCCATTGGAAGGAGACGCTCGCCGCGGCGCGGCAGCGCATGACGCCGGGCACGTTCGCGACGCGCCTCGCCGCGATGGAGCTGCCCAACGTGGCGCTCGTCGATTGCACGGCCAATCCGTCGATTGTGGACGCCTATCCGGCGTTCATCGATGCCGATCTCCACATCATCACGCCGAACAAACGGGCCAACGCGCTGCCGTGGCGGCGGTACACCGCCTTGATGGAGCTGCTCGAGCGGCGGCAAAAGTATTTTCTGTACGAAGCCAACGTGGGGGCCGGCCTGCCGGTGCTGTCGACGCTGCGCGACCTCATTGCCAGCGGCGACGAAATCGTCAGGATCGAAGGGATCCTGTCGGGCACGCTCAGCTACCTGTTCAATACGTTCGACGGCCGCGTGCCCTTCAGCGCGCTGGTTCGCGAAGCGCACAAGCTGGGATACACGGAACCTGATCCACGCGACGATCTTTCAGGTCAGGATGTCGCCCGAAAGCTGTTGATCCTCGCGCGTCAGATCGGGCTGAAGATGGACCTGCGGGACGTTCGGGTGGACAGCCTCGTGCCGCGGGCGCTCGCGGGCGGCGCCTTTTCCCCGCGATTGCTGTCGGCGTTCGCGCGCTACGACACCGAGATGACCAAACGCTTCAAGAGCGCGGCGTCGCGCGGCGCGGTCCTTCGATACGTCGGCATCCTGGAGAACGGCCGGGCGCGAGCGGGGCTCAAGGAGTTTCCGCGCGCGCATCCGGTGGCGTCGGCCAAGGGAAGCGACAACGTCATCGCCTTCACAACCAAAAGGTACTCGCGCACTCCGCTCGTCGTGCAGGGGCCCGGCGCCGGGGCGGATGTGACGGCCATGGGCGTGTTCTCGGACATCCTGAAGCTCCTGCACTATCTCCCGCAGTAACCCTCCGAAGCTTCAGCTGATATCGGCCGGAGGTGTCTGTCCGCCACGCGGGTCGACGTTGATTTCCTGAAGGCTCCGCATGGCTTTCCGCCACAGCCCCTCGAATCCCTGCGTCAGGTTCTGCATCTGGTTCTATCAGACTGTCGGCGAACCGAAGCCGCCCGCGGGCGCGAAAATCATTTGAGACGAAAGGATCGACACGATATGGCAATCATCGATGGACTTCTGATAGAACTCGAACAGGAAGCTCAGACGACGCGGAGGCTGTTGGAGCGCGTTCCGGGCGACAAGCTGGGCTGGAGGCCGCACGCCAAATCCCACTCACTGGGCCAGCTCGCGCTGCACGTCGCCCAGATTCCCGCCGCCCTCGCCACGATGGCCACCGTGGACGCGTTCGAGGTGCCGCAGACTACGCAGGAGGAAGCGCGGACCTGCCAACAATTGCTCGAAGCGTCGGAGCAAGGCCTGGCAACGGCCAAGGACATCCTCATCAAGATGGATGACGAGCAGTTGATGAGGCCGTGGCACGTCCAGCTCCGCGGCAAGACCGTCATGACGTTCCCGCGGCTCGGTTTGCTACGAACGTTCCTCCTCAATCACTACTATCATCACCGCGGTCAGCTCTCGGTTTACCTGCGCCTGTTGGACGTCCCGCTGCCGTCCATCTACGGGCCGAGTGCGGACGAAAACCCCTTCGCGTGAGCGACCGCGAACAAACCAAGGGCCGCTATAAGCACTTGACGATCCGGCCCTGTGCCCCGCGTGCCAAGCTGAACGAGCCGATCAGATCGTCCGTGTCCGACAGCCGAATGGTCAGGGCCATGCTGTTCGCCTGCAACGATCCCGCAAAGATGGCCGGGCGTATGTCGGGCGCTTGATCCGCGCGAACGGGGCCACCGTGCTCTCGCACAAACGTTCCGGCGACGCTGAACTGGTTTCGTGCATCGGTCGAGAGGACGCCGGAAAAGTCGCCGTGCGCGCAATCCAGCTCGACGTGCGTTCCCGTCGCTGCGATGGTCATCGTCACATGGTCGCCTCCCCAGATGCCGAGCGGCACGGGTGAGGGATTCAGGGGTGGGACACCGCCGGCGCAACCACCGCTGAAGGCGATGGCCAAGCCCAACGAACGAGTGATGAAGGAGCGTCGAATCACTCAGGGTGAGCTTATCCGAATGACGCCGGCACGTGTGTTGTTGGTTTCCGCCGTCTCCGTGACTACGGTGGATCCATCCGCGACCGCAATGATGTAATACGTCCCGGGCACCGTCCCGGCTGCGAGGGTCAGCATTGTCGACGCGATGTCGCTCGCTCCTGCGGCGAGCGCAGCCACTCCTCGGCTTCCCAGCAGCACATCCGTGGCATCAAGCGTGAAATTAGTCGAAAGATAGAATTGCGTTGTCGATGGCGGTGCCGACCCGCCTCCGGCGTTCTTCGTCGTGTCGCTCGCCGCGATGGCCGATCCCGCCACGCCGCTCGTCGGCGCGGTCAGCGCAGAAACCGTGAGATCCGGACCGATGCGGACTACGGCGCCGGGCGACGCGTTGTTGGTCTCCACGCTCTCTGCCACGTCATTGTTGACGTCCGCTTTTGCGATCACGAAGTACGTGCCCGTCGCGGTTCCCGTCGGAATCTGCAGCGATTTGGACGCGGAGTCGGTAGCGCCTGACGCCAGCGCCGCGGCGGCGCGGCTGCCGAGAAATATATCCGCCGCATCGAGAATGGTATTGGACGACAGATAGAATCCCGTGGTCGACGGGGGCGCGGCGGCCGCTCCCTGATTCTTCGTCGTGTCGGTGACCGCGATGCTACCGCCGGCGCCGGCCGTGGCCGGAGCTGTCACGGTCGAGACGATCAGATCGGGCCCGATCTTGATCGCGGTGCCGACCCTCGCGTTGTTCGTTTCCAGCGTTTCGGCGACGGCGTTGGCCCCGTCCGCCTTTGCGAACAGGTAGTACAGTCCAGCGACCGTCGCCGCAGGAACCGTCAGCGATGTCGAGGCCGAGTCGCTGGCTCCGGGGGCCAGTGACGGCACGGCACGGCTGCCGAGCAAGTTGTCCCCGGCATCGAGCGCGGTATTGGTCGATAGATAGAAACTGGTCACCGAGACGCCCGCGCTGCCGCCGCCCTGATTTGCCGTCGTGTCCGCAACGATGATGGCGCTGCCGGCCGCAGCCGCAGCCGGGACGGTCAAGGCCGAAACACTCAGGTCGGGACCGATCCGGATGGCGCCGCTGAACTTCGTGTTGTTGCCTTCCTGCGTTTCCGCAATCGCGTTGTCGACGTCGGCCTTCGCAACCACGTAGTAGGTGCCGCTCGCTGTTCCCGCCGGGATCGTGAGGGTCGTGGAACTCGAGTCTACGGCTCCAGCGGCAAGCGATGGCACAGGACGACTGCCCAGGAACCCATCGGCGGAATCGAGAAGCGTATTCGTCGACAGGTAGAATCCGGTGATCGACACATCAGAGAGGCCGCTCCCCTGGTTCTTGGTCGTGTCGCTGACGGTGATGGCGGCGTCAGCGCCGGCGACGGTTGGTGCGGTCAACGCCGTTACGACAAGATCGGGAGGTACGTCGTCACTGACGATGGTGACGATCGCCTGGCTCGGCGAACCAACATGGTACGCGGCATCCGGACTGAGCGCCAACGTCACGGTTTCGTTGGGCTCCACGATTTGATCGTCGATCGGCGTGACCGTGATCGTCGTAGTCGCCGCACCCTCCGGAATCGTGACGGCTCCGGGAAGGGCGACGTAGTCGCTGTCGGCAGTCGCGGTGCCAGCGATCGTGTACTGCACCGTCAGCGGCGCGCTGGCATCACCGGTGCGCGTCACCACGAAGGCGCCGCTCGTCGGGCCGGCTTCAGTCGCCGTGGCCGCGGTCGCCGCGATGCTGACGCTGGACAGATTGGACGTCGATGTGCACGGGGGGAGCGAGAATGAGCCGACGCGCGTTCGCCAGCCGATGGCGCTCGTGACTGCGTAGTACTCCTGCGTGTACCAGAACGTGCAGTCGTCGCTCGGATCGACGGCCAGCATGCTGTAGTCGCCCCACCGGCCGGAACTGTGAGTCTGCGATCCCGAACCGACCGTGAGGTCGGCCTCGCCTTGCGTCATCGCGCCCGGCGCATCGGTTGCCAGCCGGCCCGTGTAGCGGACGGATGGCGACGTCGTGGGACCGGAGACGCTGAAGCCGAGCGCGATATTTCCGGCGCCGTCCATCGCGGCGCTTCCCATCCAACGATGATCGGCGTCGGGCGCGTACGTGCCTTGCTGGTAGATCACCGGCGCCGTACGGGGGTCGCGTATTTCGTACCAGCGAATCCCAGCGTGATCGGTGCCGTCCACATCCACGGTGTGATTGACGACAAGCGATTCGTGTGTCCCGAAATTCCGGTACTGCAAGCGGTACATGAGTCGATCGGCAATCGCGTCGACTTTCGCAGTCGTCCCGGGCTGCGGAATGCAGTTTCTCGAGTAGGAGCACAGGTTCGAGTCGAAGGGTGAAGTCGGCAGCAGCGCCGGGCCCGTGAAAGACGATGCCGATGGGTTCGTCCAGTCGACGTGAAACCGCCAGAGCTGCAGCTCGTCGGGCGAATAGCCCCACGCGTCGTCATCCACCTGCACGAAATAGCTCGGGGAGCCGGCGGACGGCGCCGGCCCATCGAGATCGGCGGGCAGCATCCCGCCAAGGTTCATGTCCACCGACGCCAGGTCGACATACACCATCGTCGCCGGGAGGCCAGCCAGCATCTTCTCGCGATCGAAGGCGACGACGCCCTGACCCACGAACTGGAGCGAGATCGACGAAAACTGATTCATGGTCATGTAGTACGCATCAGGCCATAAACCGAGCTTTGGATAGTCATTCAACTTGTTGAACGAGAACTGATATCGGTAATAAGCGCCCGTCGGGTCTGACGTCGCGGAGATCGCGAGGCACTGATAGAACGGCGCGAACAGGAAGCCGAAGAACGAGTTCGGCAATGCGAGCTGGCTCATCACCCATCGGTCGGCGAGATGGTCGTAGAGCACGATCGGATCGCCGTCGTTGCGTGTCTCGCACGGTCCGCCGAACCCGGTCCACAGGGTGTTGCCGGCGGCCGGTCCGTACAGCAGCGCGGCCGGCGTTTCGGGCGTTCCTTTGCTATAAATCGCAAACGACAGATTCACCCACTGCACGTAGTGATTCGGCCCAACATCGCCGTTCGGGTCGGGCGGCAGTACGCCATTGACATTGCCGACGCCTTCGAAGCTCTGTGACGGCGTGGGGATGATGGGAACGCTTGGATAATCCTGAACGAGAGGATCCAGCGGGAGTTTGCGCGAGCGATCGCCACGACGCCAAGGTCGCGGTTCTCTCCCCCCAGGTTCGTGACCCGCCGCGGACGGCGCGGGCGGGATGTCGCGAAGCCGCGGAGAGACATCGCGCCGCGCGGCGGCGACGACGAGCGCGCGAGGAGATGCTGCCGCTCCAGACTGGGACGCCCGACCCGCTCCGACCGCCGTGAGCGCGGCGACGCCGACGCCGATGAGCACGATTCTGGTCACGTTGGGTGAACGGCAAGCGGCATACCACTGGGCTCAGCAGGGCGAGCAGTCGCCGAGTAGTCGCAACTGCGGCACTAGGTGAAGGTTGCGGGCGGTGGCCTATCGTTGCAGGTGTTTGACGATTGAGAACGGTGAGCCGGCGCACACAAATTCGTCGCGTGCGCTTCGAGATCTGTACTTCATGACCTCACCTTCGGGTGGCAGTTCCGATCTCTCAACGCAGCTCAATCGCCATCATCGAAACGAGCGTGCTAGGCGTCGGGAAAAACACGGTCCCAGCCGCCCAGCACTGAATGGCGAACTGGTGCTTACCAGGCGGGACGTTTGTGTAGATGCGCGCAGACGACCAGGTCATGTGGCCGCTGGCTACCACAAACCCTTCCTTCATCACGTCGGCCGAAACGCTCGCCGGAAACGCGTACGCGCCGGCCCATGCGCCATCGATGGCCGGCTGGCACGCAACGTTCCCGCCATTGTTGTAGAGGGGGACGGAGATCTGAATCAAGAGCGGATAGCCGAGAGTTGTCCCCGGAAACCCGCTTCCGTTGAGCGTCTGGAAGGTCTGATTGCTTTGCAAGAACGCGCTCGCGTTCATGGCAGGCGTCGAATTCTGCGCTCCGACAAGGATTGAACCGACCGGCCCTTGCGCGCCGGCGGCGCCGGTGGTACCAGTGGCACCGGTTGCGCCAGTCGCGCCCGTCAGTCCCGTGAGTCCTTGTGCTCCTGTCTCGCCAGCTGATCCTGTTGCGCCGGTGTCCCCTTTGTCGCCTCTCGCGCCTATTGGGCCTGGCGCGCCGTTCGCACCGACCTCTCCCTTTTCACCTTGCGCCCCCTGCGGACCAGTGGCGCCGGTATCGCCATTCTGACCCTGGGCTCCCGATGGTCCTGCCGGCCCGGCGGGACCTTGAGTGCCGATTTCACCCGCTGGCCCCGTGGGCCCCATCGCGCCCGCGGGTCCCATCGCACCCGTGGGCCCCATCGCACCCGTCGGCCCCATCGCGCCCGTGGGCCCCATCGCGCCCGTGGGCCCCATCGCACCCGTGGGCCCCATCGCACCCGTGGGCCCCATCGCACCCGTTGGTCCCATCACACCTTGCGGCCCCATAGGCCCCATCGCGCCGATCGTCCCCGTCGGTCCCTGCGGCCCAGTAACGCTCCAATGAATGCGCGCTTCCTGGGGTCTGCATGGCTTCGCCGCGTCGACGATTCGCACAAATTTGCCGCGATCTCCATCGTGATCGCCGTTCGTCTGAACGCACGCGTAAATCACTTTTGGAGCTTGCGCGTAAGACACCTGCGCAAGTGCCGCCGAGGCCACCGCGAGAGCGCCGCCGAAGGCGATACGACAGAAAGACTTGCGAGGCATGCCGGACGAGCCTCGCAAGGCTGGTGCCTATACGGCACTGCCCGCGGCTGCGCAGAACGGCGTGGTTTGCCGTGTGCGGACTCAGCCCACCGTTGACAAAGGCGTCAGAGTAAATATCCCCGTCCCTTTTTCAGGGCGTGCTCTTCAACAATCCATATTCCAGACTGTCGACGAGCGCCTGCAGGCTGGCTTCGATGATGTTGTCGCTGACGCCGATCGTACCCCACTGCGAGGTGCCGTCGCTCGACTCGATGAGCACCCTGGTCTTGGCCGCCGTTCCGGTGGCCGAATCGATGATGCGCACCTTGTAATCGGTCAGTCGCACCGCTTGCAGCGCCGGGTAGAGCTCGATCAAGGCGGACCTGAGCGCCGCATCGAGCGCGTTGACGGGGCCGTCGCCCTCGGCCACCGTGTGCGCGGCGTTGCCGCCGACGCGGACCTTGACCGTCGCTTCGCACACCGACGTCTTGCCGTCCGAGCGCATCGACACGTGATACGCATCGACGGCAAAGGGCGGCGTGACCTGTTTGAGGATTCGCAGGATCAACAGCGCGAGCGACCCATCCGCCGCCTCAAATTCATAGCCCTCGTGCTCGAGCGCCTTGATGCGCTTGAGCATCGCGCTCAACTGGGGCGTGTCCTTGCTGACGTCGAACCCCAGTTCGCGCGCCTTCATGATGATGTTGCTGCGACCCGCCAGATCGCTGATCAACACGTGACGGGTGTTTCCGATGAGCGCCGGATCGATGTGCTCGTAACTTCTCAGCAGTTTTTGCACCGCGTTCACGTGCGTGCCACCTTTGTGCGAAAACGCGGCGGCACCCACCCACGGCAGGCGCGGGTTCGGGCGAATGTTCGCGATCTCGTCGACGAACTGCGAGAGCTCGGCGAGCGTCGACAACGATTCGGCGGGCACCGATCGCTTCTTGAGCTTGAACGCCAGGTTCGGAATCACGGAGGTGAGGTTGCAGTTTCCCGTTCGCTCTCCGTACCCGTTCATCGTCCCCTGGATGTGCGTGACGCCGGCGTCGAGCGACGCCAACGCGTTGGCGACGCCCAGGCCGATGTCGTCGTGCGTGTGGATGCCGAGTCGGACGCGAAGCTGGCCGCCGACAGCGCGTGTGATCTCGACGATCTCACGCGGCACTGAACCGCCATTCGTATCGCACAGCGTGACGATGTCGGCGCCGGCGCGCTCGGCGGCCTGACAGGTGGCGAGCGCGTACTGGGGATCGTCTTTGTAGCCGTCGAACGCATGCTCCGCGTCGTATACGACGAACTTGCCGTGCTCTTTCAGACAGCGCACGGTATCCGCCACCATCGCCAGGTTTTCCTCGGGAGTGGTCTGCAGCACTTCGCGAACGTGCAGCACCCAGGCCTTGCCGAAGATCGTGACCACCGGTGTGTCGGCCGCGACGAGCAGGCGAACCTGCTCGTCCGCATCGGCGCCGACGCCCTTACGGCGGGTCGATCCAAAGGCTGCCAGCCTCGCGTGCTTGAACGGGAGGCGCTTGGCCTGCTCGAAGAACTCGATGTCCTTGGGGTTCGACCCTGGCCAGCCGCCTTCGATGTAGTGCACGCCGAAGGCGTCCAGGCGCTCGGCGATTCGCAGCTTGTCGGCCACCGAGAAAGAAATGCCCTGGCCCTGGCTGCCGTCGCGCAACGTCGTATCGTAGATCTCAACCTCTGGAGTCATCGGATCGACCGTCGAAAGATGCTGGGAGACTTGTCCTCGCGCCCTTCGACAAGCTCAGGGCGTGGTGAGCCAGTCGAACCACGCGGGCCGCAGGCGCCGGCGGTGCGGGCCCACGGCCGGACTATACCGGATCGGAAACGTTCAAGAAAGGCGCGCACGTGATACGATCGGTCTTGAACACGCGCCATGCCTTTTCGAGATGTCATCGGCCATCGGCGCCTCGTTGGTCTGCTCGCGCGATCGGTTTGTCGCGAGGTGCTGCCGCCGAGCCTCATTTTCGCCGGCCCGGCAGGCGTCGGCAAGCGACTGGCCGCCCTCGCCACGGCGCAAGCGCTGAACTGCACGGCGCGTCTCCCAAAGCATTCGGGACCGGACCGTGATCTTGAATGTGACGCGTGCGGCGTGTGCGCGGCGTGTGCCCGCATCGCGCGCGGCGTGCATCCCGACGTCCTGATCGTCGAACCAGGCGACAGCGGATCGATCAAGATCGAGCAGGTGCGCGATATCGTCGATCGCGCGGCGTACCGTCCGTTCGAAGGACGAAGGCGCGCGGTCATCATCGACGAGGCCGACGCGCTCGTGCCGGCCGCGCAGAACGCCCTGCTGAAGACGCTCGAAGAGCCGCCGCCCTCCTCAGTGTTCATGCTCGTGACGGCGCGACCCGACAGGCTGCTGCCAACCGTGCGGTCGCGATGTCCGCGTCTGCAGTTCAGGCCACTCGGGCAACATGATATTGCCGCGGCGATGGTCACGCGCGGCCACAGCGACGCGGAAGCCCGCGCGGTCGCGGCGACGGCGGATGGCAGCCTGGGGCGGGCGCTCGACACGAGCGCCGGCGCTCTCGTGGAAGCGCGCGACGTCGCCGAGCGCGTGCTCGCGCAGGCGGCAGCGACCGAGGATCCGCGGCGGCGAATCGAGTCGGCGAAGGATCTGTTGGTGAAGACCGGCGCCGGGGGCGCCGGCGATCGCGAGCAGCTCGCGTCGCACTTGCGTGCGATGGCGTCACTGCTGCGCGATGTCGAACTCCTGTCAACCCGCGCGGATGTCCGCGCGCTCGCCAACCCCGACGTGCAGCCGGCGCTCGAGCGGCTCACCCAGGCGTACGACGGCGAGCGCGGCATGCGCGCGTTTACGGCGGTGGATCGGGCCCTCGTGGCGCTGGATCGCAATGCCGGCGTCAAGATCGTGGCGGACTGGCTCGTCCTGCAGTTGTAAGTAGTGTCCGCCTTTAGGCGGACCGTGACGAGCCAGCAGCAGCGAGTCCCGCACCACCGCTCATAGAAGGTGCAGCCGTGAGCGTCACCCATTCTCGGCGGCTCGTCTCGGTCAAGCTGACGCCCGTTGGACGGGCGCACACCTTCCTGTCGGGCGACCTTCCGAACGATTCCCCGCGCTGCGGCGACCGGGTGGTCGTGCACGCGGAGACCGGTCCGGCCGTCGGCACCGTCGTCCGGTCGATTCCGCAGCTCGAGGACAAACGTCGTCTCCCCGACGACTCGCCGCAGCGTGTCCTCAGGACTGCCACGCGCGAGGACATCGTCACGCGGATGAAGCACGAGCACCGCGAGCGCGAGGCGGCCCGGATTGCGATGCTCAAGATCCGCGAGCGCGGGCTGGGCATGAAGCTCGCACGCGTCGAGCAGGTGCTCGACGGCTCGCGGCTCGTCTTCTATTTCACCGCCGAAGGGCGAGTGGATTTTCGCGAGCTCGTGCGCGAGCTGGCCGCCGAGTTCAACACGCGCGTCGAGATGCGGCAAATCGGTGTGCGCGACGAAGCGAAGCTGCTGGGCGGTTACGGCACGTGCGGACGGCCGCTGTGCTGCACGACGTTTCTGAACTCGTTCGAGCCGGTGTCGATCAAGATGGCCAAGCAGCAGGATCTCAGCCTGAATCCGTCGAAGCTGTCGGGGCTGTGCGGCCGGCTCAAGTGCTGCCTGCGCTACGAGCTGCCCAACGCCAAGGGGGTCGTGCACGGCGGATGCGGCAGCGAGGGCGGCTGCGACAATCCCTCGGGATGCGGCGCCGGCGGCTGCGGCTCCTGCGGATCGGGCGGCTGCGGTGCATGCCACTAACGGTCCGGCTGAAGAACCTGTGAAGAAACCGCTAACCGCGGAGACCGCAGAGACCGCGGAGAAGAAAATTCTCTCTGAAGCCGGACACCATGACAGATGTCGCTGAAGCCGCGGGTGGCCATCACGGTCGGCGATCCCGCCGGCATCGGGCCCGAGATCGCCGAGCGCGCCGCCGCCGACTCGCGGGTTGTCGAGGCGTGCGAGCCGGTTCTCTACACGCCTCCGCCTGATACAACCTTTACGCCGGGCGTCCTGAGCGCCGAGGCGGGCCGCGCCGCGTATGGCACGATTGTCCGTGCCGTCGACGATGCGCAGCACGGGCGCGTCGACGCGATCGCGACGGCGCCGATCAACAAAGAGGCGTTTCGGTGTGCCGGATTGCCCTGGAGCGGCCATACCGACCTGCTCGCGCATCTGACCGGCGCGACCCACGTCGCGATGCTGTTCTACTCCAAGGCGCTGCGCGTGGTGCTGGCGACGGTGCACGTCGCGCTCGCCGATGTGCCGCGCATGCTCACGCAGACCTCGCTCGAGGCCACGATCATGCTGACCGCGCGCGAACTTCCGCGCTTCGACATCGCGGCGCCGCGCATTGCCGTCGCCGGGCTCAACCCGCATGCCGGCGAGCACGGCCTGTTCGGCCGCGAAGAGGAGACGGTGATCGGGCCGGCCATCGCCGCGTGCCGCGATCGGCGCGTCGACGTGTCGGGCCCATTTCCCGGCGACACCGTGTTCGGTCGCGCGTCCCGCGGCGAGTTCGACGTGGTGGTCGCGTGCTATCACGATCAAGGGCTGATCCCGGTCAAGCTGTTGGCGTTCAACCAGGCGGTGAACGTCACGCTGGGATTGCCGATCGTGCGCACGTCGGTCGATCACGGCACGGCGTTCGACATCGCGGGCAAGGGGATCGCGGATCCGGAGAGCATGATCGCCGCCGTGTTGTTGGCAGCGCGATTGGCGAGATCGCGAAGGTCCGCCTGAAGGCGGACCCCACGTACCACGTAGTACGTAGTGTCCGGCTTCAGCCGGACCGTGATCACTACGTAGTGTCCGGCTTTAGCCGGACCGTGA
>JAHFUJ010000238.1 GCA_023265105.1 Acidobacteriota bacterium
GCGAAGGGCGCATCGATCGTGGAAGGCTTTGTCAATCGCGTCGACGTCTCGACCACGCCCCGCGTCGAATGCGATGGAGCGGACCGCGCGTATGCGTTCGACGCCAGGTTCGTGCTCGATTGTTCAGGGCGCGCCGGCGTGATCGCGCGCCGAGGACTCCGGTTGAGCGATGCCGGCTATCGGACGCTTGCGATCGCCGCTGAATGGACGTGCCGGGAGTGGCCGGCCGAAGAACGCACATACACGTTCGTCGACAGCTACGAGAACGGATGGGCCTGGTCCGTTCCGCTCTCTCCGACACGGCGGCAGTGCACAGTGATGATCGATGCGGAGCTGACGCCAGTCAGCAAGGCTCGCCTCGAGACCCTGTACCGTGCGGAGCTTCGAAAGGCGGTCAGCATCGAGGCACGCCTTGCGGGAGCAGGCCAGGTGAGCCCGGCCTGGGGATGCGACGCGACGCTCTATCGCTCGACGCGCGCCGCGGAGTCGAAGGCGTTGCTGGTCGGAGACGCCGCCTCCTTCATCGAGCCATTGTCGTCGGCGGGGGTCAAGAAGGCGCTCGCCTCGGCGTGGCGCGCCGCGGTTGTCGTCAACACGGCGATCGACAGCCCCGAGATGCTCGATGCGGCATCGGCCTTTCACGATCGGCGCGAGCGGGACGTGTATGCCCAGTGCGTCCGCCGATCCGCGGCGTTCTTCAGAAGCGCGTCAGCCGTGTATGCGGACCCGTTCTGGTCCGTGCGTGCGGACGATTCGGCCGATGGCTCGCAAGCCGACGAAGGGGCGACCGACGGAGCCATCATCCGCGATCCATCGGTCCAGCGACTCGTGGACGACGTGCGTGTGGCCGGCACGTTGAGGTTGACCGCGTCGCCGGCGCTCGCATTCGAAGCGGCGGCCGTCGTCGAAGGCAACAAGATCGTCCTGCGCGAAGCGATTGCGATCGCCGGTTTCGTCGAACCCATGCGATTCGCCTGCGGTGTGAACCTTCCGGCGCTCGTCCGCATCGCGTCGACCTCGCCGGACGTCGAGTCCTTGATTGAGTCGTATCATTCGCGAATCGATCCCGTCGACCCGCGAAACCTCCTGGTCGGATTGGCATTTCTGATGACGAAAGGCGCTCTGGTCACGACCTGGTCGTGACACACACTGCAGCGTGGAGGTTGATCAGCCTGGGGCGTATGTGGTCTAGTCCACGCGGATGGAGGCGTTATGCCCTCGTTTTTTCGTATGTGTGCGGCGGTTGCCCTCGCGGGTTGCGTCGTGATGTCTTTGTCGGCCCAGCAACCCCCTTCCCGTCCCAGAGGAATTCCCAAGCCGCCGGACCCGGGCCCGCTGTTCTTCAGTGAGAACTGGCGGAATCCCAAGAGCTACGATGCCAACACGCTTCCGCTTACCAGCGTGACGCAGGAGGTGGTGACGACTCCAGACCTCGTGTTGACCGTCTACGATCCGAACGCGAAGTACATTCCCGAGTACAGGAAGACACTACGCCCGGGTTCGTGGGCAGAGGACTGGGCGGGTCCGACCTGTCTCATGATCTACGGCGTCGAGAGGCCCGAGCTCTGGGGCGGCTCGTGTGGGGCGGTGACCGTGACGCTGCGTCACAAGAACAACTTCGTGGACCTGTCGAACCGCGGACGCATCATCTGGGGCACGTATGTCTCAGGCTTTCACGTGGCCCGGCTTGTCGTGAAGCTCGCGGACGGGACCTTCCTCGTGGGCGATCCTGGTACCGGCACACCCGACGTCTCTCATATCGAAAACGAAGTCGTCCTGTCGTCGCTTCGCTGGCTGAAGCTCGAGGTGCCCCAGACGGTCACGCGCGGCACCTGGGTGGAAAGGCCGGATTTGTCCAGGGTGGACGAGATTGGCTGGACCCAGCTGATGCCGGGTTCGGGCCACGGCGTGGGGGGCTTTGTCGCCGTCTCCAAGTTCGAAGTTTGGGGTAAGCCCGTTCCGCGTATGAACACAGCCTCACGTTGAGTGCCATCCGGGATCGTGGTCGAGCCAGGCGGCCGGTGACAACTTAGTGCTGCGTCGGTTTCTTCCAGCGTGAGTAGTCGGACTTCAGCAGGTTTCTGGGATCGGTCGGCGAAATGTGATGCCGGACGCCGTTGGCATCCTCCAGGCACTCGTCCTCGATGATCCGGACTCCCGGTTCCTTGATGCGATGGAGGACAGTCCTGAGCGTCCACGGCCGCGCATAAACAACCGGGTCCTCGATCCGCGCCTCGTATTCGATCGTGTCGGCGCCGGTCATCCGGTAGCGCTCGACGATGTGTATCTCGGTGCTGTGAAAATTTCCGGCCTGATCCAGCCACGCCTGATCGGTCTGGGCGACGACGTCCGCCACCAGCGTGTCTCCGTCCCATCGATACCGCGTATCGCCCATCCACCAGTCGGTGGCGTCGAAGTGGGGCCGCGTGTCCGGGTGGAACACGCGGAACGCGTGATTCTCCTGGTAGACGATGGCAAAGTTGCCGGGGCTCTGAAGGATCTGCATCGGCGTGCCCAGATACGTCGCGCGCGGAACGCCCGCCTGAAAACACTTCGATGACGGATCGGCGGTCGCCCGGTTCTTATAGTTCGCCTGCCGTTGTGCGAGTGCCTCGGGCCGGTACGGAATCTTCCCGCCCGGCGGATCGACGATGATGCTCTTCGAGGCCGCGATGCCTCTTTCAGCGGCATGTCCTTCAATGTTGACGTACGCCGTGTCCCGCACCTGCCAGATGCCGCGGAAGTCCGGCGTCTTGCCGTCCCACACGCGCGCCGGCGCGAATGGCGCCGGGCCCTTCTTGATCTGGGCGTCGGCCACGAGAGCCAGCGTCGCGACGACCGCGGCCACTGCGGTCCCCCACCAGACGAGCCGTACGGCACGTGCCGCGTTCATTTCACCCTCGGCTTCCTGCCACCGTCTTCGCTGGTGTAGTGCTGCAGGCTGCGCTCACCTTCCAGGCAGCTGTATTCGAGGATCTGCTGCTCAGCAGGGACCCGCTTCAACGTGAACCGCATCTGAACCGGCTTGACGAAGACGGTCGGGTCGGTGATGGTCGCTTCGTAGAGGATCGTGTCGCGATCGACGAGCGTGAATCGCTCGAGCACGTGTTCGTGCTCGTCGACGAAGTTGGCCGCCATGTCCAGCCAGGTCCGGCCGTTGAAGTTGCTGACATCCACGACCAGCGTGTCGCCTTCCCAGCGGCCGCGCGAGTCTCCGTCCCACGCCCAATAGTTCTTCGGATGCGCGCTGTTGTCAGTGGGAATGATGCGGACGTCGTGCATGGCTTCATGGAGCAGCGCCACGTACTTCTCGTCCTGGATGATTTGCACCGGGTAGAGCCCCGCCGGCTGGTCGAGTGCTCGCGGAACGCCAGGAAGGTGGCAGCGCGCCTCGGGGTCTTCGTAGCCGCGCCGTAAGCGGTCCTGCCTCTCGGCCTCGGCCTCAGGCGTGTATTCGTACCGCGGAACGGGCGGGCCACCTCCAGCGCGGCCTCTTCCTCCCCCAGCGGCGAAATTCGTTCCGTCCAGAGAGCCGATGAACAGACCTTGGAAACCGCCGGCGCTTTTCATCCACAGACCCTGCAGATCCGGGCGTCCGCCAGGGAGTCTTGGCAACGTCGTGGTGGAGGTCTGCACCGGCGTCGTTTGCGCCGGCCGTGGAGTGACGGGACGTGCACCCGGCAGCACGAAAAAAGCCACGGTCAGAAACAGCGCGCGACACACGTGAACGGCCTTCACCTCCGCCTCACTTGTCCTGGGCCGGCGCCGCCGGCGGTCCCGACGGAGTGCCTGGCACACCGGCAAACACCTTGCGGCCGTCCGCGAGCGTGACGCGCGCGGCGTTGGCGGTGTTCGATCCATCTTTCGCCTGATAGGCATCGATGGTGATCTCGTCGCCCGGTTTCAGGGAATGCTTGGTCCAGCCGAGCCTCATCAAACCATTCGGGTTCGAGGTCTCCACCATCCATTGCGTCTTCTTGCCGTCCGGGCTGGTCACGTCAATCGTGATCCATCCGTGAGGGTTCATCATCTCCCACTTCACGACGGTTCCCTTGAGCATCAGCGGCTTCTGCGCGTCGAACTCTGCGGCGAACGAGTGATGGGCGGCCGCATGACCGCCGACAAGGAGTGCGGACGCCAGCGCAATCAGGCACGCCCGAGCATTGATGTTCATGGACGCATCTCCGGATTCCTCATGGCTCGCCTAGCGGCCGGCGGCCTCAGTGACGGAGGACGGCGTTTTCACGGGACAGCCGGGCCCGAACACACCGGCCGATTGCATGCGCGCGCACAGGTTCTCTGCAGCTTTCGTCTGGCGCTCGATGTCCTGCATGACTTGCGCGATCGGCAGCACACGCCCGTGCACGGGGACGTCTGTGTCGACCTGTAGACGCCGATAGGCGATGTTGTCGGCATACGTCTTCTGCCACCAGTAGAGCTCCCAGCCTACATCGAAGAAGTCGCCCTCCACCAGCAGCCGTGCGGCGGGCACGTACGCGAACAGGGCCTCCGCCATGTGACTGTTCGAGACCACGTGATACAGATCGACCTGCAGTGCCGCGTCCTTCAACTGCAGGTGATCGTCGAGTGCCCTGAACTTCAACGCCTTTGGGTTTGTGCCGATGGCATCGGGCGCAATCGTGCCCTTGCGCGCGGCGATTTCGCGGAACAGTCCCTCCGTGCCCTTGTGCGCGATGACGGTCAATCCCTGCGCCATCGCCTCACGGATGCCGCCGGTATGGTCGAAATGGTGGTGCGACACGATGACCTCGGTGACGCGTTTCCCGGGAACCGTCGCATGCGCGCGATCGATCACGGCTTTCGTCCAGGCCTGATTCGACGGAGCTTCAAACAGCGTGAGGTGATCGGCGAACTCGAACAGGATGGAGTTGGCGCCGCCCTGGCCGTGGATCAACCAGACGCCGCGAGTGACTGGCGTGGCGTCAGCGACGAGCGTCCGCGGCGGAATCGGCGACGATCGGACGTCAGCGGGCGCGGCGAGATCGTCGATCGATTCGTCCACCGCGTTCTTGTCGACGTACAACTTGTTCTGGACCACGTTGCGGAAGTCGATGACGGTGGCGTACCCCATCGGCAGCATGACGCCTTTCACCGGCAGATACCCGGTGAATGCGGTCTGGAACGTCACGTCGCCGAGATTTTCGTCGTGCGCCGTCCACCGAACCCATGCCGGCAGATTCGACGTGGCGTCGGTGGCCAGCGTCACCGTCTCGCCCGTCGGGAACTTCACGTCGGCGACTTGCCGCGAGCCGTCGCGACGGATGTTGCCGATCGCCGGCGCGGTGTCCAGCGCCGCGCGCACGAGGGCCACGGGATTGTTGAACATGTCGATACGACGCGCATGCGCGGCCTGTTCGTTGGCGCGAACGAACCGATTGTTCTGCGCCGCATTCCAGGCGATGTCGCCGTCGAGGTACGTCGCGGCGGGACTGGACGCGCCAAGATACCCGGCGACGCCGGCAAACACGAAGTTCTGATGGTTGCGCTGCCGGACCCGCATGCGACGGTGCTCGAGATCGATCGTCTTTTCGTACTCCGGGACGCTGACCCACTTTTGGGGTGCATCGGGCGACGCCGAGATGTTGCCCCCGCCGTTCATGTAGGCCGTCTCTCCGTAGCCCGAGACGGTGATGTTCCTGATGGCGCGAATGCGCGCAGCGCCGCCCAGCGCCTCGGCCGCCCGCGCGATGAACGCGTCGGCCTGCTGCGGTGATTGCGCACCGACCTGTAGCTGCGACGCGAGTGCCGCGAGACTGGCGGCTGTCAACGCGAAAAGCCTTGTTGTACGCATGTGCTCTCCTGCCCGCGCAATACAATCAACGTTCGTCAGCGCTGGCTGCATTGGTACGACGACGCCGAGGCCGCCGGTCCGCCCACGTATTTCGGATACGTGGGATACGAGCACAGAGGCAGGCTCTTCTCGCCGGCGGTCACGGTCAGCGACATCCCAGGCGCGACGCCGCGCTCGACCCAATCGAACAGCAGCGCGAGCCGATCCCAGCCGTTGGGAACAGGCGCGACCGCGAGTGGCTTGCCGTCGCCGCTCGTAGAGTAGTTGGTCCCGCTCAGGCCGTGGCCGGCTTGCGGCATCACGAACAACCGCGCGAAGCGATCCACTTGACCCCGGCCCATCTTGTCGATGACCGACTGGTAGTAATCAAGCTGCGCGCCAGGCGATGCCAGCGTGTCGTTCGTACCGATGGCGACGATCAACTTCCCTCCGCGCATCGCGAACCTGGTGAGGTCCGGGTCCGTTGAGTCGAGGATCGCTGACAGCTCCTTCCGCCGCTCGTTGAGCGGACCACCCTCGACGTAGTCGAGCGGGTTGGCCTTGACGTCCTTCATGAGGAACCCGGTCACGCCAAGGACGCCGAGATGCGAGTGCATCGGCGCGTCGGAGGGCGCACCTTCCTGCCCCTGGAAGCGCGCCGGCACGATCAGCCCGCTGCCGGATGGATCGGTATTGGGCAACCACATACCGAACTCGCGAACGCCGTTCGCGAGCGCCGTCGCGAACTTGTAGTGCGAGTACACGAACTCCAGCGTCGACGTGTGCCCGTCGGAGAGACACGCGTTCGCGCTCGTGTCGGACGGGTTGGGATCGGTGTTCCCCGGGCAACGCTTTGCCGCCCAGGGATGGCGGCCAGGAGCGCCGCGGCTGACGTCGAAGATCGCGCGGCACGCCATGTAGTTGTTGATGATTCCATCCGCGAGCCCGTCGAGCGCGTCGCACTGCCGCATGAACTCGCCGCGGATCGCGTTGATCTTCGCGGGCGTCACCCAATTGGCGAGCGGCTTTTCGTGGATGCGAATGAGCTCCGGCGCAAGCATCAGCGACGAGAAGTTCACGATTGGCACGTTGGCCGCGACGCCGTCGTAGTCGGCGGGATAACGCTGCGCGACGGTCAGCCCTTCGCGGCCGCCCTGCGACGTGCCGATGTAGTAGTTGAAGCGCGGGCGCTCGCCGTACATGCGTTGGATCAACACGATTGCGGCGTCGTGCGTCTTCTTCATCTGCGCGTAGCCGAAGTTGCGGATCGCTTCGTCGTTGAGGGCCCACTCCTGATCGGGCGGCGCGGGCGGCGGCCCGCCGCGGCGGCCGAACGCCGGCAGCTGGTGACCCGAGTCGCTGCCGTAGGTGGCGAAGCCGCGCTGCAGCAGCGACGACCCCGCGGCGCCGAACTCTGGACCAGTCAGGTTCGGAATGACGCCGTTGATCCCGCCGCCGCCAAGCTGCGCGGCCCGACGGTTCCACGAGGCCGGCAGGATGACCCGGAAGTTGATGACGCGCGCTGTCGGCGCACTGTCGACCGGAGCAAACACACCGTCGACGCGGCAGTGCG
>JAHFUJ010000028.1:0-3520 GCA_023265105.1 Acidobacteriota bacterium
CGGCTGCACGTCGTAGTGGCCGTAGAAAAGAATCGTCGGCGCGCCCGGCGCGCCGAGCCAGTCGCCGTAGACCACGGGATTGCCGGGCGTGGCGATGAGCCGCACGTTCTGCAGGCCGATACGCCGCATTTCGTCCGCGCACCATTCCGCGCAGCGCTTGACGTCGGCGGCGTGCTCCGGCAGCGCGCTGATGCTCGGAATCGCGAGCAGTGCTTTCAGCTCGTCGAGGTAGTTCTCGCGGTGCACGTTGATGAAGTCGATGATCTTGTCCATAGCGGGACCATCATAGCGTGGTACGCGATCGTGCGATACGTCGGGATCGCGTCGTACGTGGCGTCCGACTTTAGTCGGACCGTGGCAGCACGTAGCGTCCGGCTTCAGCCGGACCGTGATCCATGCCGGACCGTGATCCGTGGCACATGGTAGTACGTAGTGTCCGGCTTTAGCCGGACCGTGATCCGCGCTCAAAAACTGTACCAGAGCGCGGCGAAAAAACTCGCCGTAACCGGCGCCCGCTGGTATAGGATCTACTCGTTCCGGACATCAAAAAATGGCAGTCCCGATGAGGCGCTGCGACGGGAAGTGGAGTCGCTGCTGGCGAACGAGGACAACGCCGCTGACTTCCTGTCGGAGCCGGCGTTGGGGGTTACGGCGAAGATGGTGAGCAACAATCCCACCTCACCGGTGGTGGGACGGCAGATCGGCTGCTACCGGATTCTCTCGCTGCTTGGTGCCGGCGGGATGGGGCAAGTCTATCGCGCACGCGATACGAAGCTGGGACGCGATGTTGCGATCAAGATGCTGCCGGCAGATTTCGCAGCTGATCCGGAACGACTCCGGCGCTTCGAGCACGAGGCGCGATTGCTGGCCTCGCTGAATCATCCACACATTGCGACGATCCATGGGCTCGAAGAAAGCGATGGGCTGCCTGCACTCGTCATGGAGCTGGTAGAAGGGCCGACACTCGCGGAAAAATTGACGCAGGCCCCGCGGCGCAAGGTGACCGCAGGCTTGCCGCTCGCTGAAGCGCTGAAAATCGGCGAGCAGATTGCCCAGGCACTGGAAGCTGCCCACGAGAGGAGTGTCATCCACCTCGATTTGAAACCGGCCAACATCAAGCTGACGCGCGACGGCAGCGTAAAGGTGCTCGACTTTGGACTGGCAAAGGCGTTGTCGGACGACCGCGCGAGTAGCAATCTGTCGCAGCTGCCAACCATCACGGCCGCTGCACTGCAACCTGGCGCCATCGTTGGTACGCCCGCCTACATGAGCCCGGAGCAGGCGCGCGGGGAGAGTGTGGATAGGCGCGCCGACATCTGGGCGTTTGGGTGCGTGCTCTACGAGATGCTGACAGGGCGTGCAGCCTTTGCCGGCGGCACCCTTGCTGACACGCTCGCCGCGATCCTGGAACGGGCGCCGGATTGGACCGCGTTGTCAGCGGCGACGCCGATCAATCTCACGCGGCTGCTGCAACGATGCCTCGAGAAGGATCCCAAGCGCCGGATGCGCGACATCGGCGACGCACGCCTCGAAATCGAGGAGATGCTTGGCGCCAGTGCCTCTCCGGGCGCGGGAGCGGTTCACGAGCCGGTCGGTCGCGATCGCCAGAAGGTGTCAGCGCGCCGGGGCCGAATGGCATGGTGGGCTGCCTCGGGTGCGGGCCTGCTCCTCATCGGAGGCGCGGCGGCGTGGCAGCTACAACGATCGGACTATTTCTGGCGGAATCCTCTGGAGGGTGCGGCGTTCACGCGGTTAACGGACTTCGAGGGCGCGCAGGCCACCATCTCGCGGGACGGAAAATTCGTCGTCTTTCTATCGGACCGAGACGGAACGTGGGACGCGTGGGTGAGCCAGGTCGGGACGGGCGATGTCCACAACCTCACCAAAGGGAGCGTGGTAGAGCTGCGGAATCCCGCGGTCCGCACCTTTGGCTTCTCTCCCGATGGATCGCTCGTCTCCCTTTGGAATCGCGTGGTGGATCCTGCCAAAGGTGCTTTGGTCGACGGTGGGTGGGCGGTGCCGACAATGGGCGGACAGCTCAGGCCCTACCTGCCGGGTATCGCCGAGCTCGACTGGTCGCCCGACGGCAGACGCATCGTGTACCACCCATCAGCGCCGGGCGATCCCATGTTCGTTACCGAGCCCGACGAGAAGAGTGGGCACCAGATCTATGCGGCGGCGCGGCCAGGTGTTCACAACCACTTTCCCATCTGGTCGCGTGATGGCGCCTTCATCTACTTCGTCCAGGGGTTTCCGCTCGATGAAATGGACGTGTGGCGGATTCGTCCGACCGGCGGCGAGCCCGAGCGGATGACGTTCCACAACGCGCGCGTGACCTTCCCGACCTTTCTGGACAGTCGAACGCTGCTCTATCTCGCCACGGCCGACGATGGATCCGGGCCCTGGATCCACGCACTGGACGTCGACCGCCGTGTGTCCCGTCGCATCAGCACGGGCGTCGAGGAGTACACGTCAGTTGCCGCGAGTGCGGATGGTCGGCGCCTTGTCGCAACTATTTCCGCCTCGACGGCCGGTCTGTGGCGAGCGCCGATTGCCAACCGCGTGATCGACGAATCTGGCGCCACTCGAATTGCGCTGCCCACGGCACGTGGGTTGTCGCCGCGGATGGGGTCTGGCTACATCCTGTATCGTGCTCCGAAAGCCGGAACGGATGGCCTCTGGAAGCTGGCGGACGGTAGGGCCACGGAGCTGTGGAGCGGGCTCGATGGGCGCGTGGTCGCTGGACCAGCCATCGCGCCCGACGGTCGACGCATCGCGTTTCCGGTCCAAAGACGGGGGCTGACGCAACTGTACGTGATGAACGCCGACGGAACCGGCGGCGCGCGCCGAGTCGCCGAAGAACTCGACGTGCGGGGAGCGCCCGCCTGGTCGCCGGACGGGCAGTGGATAGCGATCGCGGCCAATCAGGGTGGACAGCCGCAGTTGTTCAAGATCCCGGTCGGCGGCGGCGCGCCAGCCCCGCTGGTGAAGGAGTACTCAGTCGATCCGATCTGGTCTCCTACTGGACGATTTCTCATCTATTCCGGCGCGGACGTGGGCACGACCTTTTCGGTGAAGGCCGTGACCGCCGACGGCGCGCCGCACGATCTGCCGAAGCTGATCCTGAGCCGGGGCGCCAGGCGTCTGGTTTTTCTAAGGGGGGAAGACACGCTGGTTGTGTTGAAGGGAGACATTTCGCACAAGGAGTTCTGGGCCGTCGACCTCCAGACCGGCCGCGAGCGCCAACTGACCGATTTCGGTCGTGAGTTCACCATCGGCGACTTCGACGTATCTGCCGATGGTCGTGAAATCATCTTCGATCGTGCCAAAGACAAGTCGGATATCATCCTCATCGACCTACTCGCACGCTGATCATTCGGACTGCGCGCACGGACGTCTGATGGCGGGACCATCCGAGTCGTTCGTGGCGTCCGGCTTCGGCCGGACTTCGGTACGTAGTGTCCGGCTTTAGCCGGACCATGGTACGTGGCAGTACGTAGTGTCCGGCTTTAGCCGGACC
>JAHFUJ010000028.1:3620-12805 GCA_023265105.1 Acidobacteriota bacterium
GTACGTAGTGTCCGGCTTTAGCCGGACCATGGTACGTGGCAGTACGTAGTGTCCGGCTTTAGCCGGACCGTGATCCGCGCTCAAAAACTGTACCGGATCGACACGACGAGGTGAGAGTTGCGGCGGTACTGACCGAGAAAGTCGTCCGGCTCACCGCGGATAAGCGTTCCGGTCACAGTCGCGCGCCAATGCTGCCCGCGCGCCTGCGAATATTCTGCCTTCGTATACGCGCCGCGGCGATTTTGCCGCACGGCGCCCTCGAACGCGATGCTGCGATTGGGATCAATGGTGTACGACGCCCGGCCAACCAGCGACCGCGTCGTCCCACGATCGGGCGCGAAGGTCGACGGCGCGCGGCGCGACGTGACCGCCTCGCCGGCGTAGCCGCCGACGAGCACCCACTCGCCGGTTTGCCGTTCGAGCTGCACGACATAGAGGACGTACTCGTCGGTCGCCGCCGAGCGCGACGTGAAATATGCCGTCTCGCCTTTGAGCGTGAACCAGGGCGTCGGTACCGCGGCGTCGGCGCCGTAGGCCCTGATCGGCGGATAGACGCGCGTGAGGTCGATCTCGACCGGAAGCAGTCCCTCGACCTGGCTCTCGACAGACCCCGCGCCGCTGCTCAGCCCAGGCCCTGCGCGCAGGTTGATATTGGGCAGATGGTTGAATCCGTCGAAGAACGACACCGACGACTCGAATCTCGCGCCGATGTGACTCCAGCGAACGCCGGTCTGCGATCCGCGCGGCAGCGCAGCCGGCGTGTCGACCAGCCGCATGTTGGCCGCTTCGAGCGGCACGGCGGTCCACCGCTCGTCGAGGAGCGGCACGCGACTCGGCGTGAAGCGCGGCGCCCAGACCAGCTCGAACGTGTCGCCCCCAACCTGCGCCACCGCGTGCGCGGCGGTCACCCCGAGAAACTCGTTGTCCACGACATTCAGATAGTCGCGGGGCGCGAAGCGATCGGTCGGATTGACGATGTCGGCTCTGCCCCACCGGATGAACTGCTTCCCGACGTCAAGGGTGAATCCGCCGTGTGTCAACGTCGCCGCCAGACGCCGAACCGACAGTCGCGACCGGCGAGCGCCCCGATCGAAAAAATCGGCGCGCCACCGATCGTCAACCTGATCGTGCGAGTTTGCACGAAGGTCGAGACCGCCGGCGAGCTGCATCCAGTCGGCCGGCTTCACGAACACTTCGTCGCGAATCAGCAGATCGCCGACCACGCGCGTCGAATCGTTTGGCGCTTTCTGCGGAAAAAGAAAGGTGCGCGACTCGACGAAGCCACGTTGAGTCAGGGTCTGCGCCGATATTTCGGCGGACCACAATCGCGACGACACGACGCACACGAGGAACCCTTTGTACAACATCGTCTTCGTGCCCCTTCGTGCTCGTGGTGACTTCGTGAGGAATCGTCGCCGCATGTCGCGGTCGCCACTACGGCCTTCGAATCGCCTGCAGCGTGAAATCCTCGTCCTTCATCGGAACGTTGTACTGCAGCTTCTCGAGCATCAACACGGTGCGGCTGCCGCGTCGAAGGTCGGTCATCTCGAGCCGGCGCGCGGTCCAGATGCCCTGAACGTTCTGGATGTCGGAGTAATTGAGGCGCCGAACGACCTGATCCCTGATGAAGTTCTCGATGCGCGCGAACGCGTAGTTGTCTTTCCGGATCCAGACAATCGATCGCGTGTATTGCGATGATCTGGTTTGCTTCGGCGTCGACTGGATCCTCCAGCAGACGGCCGCGTCGACCGTCTCGTCGCCGGCGAGCGTGTAATCGTACTGGCTGACGTCGCGCTCCTCGAGATCCTCGAAGCTGAAGTCGGTGCCGAAAAAGCGCGTCGAGCGATCCTGCAGCGCGATCCGCCGGTCGCGCTCGATGGCCGGCGTCCACATCCACTGATCGGAGGCGCGATCGGGATGGTTGACGACGAGCAGCGCCACGCCCTTGACCTCGGCGGGTGCGGTGAATCGAACCACCGACTTGCTCTGCCCGTGCGACCCGATCCGCTCGAACGTCCACCGCTTGTCGGCAATCTTGCCTTTCGTGTCGAAGACTTGCAGCAGCCCCTCGTAGCGCTGTGACTTGGCGTCGCTGCGCTTTTGGGCCTCTTCGACAATCTGCCGCGCATCTTCAGCCTGTGCGCTCATGTATCCCGAAGAGACGATTAACACCAGGAAACCGGCCGCGAGAAATCTCTGCCACGGAGCCACTGAGTCACGGAGGCGCGCACCCGTTCGGCGGGCGTCGCGAAGCGACGCGCGCGGCCACAGACTGCTTCCTGCCCTTCGTGCCTTCGTGATAAGCCGTCGCGCGCTATTCATACTCGAGCGCCTCGACAAGTGAGCCGTGCACGGCCGACTCCGCCGGCCAGATTGCGGCGAGGAACGCGGCCCCGAGAATCGTCGGCACGAGCGCGACCACGACCGAGACCGGAAATTCGTACTCGAGCCGCATGCCCGCAATGTCGCGATGGACGATCTGAAGGATGTAGTACAGATTGATCGCCCCGAGCGCAAACCCCAACACGAGGCCGATCGCTCCGATGCTGAGCGCTTCCAGCCAGATCGTCCGGCGAATCTGTCCGTGCAGTCCTCCAGCCACACGCAGGACGCCGAGCTCGCGCCGCCGATCGGTGATCGAGACCGTGAGCGTGTTGACGATGCCGAGAATCGCGACGAGCACGGCGACGGCAATCTGCACCGACGTCAGACTGAACCATTGATCGGTGATCCTGAGTATGTAGCCCTTCAGCTCGCCGTTGGTCAGCACGAACACCTGCCGCTGTCCCGCATATCGCTCCAGGACCCGCTGTTTGACGTCGGGGACTTGCGCGCCCGATTTCAGGTACAGGCGGAACACGTTGACCGAATCGTCGTGCCAGTACCGCTCGAACAGGCTGCGATCCATCAGGATGGTGCCCTGCTGATCGGAATAGTCGATAACGATCCCGACAATAGGCAGCCGAATGACGCCGAGAGGCGCGGGCACCTCGATGACTTCGCCAAGCCGCAGATGCTGAAGTTGCGCGAGGTTGTCCGACACCATCAGGCCCTGGCCGGCCGCCGTCGCCCGATACATCTCGTCCGCGTCGCCTTCGACCGGCGTCCGCCGCGTGGTCTGCTGCACGCTGCTGGTCTCGATGGCGATGACCATCACCGGCGTCCGCCGGAACACGATCCGTACGTCGCGTACCATCTGCACGCGCGCGACTCCCGGTATCGCCGCCAGCTCCGTCGCCATGGCCGGTGGAAACCACATCGACCGAGTGACGATGTTCTGCGACGGCAGCACGAAGAGATCCGGATTGAGCGCCGTGTTCATCCAGTCGATGATCGACGTGTAGCTGGCGCGCGCCATGCCGGCGAATGCCACGACCATCGCGAGGGAAAGCATCAGCGCGGCGACGCTCGCCGACGTCCGCCGCGGCGCTTGAATGAGGCTGTCGGCGGCGAGCGCGCCCTCCACCGGGCGCGCCCACTTGAGAAGCGGCCGAATCATCCTGGCGAACCCCAGCGAGAGCAGCGGGCTCAGCAGCAGCGAGACGACGACCGCCAGAAGATAGCCCGCGTAGAACACCACGCGCGAGCCTCCGACCGTCAAGCAGACAATCGACACCGCGGCGAGGATCGCGGCCGCGAGCATCCGGGCGCGACTCTCGCCTGCCGACAGCACCTGATACTTGCCCTTTTGCAGCGCCCGCACCGGATCGACGCGGGCCGCGTTCTGCGCCGGAATCAGCGCCGCGACGATGCTGGTGGCGACGCCAATCGCGAGTGCGCCCGCGAGAAGCGCAAAGCTGGCCGTCACTTCGCCGGCGTGCTGCGCCACGCCGTACACGTCGGTGATGAGCCCGCCGATCGAGGCCGCAACGGCCCGCGCCACCAGAACACCGAACACCAGCCCACCGAGGGACCCGATGAGGCCCGTCACCGCGCTTTCGCCCAGGAACAGCCAGCGGATCTGCCGTCGCGTCGCGCCGAGCGCGCGCAGGATGCCGACTTCCGACCGGCGCTCGGTGACCGCAATCGCGAACGAGTTGTAAATGATGAACATCCCAATGAACAGCGCAAACAGGCTCGAGATGCTCACCATCATCGAGTAGGCGCCAAGCATCGCCTCGAACTGCTGCCCTCGTCCTGATGGCGGATCGACCTGAAATCCTGGGCCGACCAGCGTGCGGAGCTCCTGCTCGCTCTCGGCGATGGTGTGTCCGGGCTTGACGGCGAGATCGATGCGGTCGAACTTGCGGCCGCGCCCGAACGTCTTCTGCGCGGCGTAGATGTCCATGATGGCGAGGTTGCCGCCGAACGCGCTCGTCAACCCCGACGATTTCATGATGCCGCGGACGGTGAACCGCTTCTCGCCCTCGACCGTTCCAAGCGGCAGACGACTCCCGACCGCGAAGCGGTTCTTCTCGGCAAACTCTTTCGTGAGGATGATGGAGTCAGGCTGAGCCAGGAACACAAGCGGGTCGTCGATGACCGCCTCTTCACCGCTTTCGAGATCGTACTCACGAAGGCTGCGATCGCCCGTCATGTCGACGCCGAGAATCAGGAGGCTGCCCTCCCCTTTGATGTTCGTGTCGACGACCGCCTCGATGACCGGCACGGCCACCCGCACGGACGAGGCGGCCTGGACTATTTCCAGAATGTCCTCGTCGAAACCGGTTTCGCCGGCCGTCACCTGCAGCTCGGTCTTCCCGGCGATGCGATCGACGGTCCGCGAGAACGCGAACAGCACGCTTTGATTCGCCGTGCGCATGGCGACGAAGACGGCGACGCCGAGCACGATGCCGGCCGTGGTCAGCATCGTTCTGAGCACGTGCTTGCGGAAGTACGGCCAGCTGATGAGCCGCAGGAGGATCATTACTTACTCCGCCGCACGTCCTCGACCACGCGCCCATCGCGGAGCACGATCGTCCGGCTGCAGCTCTGTGACACGCTCATATCGTGCGTGACGATGACCACGGTCGATCCGAGGCGCGCGTGCAGATCGCGAATGAGCGCGAGGATGTCGCTGCCCGTTTGCGTGTCGAGGTTACCGGTCGGTTCGTCGGCGAGGATGATCGGCGGATACACAGAAAGCGCTCGCGCAATGGCGACGCGTTGCCGCTCGCCGCCCGACAACTCCTCGGGGAGATGCTCCATGCGGTCGGTGAGCTGGACCAGCGTCAACAGCTCGCGCGCGCGCGCGTCGACGTTTCGCCGCGGCCAGCCGCGCAGATGCAGCGGGAGGCCGACGTTTTCGAGACAAGAGAGCGTCGGCAGCAGGTTGAAGAACTGAAAGATGAATCCGATCTTGTCACGCCTCACCCGCGTCAGCTCATCGTCCGACAACCCGCCGAGCGTCGCGCCGTCGATGCGCACCTGACCCGAGGTGGGCCGATCGAGGCCGCCGACCAGATTGAGCAGGGTCGATTTCCCGGAGCCTGACGGCCCGATGATGGAGACCATCTCGCCGCGCGGAATGACGAGGCTGACGTCGGCCAGCGCGGTGACCTGGCGTTGGCCTTCGAACCGCTTGGTGATGTGGTCCAGTTCGATCATCGGGTCGATAGAGCCGTTCGCGCCCGCCGGGCGCGCCCTTCAGACCCCTCAGGTGCCTCCGAAGCCGATGGTCACCTTCCCGTCTTCGACGATGACGGGGACGGCGCGCCGGCCAGCGCTGTACTCGAGCATCCGCTCGAGATCGGCGGGGTTTTTCTTGACGTTGATGTACTCGAACACGACGTGCCGCCGCTGATAGTCTTCACGGGCGGCTTGCGTGTAGGGTCAAGTGTCCTTGCCGAAGATGTAAATCATGTTTCTATTGTACTCGCGCGCGCTCGATCAGCGTTTCGTGGGTAGTAATAAAGTTCGACCGAAAGCTCTACGGCCATGCAATCGAACGTCTGAAATCGCAGTGGGTCAACAATTCTGGCGAGGGCGTGCATCCCGGCACGCAAATCAAAGCGACCTGAAGTCCGGAACGCCGCACGTATTTCATCGCTGGAACACAATCGGTATCGTTCGTAACCAGGGCGATCAGTTCAACGGATCGGTTAATCGCATCGTTGGCCATGTAACGTGACCACCGTCAATCAACACGGCCGCTTTTTTCATGGCTCAAAAAATGAAAAAGCCCCTTGGGTGTCCCCAAGAGGCTTTCACGTAGATCAGGCCCGCCTACGGGCGTAGCGGATACCTTGAACCTACCGCAGGTGTGCCCAGGAGTCAATATCCACTCCCAGCGATAAGCAGGAAAACGACGAGAACGTGTGCAAACCGTGCAAAACGGCAACGTCAGGCCGCGATCTCGACCTCCACAGCGGCGAGGGCCCCATACCCTCACCGATACTCCCAAGCGTGAACGTGGTCTGCAATTCGGGCGCAAGGCCGGCCACCAACACGCCAGTGGCCCACTTCCGCCCGGCGGTAGAATACCTGACCATCGTGCCAGTGCCGATTGCCTTGTCCGAAACCTTCGCGCCGGATGAAACGGCCGCGCTCGCACCGTATTTCACCAACACCGACCGACCCGTCTTCGCGCTGACCAATCTGCCCGAGACCGTCAAAGGCGCGCTGTTCGCGCGGTACTCGCGATCGGCGAAATCGCTGCGCCGGTTGTTTCTCGACGAATTTCGGGGCGATGTCGCCCCCGTTGGACGCGCTCGGGGCGAAGCCGCCACCGCCGAGGACCTCGCGGGCGTGGAGCCCGCGCCCGGCCGCGCCTCGGGCGCGCCCATAGGAACGACGCGAGCGGACAAGCTCTACGCGCGCGTGCTGAACGAGTACGGAGACGACTCGGTGGCGCAGCTCGGCGGCGCGCATCTCGCGTGCGAAGGCGTCTCGAACGTGCTCACGAAAGTGCTCGAATGGGGACGGCTGATGGCGTACCTCGAGCAGTCAACGCGGTACGTGCCGTATACCGACCGCCCGAACGGCCGTTGGAAGTATCACGTGCCGGCGGAGCTGGACGGTTCGTCGCTCCGCGACGCATTCGTCCGCACCCTCGATGGTGCGTTCGAAATCTACGCTCGGTGGATCCCCGCGATGGAGGCACACTTCCGCGCGAAGTATCCCAAGGCGCCGGAAGATTCCGACGCGGTTTATCGTTCGGTGATTCGGGCCAAAGTGCTCGACACGCTGCGCGGTCTGCTGCCGGCGGCCACGACGTCGAATGTCGGCTTGTTCGGAACCGGCCAGGCGTTCGAAGCACTGCTTCTGCGCATGTTCGCGCATCCACTGGAAGAAGTGCGTGTCCACGCGGTGTTGATGCTCGCCGAGCTGCGGCAGGTGATCCCCGCCTTCCTCGCGCGGGTCGATCAGCCGAACCGTGGCGGACGAGGGATCGAATATCTTGCCGAGACCAGGCGCTCCTTCGACGCCGCGACGCTGGCGATCGTCGCACGGGTCGAGGCCGAGCCGAGATCGGAGGTCACACTCACCGATTTCGATCCCGACGGCGAAACGAAAGTGGTTGCCGCGGCCTTGTATTCCGCTTCTGATCTTCCCGACGACCAGTTGATGACAATGGCTCGGCGGCTGTCGGCGGACGAACGCGCGGCTCTGCTGCGCGCTTACGTGGGAGCACGCGCCAATCGCCGGCACAAGCCGGGACGCGCCTTCGAGCGGACCACCTATCGCTTCGACGTCCTCGCCGACTACGGCGCCTTCCGCGATCTCCAGCGTCATCGTCTGCTCACACTGGAGTGGCAGCCGCTCGGCACGCGGCACGGCTACACCGAGCCGGCAGCGATCGAAGAGGCCGGCGCGCTCGGCGACTGGCGTGAGGTGATGGATCGCTCAGCGGATCTTTACGAGAAGGTTGTGGCGGCAGGAATGCGCGACGTCGCCCCGTACGCCGTCGCCATGGCGTTTCGCGTGCGGTTTTACATGGACATGAACGCGCGGGAGGCCATGCACGTTATCGAGCTGCGGACGGGGCCCCAGGGCCATCCGGCGTACCGTCGCATCTGCCAGCTGATGCACCGGGCGATCGGCGAGGTGGCCGGCCACCGCGCGATCGCCGAGGCGATGCAATTCGCCGATCATTCCGAAGTGGAATTGGAGCGTCTCCAATCCGAGCGGGCGATGGAGAAGAAGAGAGGGGGAAAATAGTAGCTTTCAGCTGTCAGCTTTCGGTGCTTCAAGCTGATAGCTGACAGCTGAGAGCTGAAAGCTATCAGTTGTAGTGTCCGCCTTCAGGCGGACCGTGTTCAGTTGCGTGGGTACCGCCAAGGGCATACAATCCGCCTGGCAGGAGGGGTTATGAAGCAATTTCTCGGAGCCGTCGCTCTCGTCGGGTTGCTCGTCGCGACGCTGCAGGCGCAGAACACCGATCAGATGGCACGGCTGGAGAATGACTTCCGTGTCGTCCCGAACATCACGTATCTGACTGCCAGCAACGTGGACGCCAAGCTCGATCTCTACGCCAGACGCGGCGCGACGACACCGCAGCCGACCTTGATCTTCTTCCACGGGGGCGGCTGGACCGGCGGCACGAAAGAGTCGCAGGCCCTGGCCATTCAGCCGTACTTGGCGATGGGTCTCAACGTCGTCAACGTGGAATACCGGCTCGCCAAAGTCGCGCTCGCGCCTGCGGCGGTAGAGGACTCCCGATGCGCTTTGAAATGGGTGCTCAGTCGCGCAAAGGAATACGGGATCGACCCACAGAAAATCGTCGTCGCGGGCGGCTCGGCCGGTGGGCACCTCGCGCTGACGACCGGATTCCTGCCCGCGTCGGCCGGACTGGATCGTGAGTGTGGCCGTAACGACTATCTAGGACCAGATCCTGTCGCCGGAGAAATGAAAGTCGCCGCCATCGTCAATTGGTACGGGATTTCGGATGTGAACGAGTTGCTCGACGGCCCCAACATGAGGGCGTTCGCCGTCACATGGATAGGGAGCATGATCAATCGCGACGAGATCGCGAAGCGCGTGTCGCCCATGACGTACGTTCGCGCGGGGTTGCCGCCGGTCCTGACGATTCACGGCGATGCGGATCCGACCGTGCCCTACCAGCAATCTGTCCGGCTTCACAAGTCCTTGACCGACGCCGGCGTGCCAAACGAGCTGATGACCGTCCCTGGGGGCAAGCACGGGTTGGACTGCTGCAACCTGGAGCAGCGCACGAAGGCGTACCAGACCATCCAAGCGTTCCTTCGCAAACAGGGAGTTTTGCCAAAAGCGACGAGTTCATCGCA
>JAHFUJ010000028.1:12905-16464 GCA_023265105.1 Acidobacteriota bacterium
TGTCCGCCTTCCGCCTCCGCGTGAAGCTTCCGCCTCCGCAAAAGCTTCGGCGGACAGGTCGGCGGACTGCCATAGCCTTGGCGGCGGCGGTCAGGCGGACCGTGTTCAGCCGCTTTCTTTCTTACTTCTTCCTTTTGCCTTTTGCCTTTTACCTTCGGGAACCGAGAATCAGGCGTGAAGCAGTCGCTCCATCAGGACGTCTTCGAGGCTTCGTCGGCCGTCGAACACACCATGGATCTCTACGGTCTTCGTTCCGACGATCCGATAGATGATCCGCCACGGGGACTCCTGAACTTCGCGCCATGTTTGATCGCCGACGGCGCGCAACTCCGGGGGCGTACGGCCACGCTCGGGCAACACCTCAAGAGATTCGCCGCGGGAAACGATTCGGTCCAGGATCCGCTCGGCGCGAAGGGGTGCCTCCTCCAGAAGGTAGGAAGCCAGGCGCTCGACGTCGCGGGTGGCGACCTCCGTCCAGACGACGGAGTATCGCGTCCGCTCACGGCTTTGCGGCTTTTTCGAGGGCAGCCTTGGCACGCCGACGAACCTCGGCGGTCGAGTAGACGCGGCGGGTCTTGGCCAGCGACTCCTGGCTCTGCGCCAACAGCTTCAGCATGGCGAGCGTGTCGTGAAGGCGATCGTGCTGCTTCACGTCCATCAGCACGACCCGGGGCTTGCCATTTTGCGTGATGACCACAGGCTGGCCGTTGTCAGCGACTTCGCGAACAAGGTCTTTCGTCCGATTCTTCAAGTCGGTGATGGGGCGCACGTTCGCGGCCTTCATAGATCAGAATATAGCACTAAATTCTGTCCTATGAAACGTGAACCTGACGCAGGGCTAAAGTCCTGCGCTACGACTGATAGTGTCCCACTGTCAGCTCTCGGCTCTCAGCTTTCCGTGCTCCAAGCTGACAGCTGACAGCTGAGAGCTGACAGCTGATGAGATCTGACAGCTTCGCTGATAGCCGTGAGCTGATAGCTGAAAGCCGCACCTGATCAATTCATGACCTGTCCGCCACAGATGTTGTAGGTCTGTCCGGTGATCGCCGACGCTTCAGGCGACGCCAGAAACTTCACGAGGTTGGCGACCTCTTCCGGCTGAATGATCCGTTTGATCGGGACCCTGCCAAGCGCCCGCCGGCGGAACTCTTCGAGCGTGAGGCCCATCGCCTCAGCTCCGTTCTGCATACCCTGGGTCGCCATGTCGGTGTCGACCCACCCGGGACAGACGGCGTTGACGGTGATGCCGCGTTTCACCAGCTCGAGGGCGAGTGCACGTGTGAATCCAATCACTGCATGTTTTGACGTGGTGTACGCCGTGTAGCCGGCCACGCCGAACCGACCGAGCACCGACGACATGTTGATCACGCGACCGCCCTCGCCCAGGAGCGGGACGGCCTGGCGTGTGACGAGAAACGTGCCCCAGACATTTGTGTCGAGGATTCGACGCCAGCTCGCGGTGTCGGTCTTGTCAAGCGGCTGCCCGCCGCCGATCCCCGCGTTGTTCACCAGCACGTCGATCCGCGGGCTCACGGCGCGAAGCGTGTCGAACCCGTCGGCCACGGCACGCTCTTCGGTGACATCCAGGGCGAGCACCATCGGCTGCGCACCGCGTTTGGCGATCGCGTCCGCGGTGTCTTCGAGCTGCGCCCTCGTCCGCGCGGCAATCGCGACGAGGTGGCCCGGCTCGGCAAAGGCGAGCGCGACGGCGCGGCCGATGCCGCGGCCGCCGCCGGTGACAAGGATCGTTTTGGGCATCAGTCCTTGGCCCAGTATCGTGAGTACTCGTCGAGGAAGGAGAGCGTCTCGAGCGACCGCATGCGGTCGAAGAAAAGAATGCCGTCGAGATGATCGGTCTCGTGCTGGATGACGCGGGCCGGAAAGTCGTGGGCGTGGATCTCGAGTCGGTCGCCTTTCCGGTCGAACGCGCGGAGCTTGATCTCGCGCGCGCGCGGCACGCGCCCGCGGATGTCGGGAATGCTCAGGCAGCCTTCCCACTCCTCCACGACGTCGCCTCCGATCGGAGTGATTTCGGGGTTGATGAGCACCAACGGATCCGCAGGATCCGCCTCGGGCTCTCCGCCTTCGCCCGCATCGAGCGCCGCGACGAATACCCGCAGACCGACGTGGACCTGCGGCCCGGCCAAGCCCACGCCGCGGTACTCGATCATCGTCTCGAGCAAATCGTCGATCAGGCGCTGCACGGTCGGGCTCGTGAGCTCGCCCCGCTCGATGGCTCGCGCTTTGGTCCGCAGCGCCGGGTGCCCCATGCGCGCGATCTTCAGAATGGACATAGCCGCCGAATTATACCGGGTCCATGGGCAACTGGCCGGGCTCGTGCATCCCGTCCGTCTGTGGTCGCTAAATGCGCGGATATCGCGGGTTCTGCGAGTACCAAGCGCACAGACTCGTGGGAGCGGATACCGATTTGTAATTTGAAGGTGCCGTCCTTCGAACCCCCGGACGGCACGATGGAGAACGGTCCGCCTAAAGGCGGACACTACGTACCGACCGTTACCAACATGACGAAGAAAACTCGGTCGCTGCTGGCGGTACTCCTCGCGGCCTCCGCATTCGCGACGGCGTGCGCTTTCGAACAACACACCAACACGCTCGCGCCAAGCGGCCCCGGAGCGGGTGTCGCCAATAACACGCCAGCGCCGGCTTCATACGTCGGCACGTGGGGGTCCGCACAGACGGTCGCGACTCCAACGCCCTCCACGTGCGGCAACTTCCAGTGGCAGGTGACCAGCCAAACGGCGACGTCGCTCAGCGGGACCTTTTCGATCGCGTGCGGCGGCGGTCTCACGGTTTCTGGAAGCGCGACCGGTCAGCTCGACGGCAATGCCGTTTCGATAGCGTTGACCGGAACGGCGAACTTTCTGATTCCGCCGTGCAGCTTCTCGCTGACCGGCACCGGCACCATCAGCAACGGCGACACGCTCACGATTCCGTATTCGGGCACGACGTGCTTCGGTCCGGTGCATGGAACGGAAACGCTGCGCCGGCGGACGGAACAGCCGCCTGCACCGGCGCCGCCCCCTCCGGCACCAGAGCCCACACCGCTTCCTCCATCGGCGCCGGCGGGGCCGAGCGACGGGATCGATCTGAACCAAGCCACGATTCACAACTCGCCGTCCGACGTCGCCCGCTGGCCGGCGACCGCGAGGATCACGTTGCTCGATCTGGGGACAAACGGCGTCCACGTGGACTTTACAAAGAAGGACGGACCTGGGAGCTGGCCCGACGTGCCGTTCCTGACGCCTGGTGAAGACCTGCAGTACACACTCTGGATCGTCCTGAACATCAACGGCCGCTGGCACGCATCGGGCTGCATCGAGTTCTGGCGCGGCCTCGATCGCAACGGGGGTCCGCCATCACAGTACGCGCAAAACTGGTATTACGATCCGAGCCGGTGGGGAGCGATGACGGGCCATCAGCCCGCGCCGGGCGAACAGGTGGGCTTCCTCGTCACGGCGGGCGATTCGCGCAACAACGGCAACGTGATCGTGAAAGAGCGGTCGAACGTCGTCGTCGTCCCGTTCCCCGGGGGCGCCGG
>JAHFUJ010000028.1:16564-30459 GCA_023265105.1 Acidobacteriota bacterium
AGCTGAAAGCTGAAATTTATGCGACCGTGACGTCTTTGCTCAGGTACACGTCCTGAATGGCATTCAGCAATCGAACACCTTCGTGCAACGGACGCTGGAATGCCTTCCGGCCGGAGATGAGTCCCATTCCGCCGGCGCGCTTGTTGATCACCGCCGTCTTCACCGCTTCCTTCAGGTCGCTTTCGCCGGCTGACGCCCCGCCCGAGTTGATCAGTCCCGCACGGCCCATATAGCAATTCACCACCTGGTAGCGCGTCAGATCGATCGGGTGGTCCGTCGTGAGATCGGAGTAGACCTTCTTGCTGGTCTTTCCGAAATTGAGGGCGTTAAACCCGCCGTTGTTCTCGGGCAGCTTCTGCTTGATGATGTCGGCTTCGATCGTCACACCGAGGTGATTGGCCTGACCGGTCAGATCGGCGGCCACGTGATAATCGGCTTCCTTTGTCTTGAACGACGGATTCCGGAGATAACACCAGAGAACCGTGAACATGCCCAGCTCGTGGGCCTGCTGAAACATCTGGGTCACTTCCTGAATCTGCCGCTTCGATTCTTCCGAACCGAAGTAAATCGTCGCCCCGACACCCATCGCACCCATCTCGAAGCCTTGACGGACGCTCGCAAAGCGGATTTGGTCGTACGCGTTCGGATAGGACAGGAACTCGTTGTGGTTGAACTTCATCAGGAAGGGAATCTTGTGCGCGTATTTCCGCGCCACCGCACCGAGCACCCCCACTGTCGACGCCACGGCGTTGCACCCACCTTCGATCGCCAGCTTCACGAGGTTTTCCGGATCGAAGTACATCGGGTTTGGCGCGAATGAGGCGCCGGCAGAATGTTCGATACCCTGGTCGACCGGCAGAATAGAAACGTAACCCGTTCCCGCAAGCCTTCCATGATCAATGAGCGATTGAAGACTGGTTAACACTCGTGTTGGCCGATCTGATCCCCCGTAGATGCGATCGACGTAATCGGGTCCGGGCAAATGGAGGTTCTCTTTGGGAACGGTCTTGCAGTGATGTTCGAGGAGTCCGCGAGCGTCCTCTCCGAGGATCTGTTCTATTTTTGACACTTGATGACTCAGGAGTTCTTGGCTCACGTTCGCACCTCGCAATCGGCCTGGATCGCGCTCGACTCCCATTTGGAACTCAGGGTTCCACGTTCGCGTGTCGCGCCGCCGGATCCAGGTAGTGTAGCACCGGGAATCTGAAGTCCTCCACCGCGGCCGCGGCCACGGCGGCGTCGACCATTTCGGCGATCGGCAGCGCCTGTTCGGCGTCGGCGACCTCCTCGCGCCGGACGCGCGTGGCGGGATGCCGGGGGGTGAACAGTTGGCAGCAATCCTGGTCGGGAATGATCGAGATCCGGAACGTGCCGAGCCGCTCGGCCTCGGCCGAGATTTCGTCCTTGTCCATCCCCACCAGCGGCCTGAGTACCTGCAGGCTCGTCGCCTCGGCGATGGCCGTCATGTTCTCGAGCGTCTGCGAAGCGACCTGACCGATAACCTCGCCAGTGACCAGCGCGCGCCCGTGCCAGCGACGCGCCAGCTTCTCGGCGATCCGCAGCATCAGCCGCCGGTAGATCACCACGCGCAGCCGGGGCGGCACGGCGAGCACGACCTTCTGTTGCAGCTCACCGAAAGAAACCAGCACGAGCCGCGATCGGAGCTGATAGGTCGTGAGCAGCGCGGCGATCTCTCGAACTTTGTCCTGCGAGGCGCGCGAGAGGATCGGATAGCTGTGAAAGTGGATGAGCAGCACCGAGCAGCCGCGACGCATCATCCGGTACGCGGCCACCGGCGAATCGATGCCGCCCGACAGCAGGCACGCCACGCGTCCACCGGTCCCGGTCGGCAACCCACCGGCGCCCGGTTCTTTGCCGAAGAAGTAGAACGCTTCGTCCGGCAGCATCTCGACATGAATCGTGAACGCCGGATGATCCAAGTCGCAGCGCCACCCCTTGGCCTCCTGGATCAGTCCGCCGACCTCGCGCTCGATTTGCGGTGAGGTGAACGGAAAGCGCTTGTCGGCCCGCCGCGCGGAGACGCGAAACGATTCGGTGTGTCGATCTTCGAGGTCGGCAAGGATCGTCGCGGCGAGCGCCCTCAGGTCGAGCGGCCCGCGGCCCGCGTACGAAAAGTTCGCGATGCCGAAGACGCGTTGGACGCGGTTGCGGACCTCTTCCCAGACTGGGTTCGGAGCTCGAGGCGCGGCGTTCGGCCGATCGGCACCGAGCTCGATCTCGATCCGCCCCATGACCGAGCGAATCGTGCGCACGTTCAAGTCGGCCAGCGCCGCCCGAAGATTGCGCACGAGCACCTGAACAAACCAGGGGCGATTCTTGCCCTTGAGCGCCAGTTCTTTGTAGTGAACAACGATGGAGTTCATCAGAATCTAAGGATTTGAGGATCTAAGGATTTAAGGATGTGAAATCCTCACATCCTTAGATTCCCAAATTCTCAAATGCCATATTCGCCGCTAGGTGGCCGCTCCTGACCGCACTCTCGATCGTAGCGGGGAGTCCCGTATCAATCCAGTCGCCGGCCAGATACAGGCCCTGCACAGGCGTTTCAGTGGGCGGCCGCTCCGGCTGGCCCGGCGCCAGCGAAAACGTTGCGCGCGGCTCGCGCACGACGGTCGCGCGAACGATTCGGGCCGCGCGGACCGCCGGCAGCGTCTCGAGAAGCTCTTCGTGCGCCGTCGCGATGAGCTCGTGGTTGAGCAAATGCACGATCGGAGACGCGCCGCTCGACACCAGCGACACGTGCGACGCGTCGCCGCCGCGCGGGCCGCGGGCGCAGTCAAACAGCCATTGCATCGCCCGCCCGGGCAGGCCGACAAATGGCTCGTCGATCACTTGACGATCGAACCACAGATTGACCGTGACGATGGGGCACGACGTCATGAGGCGGGCGTGGGTCAGCATCTCGGCGAGCGTGGAGAAATCGCCGTCAAAAAGATCCGGCACAGCGAACCACGGCACGGCAGACACGACCGCTCCAGCCGTCCATCGCTCGCCCACCGCTTCGACCGCGTCCAGTTTGTGGCGATCGATGCGCACCTTCGCCGGCGTGCCGGTCCGTACCGTGCCGCCGCCGCGCTCGATGTATTCGCGCGCGGGCTCCGCGTACATCAGGTGCAACGGCTTGGTCGGCAGCCCAATCGCGGCCGCTCGCGGGTCGCCGCCAAACATCTCGGCCAGCACGCGTGCGAACACCGGCGCCGCCGCCTGTGCCGCCGGCTGATTGAGGGCGGCCAGCGCCAGCGGATCCCACAACATCTCGCGAATCCGTGCCGTCTGTCCGTTGCGGATCAGCCAGCTCTCGACAGTCTCGCCGGGCGACGCCGCAATTTTCCTCGCACCCGGCTCGCGCGAGCCCCGTCCGACACGTTCGCGAAGCCGGGCTTCGTCTCGAGCTTGTTGCAGCGCAAGGCGAAGAGGTCTCGCCATGTGCAGCACCGAGAGGCGATCGTTCCAGCCAAGCGCCTCCCACTCGAGTACGCCGGCCAGCAGATGCAACGGCGCTGGCAGTGTCGGACAGACGAGGCGCGATCGTCGTCCGGCGCGATCGATCATCGTGACGCCGAGCTGCCCCTGCACGCGCACGTTGCCGGCGGCGCCGATCTCGCGCAAAAACTCGAACGTATCCGTATAGCAACCGAGCAGCACATGTTGGCCGTTGTCGACCAGCTCGCCGGTGTCTCGATCGGGAAACGCGGTGGCGCGGCCGCCCAGCCGGGCCCGCGCCTCCACGACGAGGACGCGCGCACCCTGCCGGGTCAGGCGCACGGCCGCGCTCAATCCGGCGAAGCCGGCGCCAATGACGATGACGTCGTAGCGGTTTAGGGCCATGGCCACAGCCACTGCTTCAACGCGATCAGCGCCTGCACGGGACGCGGCACGCGCGCGCGGGTCGTGAACACGTCGTACCCGCTTCGCTCGATGCGCCTGAGCGTTTCGAAGTACACGGCGCGCATGATTTCGGCGGCGACCAGCCGCCGGCGGTCTTCCGGCGGCCGGACGTCGATGGCGCGGCGATAGAACTCGCGCGCACGGCGGCACTCGAACTCGACGAGGCGGCGGACCGGTTCGCTCATCGTGCCCGCGGCGAGATGGTCGACCGTGCAGCCGCAGGCCGCCAGATCTTCAAGCGGCAGGTAGACGCGGCCGCGCGCAAGGTCGGCCTTGACGTCGCGAAGAATATTTGTCAGCTGAAGCGCCACGCCGAGATTGAGCGCATAGTCCCTAGCACCCTGGCTTCGGCAGCCGAAGATCTTGATGCAGATCAACCCGACCGCCGAAGCGACACGCCGGCAATACTCGAACAAGTCGGTAAACGTCTGATAGCGGGTCGTGTCGAGATCCATGGCAACGCCGTCGATGACGTCCTCGAACGCCGATCGCGGCAAATCGAGGCGCGTGACGAACGGCCGAAGGCGACGTCCTTGCGCCGTTTCCGGCTCGGTGCCGTCGTAGCAGTGGGCGAGCTCGGCGCGCCAGAACTGCACGGCCGCCCGTCCCTCGGCCTGGCTCGGGACAGGCCCCTCGACGTGGCTCGGGGCAGGTCCGTCGACACGGCTCAGCGCCGGCATCTCGGCTATCTCATCAATGGCATCGTCAACCGCACGACAAAAGTCCCAGACCGCGAGGATCGCACGGCGCTGGTCGGCCGGCAGAACCAGAAACGAATAGTAGAAGCTGGTCTTCCTGGCCATTATGGACGCGCGCCTTCCCACCGCGCCGCACGCCAGACGAGCAGCGGCACGTCGCCGATGCCGAGCGTCGGACGCCGTTCGAGCGCCATCAATCGGTCGTGCTCCACCCGCTCGAGAATCCGCATCCCGCCAAGCCAGGTGAAGCGTAACTCAGCCCGAAGACGGCCGCGCACGCCGTCGCACACCGCACGACCGTCCGCGAAACGCACGCGGGTAAAGGCGATGCAGCATTCAAGGGCGCGCACCCACGCGTCGGTGATGCGGCCGGCCGCCAACGCCGATTCGTCGGCGCCGCAGGCGTCCTGCACGTCGCGCGGCACGTACAATCGTCCCGCACGATAGTCGCGGCCGAAGTCCTGCCAGAAATTGGTCAACTGAAGCGCGGTGCAGAGCGCGTCGGACGACCGATCGAGCGCCGGGTCGCGGTATCCGGCAATGCGCAGGACGAGGCGCCCGATCGGATTCGCCGAGCGGCGGCAGTAGTCGAGCACCTCGGCCCACGAGGCGTAACGAGTCGTCATGGTATCCTGACCGAACGCGCTCAGCAGATCGTCGAACAACGCGACCGGAAGATCGAGCGATCGAATCGAATGGCCGAGCGCGAAGACAATCAGGTCGTCGCGATGCTCCGGCGGCTGTTCGCCGACCTGTCCGGCGGCGGCGCAATGGAGCCGGTCGCGCCACGCGCCCAGCCGTGCCTGGCGATCCGCGACCGTGGCCGCGCCTTGGTCGGCGATGTCGTCCGCCACGCGCGCGAACGCGTAGACCGCCGCGACGTGCGGCCGCATCGCGGCCGGCAGCAGGCGCGAGGCGACCGGAAAATTTTCGTAATGCGACCGCGCCAGCGCCTCGCACGCACCGTACGCGCGCGCGAGCGGCTCGGGCCAGTGGGACACCGGGGCATTCTAGACCTTCGTTGCGGAAATCCGCGTGCATTCGGCCGGGGCTGCATCCGGCCTTGGTGCTGAGCGGGGGGGTTACTTTCGGCGGTCCGGCAACCAGTCGATACCGACCTCGGCTTCAACAGCCGTGAATTCGGGGGCGCCCGTCACCACGCGTCCGTGGCTTCGTTTGGCGAGCGCGACACTGAACGAGTCGGCGTACGAAATCGGATACCGTGCCTTCACGTGGGCGGCCTCGAACACCAGAGATCGATCTGCCGGAACCACGTGGAGCGGAAGTTGATCGATGATCCCAACGGCGCGTTGGGCTTGCTGCAGTCCCTGCTCGCGCTCGATGACATACAAACTCTCCCCGAAGCTGATGATCGAGAAGAGCACGGACCCGCGCTTCCTGCGGGCATTGCGAAGAACCTGCCGAACAGCGTGGGCCGCAGGCTCGCCACCCAGATAGGCCAGCATCGCCCAGGTGTCGAGAACCCTGACCTTACTTGCGGGCTTGCTCACGCCGCCGCTCTGCGTCTCTCGTGCGGCCCAAAGCCCTCAACAGTGAACGTCCGCGTGTCTGTAGTCTTCCCATGCCTTCTTCTTCCGGATGGCGCAGCACAGGAACCAGGCTGACCACGCCGCCGTAATCCACGACCTTCACGCGATCGCCCGTCTGCCACTGGTACTTGGCGCGAAGTTCGGCTGGAATCACGACCCAGCCCTTCTGAGATACCGTGACCACAGACATGGGTGGCCTCCCGTTATACCTTTTCATCGTCAAGTATAACAGATAGGTTTGAGGCCTGATGCGGCATTCAAGCGCGCGCCGACGAAGCGCGCCGACTTGTCATGGTATCCTTTGCCGCGCCCTCGTCGGCGATGTCGTCGGCCACGCGCGCGAACGCGTAGACCGCCGCGACGTGCGGCCGCGTCGCGGCCGGCAGCAGGCGCGAGGCGACCGGAACATTTTCGTCATGCGACCGCGCGAGCGCCTCGCACGCGCCGTACGCGCGCTCGAGGGTTTCGGGCCAGTAGGACACCGGGGCATTCTACGATGATATGCGCGACCTGATCGCCGGCGTCATCGCGGTGCTGCTGCTGCTGACCGCGGCGAGCCTCGCCACGACGCTGCAGATGTACCGCCGCCGCCGGCAACGCGCTCGCGACTCGGAGCGCGCGTTGGGCCGCACGCTCATCGCGGAGATTCCTGCCGCCGACGATCTGGTGCTCTTCAGCGAGGATGCGACGCGTTTCCATTACGGCGACCGTTCGATCGACAAAGATCTGATCGCGGCGGTGCGGGTGCTCATCAACGGCGCGCCGATTGCCGGCTACGTGTCAAGCCGTTCCCCGCAACACGCGCCGATTGAGGTGACAAGGTTCGACGATCGTCCAGAAGGCATCGCGCGCGACCGGTGGGACGTCGCGATCGAAACCGTCGCCGGGACGACCATCGTCGAGTGCGGAGCGATTCGGGAACGAGTGTCGCAAGAGCTGGCGCGCGCGGTGTTCGACGCTGTCAAGCGCGAGTTGGAACGGCGGGATCAGGGGGATCTCTGAATAATTTTCGATTGTCAATTTTCGATTGTCAATTTATTGGCAGATTATCAGACGAATCCCACAATAAATCGACAATTGACAATTACCAGATCGACAATGATCGGTTGCGCCCTGGCTACCATTCCGTTTCAACCACCCCGGCGCGGTGGTTGACGACGCGCGCGAGGACGAACAGCAGGTCGGACAGCCGGTTGACGTAGCGCAACAGGACCTGGTCGACCCGAGGCTCGAGCGACACCATGCGGCGTTCCGCGCGCCGGCAGACCGTCCGCGCGACATGGAGCGCCGCGCCGGCCGGACTGCCGCCCGCGAGAATGAAGCGCCGGAGCGGAGGCAGTTCCGCTTCGAGCCGGTCGATCAGCTGCTCGAGGCGGACGACATCATCGTCTCCGAGCGTCGCCTTCGTGACGCGATCGGCGATCTTGTCGGCCGGATCGGCAAGCTGGGCGCCGAGGGCGAAGAGATCGCGCTGGATGCGGACGAGCGCTTCGTCGAGATCGGCGTCGAGACGGGACGCACGCGCGAGACCCACCCACGCGTGGAGCTCGTCGACCTCGCCGTAGGCGTCCACGCGAGCGTCGCTCTTGCTGACGCGGGTGCCATCGAACAGCGACGTCTCGCCAGCGTCGCCCGTGCGCGTATAGATTTTCACCGATCGTCTCCGGCCGAATTATACGAGATGCCCGCGAAGCCCACGTCCAGGAAGAAACCGCTTCCGCTCCCCGCGCCGCCCGATCGCCGGCGATTCCGCCAGCGACTCCTCGGCTGGTATCGACGACACGGCCGCGACCTGCCGTGGCGCAAGACCGACGATCCGTATCACATCCTGGTCTCCGAAATCATGCTCCAGCAGACGCAGGTCGACCGCGTGCTGCCCAAGTACGCCGAGTGGCTCGAAAAATACCCCTCGTTCGACGCGCTCGCCGCCGCGCCCGAGCACGAGGTCACCCAAACGTGGTACCCGCTCGGCTACAACATCCGCCCGCGCCGTCTGCAGACGATCGCGCGCGAAGCGGTCGCGCGCTACGGCGGCCGGTTGCCGTCCGAGGAGGAGACGCTGCTCTCGTTCAAGGGCATCGGCGCGTACACGGCGGGTGCGATCCGCAGCTTCGCATTTCGCGAGCGCGCCGCCATCCTGGACACCAACGTCGCGCGCGTCCTCTTCAGAGTGTTCGTCGGCAAAGGCGACAGGAAGAGCCACGCGATGACGCGTCACTTGTGGAGGGTTTCCGAAACGCTCGTGCCGGTGCGTCACGTTTTCGATTTCAATCAGGCGCTGATGGACTTGGGCGCGATGGTCTGCGTCGCGCGCGACCCGAAATGTCTCGTGTGCCCGATGGCGAAGAGCTGTCTGGCGGTGCGCTTCAATCCCGACGGGGAAACACGCAGGACCAAAGTCCCGCGCCACACCGCGAGATGACAACGATCGTCGTGACGGCGGCGGTGATCGAGCGCGACGATCGCTTTCTCGTCACCAGGCGCCAGACAGGCGTCCACCTCGAAGGCTACTGGGAGTTCCCAGGCGGCAAGTGCGATCCTGGCGAAACGTACGCGGTGTGCCTCGCGCGCGAGCTTCGCGAAGAGCTTGGCGTCGACGCCGCGGTTGGCGAAGAGCTGTTCCTCACGACGCACGCGTATCCGGACCGCGCCGTCGAGCTGCATTTTTTGCGTTGCGAGCTGTTGGGCGATCCCGCGCCGCAGGTGGGTCAGGAGATGCGCTGGGTGGCGCGGAGCGAGCTCGGCGCTCTCAGGTTTCCGCCGGCGGACGGGGAGTTGATTCGCAGGCTCGCACGGCAGGGCTAAAGTCCTGCGCCACGAGTACGGCAGGGCTAGCGCCTGCGGCCCGAGCGAGGCCCGAAGCGGCCGAGCGAGAGCGAGCGGGGGTGGGGCCCCGCGAGCATTCAAGAAAGTCCTGCGCCACGACGATCGGGGCTGACAAACGGCAGCTCCATCACGACGGCCCGCGATCCGTTGACGGACACCGTCGTGCCGGGCGCGACGAAATCGCGCTGCAGGTAGGCGAGCGCGATCGGACGGTTGAGCGCCGGTGACCACACGCTGCTCGTCACGTGGCCGACGTCTCGGTCGCCGGCGCGAGCGGCGGCGCCGCTAGGAGGAACCGACTCGCCGTCCAGCACGATCCCGACCAGCTTTTTCGCCACGCGGCCGTGCCCGCGGTGGAGCACCCGGATGATGACCTCCTGGCCGACGTAGCACCCCTTCGTCATGCTGATCGCCCGCGACTGAATGCCGGCCTCGAGCGGAATCGTCTCTTCGTCCATGTCGCGGTGAAACGCCGGCACGCCGGCCTCAATCCGGATTGCGTCGGCCGTCTCGGCATTGAGCGCGATCGCCCCGGCCGACTCGAGTGTGGACTTGAGTCCCCCCTCTTGCGGGCCTTCGACGTACACGCCAAACCCAGCTTCGCCTGTATCCGTCACTCGCGTCACGATGGCCGGTTGGCCGCCAATATGGCCACGGAAGTTGCCGTGTTCGGGTAGCGCGGTCAACGCGTCGATCGATCCCGCGTCGAGCACGCCGGCGAGAATACGCGCGGCCTCCGGACCGACGATCGCGATCTCGGCGAACGTCTCGGTGGCATCGCCAAGCTGGACGTCCTCGGTGAAGATGAACTGATCGAGCTTGGCGAGCAGTGTGTCCTTGACCTCGCGCGGCACGTCCAACAACATCAAATCGCCGAGCTCGTACACGAACAGGTCGGTGAACATTCGTCCTTGCGGCGTGAGGTAGGCGCTGTAGCAGCCCTCTCCCGGCTTGAGTGCGGTGATGTCGTTGGTCAGAAGGCCCTGCAGATACGACGCGCGGTCGCGGCCCGAGACGACAATCCGGCCGCGATTGGAGCGGTCGATGCACGCCGCGTGACGGCGCGCGGCCTGGTAAGCATTATCTGAAGCCGACGAAATCATAGTGCTATGCTGATGCGTGCCTTCGCCCCATTCTATCCGGGCGGCCCTTGCTGCGCTTTGCACGCTTATCCCACTCGCGGCCGACGGCCAGCAGACGGCAACCGCACCGACTCCTCTCCCGCCGACCGCATCGCGCTTCACGATCTTCGTCGGGAACGTCCCGGTCGGAACCGAGCAGGTCGCGGTCACGCTCGGCGCCGGTGGCTGGACCATCCTCAGCTCGGCCCGGCTCGGCGCGCCGTTCAACGTGGACGCGCGGCGCGTGCAAGTGCGGTACACGCCGGAGTGGAAGCCGGTCGAGCTGACGATCGATGCGACCGTCAGGGGACAGACGCAAGCGCTTCATACGGTTGTCGAAGGAACGACGGCGCAAAACGAGATGACGGTCGCCGGCCAATCGACACAAAAGCCTGACACCATCGACGGCGACGCGGTCCTGCTGCCGACGACCTTCTTCGGCCCCTACGAAGCCGTGTCGGCGAGGCTCAAGACCGCCGGCGCCGGATCGACCATTCCGGTGTACGCCGTGGGGCAGTTTTCGTTCACGCTGCAGGTCCGCGACCAATCAACCGAACAGATTCAAACCACGGCGCGGCTCATCGGCGTGCGGCGCACGCGCGTGACGTTGATGACGCCGGCCACGCCGCTCGACGCCGAAATCTGGGGCGACGAAGCCGGCCGCCTGCTGCGCGTCACCATACCGGCGCAGAATCTCGACGTGATTCGCGAGGATATCGCGTCGGTCTCCGCGCGCAGCGTCCCCGTCTCGCGGCCGAACGACGAGCAAGTGAAGATCGCCGCCAACGGCTTCGGCCTCGCGGGCACCCTGTCCAAGCCGGCCGACGCCGGATCCAAGCGGCTGCCCGCGGTCGTTCTCGTCGGCGGCTCGGGACCGGGCGACCGCGACGCGCTCGTTTTCGGCATTCCGATTTTTGGCCAACTGGCGGACGCGATCGCGAACGGCGGGTTCGCCGTGGTGCGGTACGACAAGCGTGGCGTCGGTCAGAGCGGTGGCCGCCTCGAGTCGGCGACGCTCGGCGACTTCGCGGACGACCTGCGCGCCGTGGTCCGATTTCTGTCGGAACGCAAGGATGTCGATCCCAGGCGCATCGCGGTCGTCGGACACGGCGAAGGCGGAGCCGTCGCGATGATGGCGGCGGCGAAAGAGAAGCGCATCGCCGCGCTCGTGTTGATGGCCGCCAACGGCGTGACCGGATCCGATCTCATCCTGGCCCAGCAGCAGCACGTTCTTGGCCGCTCGACCTTCTCGGAGGCCGAGAAGCAGGCCAAGATCGCGTTGCAGACTCGAATCAATCAGGCGGTGATCACGGGGAAGGGATGGGAAACCCTGCCGCCCGACTTGCGGCGCCAGGTCGACAACCCCGAGTTCCAGAGCCTCCTCATGCACGATCCGGCGAAGATCGTGCCTGAGGTTCGCCAACCGATTTTGATCGTTCAGGGCGAGCTCGATACCGAGGTCGCGCCGTCCAACGCGGACCGGCTCGGGGCGCTCGCGCGTTCGCGGAAGAAGGCGCCGCCGGCCGAGATGGTCAAGGTTCCAGGCGTCAATCACCTGTTGGTGCCGGCGACCACCGGAGAGGTCGACGAGTACGGCACGTTGCAGGACAAGCACGTGAGCGCGGCGGTGTCCATACCGATCGTGAGCTGGCTGAGCCGAACGCTCGCGGCGGCTCGATGAAACGCCTGCGGCCGCGCGTCGCAAGAAGGCTGTGATAGCATCGGTCGACAATCATTCATTGGAGTCCAGTATGTTCAAGAAGTGTTTCGCCGGCGTGGTGGTGCTCGTGCTCTCGCTCTCGTGGACGGCCGCCGCGCAAGATGCCGCGACCGTCATCAGCAATGCGTCGAAGGCGATGGGCGCCGATAATCTGAAGACAATCCAGTACTCCGGTCCCGGCTCGGAGTTCTCCTTCGGTCAAGCGTTCGTTCCGGGCCAGCCGTGGCCGGTGTTCAGGAACAAAACCTACACGCGCACGGTCGACTTCGAGGCGCCGGCCTATCGGATCGACAGGGTTCCGGAACCGCCGGACCTGCAGCGCCGAGGCGGCGGACTCGCTCCAGCCCAAACGCAAACGGTCATCTTCAACGCGAACACGCCCTGGCCGCAGCAGCTGCAGATCTGGATGACGCCGTCCGGCTTCCTCAAGACCGCGGCCAGCAGCAACGCCACGGTGAAGCCGCAAACGATGGGCGGGAAGAAGTACCAGGTGGTGACGTTTACAGGAAAGAATAACGCGAAGGTCAACGGCTATATCAACGAGCAGAACACGGTCGAGAAAGTCGAGACCTGGATCGACGACCCGATGCTCGGAGACACCCTCCTCGAGGTGAGCTACAGCGATTACAAGGATTTCGGCGGCGTGAAATTCCCCGCCAAGATCGTGCAGAAGCAGGCGGGCCTTCCGATCCTGGACCTCACGGTGACCGATGTGAAGGCCAATGCCGGCGCCACCATCCAGCCGCCGCAGGGACGAGGCGGCGCCGGGGCCCCTGGCGGCGGAGGGCCGCCCGCCGTGAGCTCGCAGAAGCTGGCCGACGGCGTCTATCTGATCCTCCCCGCCTACGCCGCGCTGGCCGTCGACTTCAAGGACTACATCGTGGTGATTGAAGGGCCGCAAAGCGAGGCGCGCGCGACCGCGATCATCGACGAAGCGAAGAAGGTGATCCCGAACAAAGCGATCAAGTACGTGATCAACACGCACGGCCACTTCGATCACTCGAGCGGACTCCGCACGTTCATCGCCGAGGGCGCCACCATCATCACGCATCAGCAGAACAAGGCGTACTACGAGAAGATTTTCAGTCAGCCGCACGCGCTCAATCCCGACAAGGAAACGGAAGCGAAGAAGAAACTCAGCATCGAGACGATGACCGACAAGAAGGTGTTGACCGATGGCAACCACGTCATCGAGTTGCATCGCCTTCAGAACAGCCTGCACAACGACGGACTGATCGTGGCGTACCTCCCCAAGGAAAAGATCCTCGTGGAGGCGGACGCGTTCAACCCGCCGGCCCAGGCGAATGCGCCGGCCACTCCCAATCCCAACAACTTCAATCTGGTTGAAAATCTGAATCGGTTGAAGCTCGACGTCGAGACGATCATCCCGATTCACTATCCGGCCGACGGCCGCAAAGTGACCATCGCGGAATTGACGAGGATCGTCGGACGGAGCAATTAGCCGGCGTCGCGAACCAGCGGTCGCGAGAGGATGTTTTCAGGGCGACGGCGCACGCAGGCCGTCGCCCTTTTTGTTCGCTCCCATGTGGATTCTGCAGAGCGCCGAGCCCGAGGACGGCTCGTTCACGTTTCGGCTGCCGCCCGGCGCGGTCAAGACCATCGGCCGCGCGCCGCGCGCCGACTTCATCGTCGACGCCGCCTTGGTGTCGCGGTTGCACTGCCGGCTCACCGCGGGCGAGGCGCAAGTGGAGGTGGTGGATCTCTCCAGCACCAACGGCACGTTCGTGAACGACGAGCGCGTCGAGACTGCCACGCTCAAGAGCGGCGACCGCCTCCGCGTCGGCCGCGTCGAGTTGACTGTGGAAAAAGCAAACGACGATCAACGCGGAGAGCGCTGAGACCGCAGAGTGACAACATCTTCTCTGCGTGCTCCGCGGCCTCTGCGTTTTCCGTCGTGATCAGTCGTGGCGCGGGACTGGCGCACTCGTGGCGCAGGACTTTAGTTAGCCCTGCTCACGCGATCAGAAAGGGATTTGTCCGGCGCTCGCGGCCGATCGTGGTCGGAGGGCCGTGTCCGGGATACACCTTCGCGTCATCGCTGAAGGCGAAC
>JAHFUJ010000239.1 GCA_023265105.1 Acidobacteriota bacterium
GCGCGGTTCACATGTTTCCACCCGAGCTGGCGACCGGACTGTGCAGTCTCAACCCGCAAGTCGATCGCCTCGTGCAGTCGTGCCTGATGGAGATCGACCGGCACGGCCAGGTCGTGCGCTCTCAGTTCCACGACGGGGTCATCAACAGCAACGAACGGATGACGTACACCGCGGTGAACGGAATTCTGACCGATCGCGATCCCGAGCTGATGAGACGCTACGCGCCGCTCGTGCCGATGTTCGAGCTGATGCGCGAGCTGTTCCAGATCCTGAACGAGGGCCGCCGCCGCCGCGGATCGATCGACTTCGACCTGAACGAGGCCGAGGTCATCGTGGACGAGGGCGGGGTGGTGGAGGCGATTATCGCGCTCCAGCGCAACGTGGCGCACCGGCTGATCGAAGAATTCATGCTGCTCGCGAACGAAACGGTCGCGTCGTACCTGGAGGCACAGGAGGCGCCGGCGCTCTACCGGATTCACGAAGAGCCCGACGTGCTCAAGGTCGCCAAGTTCGAAGAGTTTGTCTCTGGATTCGGCTACAGTCTCGGGGCCCCGCTGGAAGCCGTGCGCCCGCGGCACTTCCAGAAGCTGCTCGAGCGCATCCACGACAAGCCGGAGGAGAAACCGATCGCGTTTCTGATGCTGCGCACGATGCAGAAGGCGCGGTACGCTCCGGAGAATCTCGGGCACTTCGGCCTGGCGGCGTCCAGCTACACGCACTTCACCTCGCCGATTCGCCGTTACCCGGATTTGGTCGTCCATCGCGCGCTTCGCGCGGCGCGGCACGGCAGCCTCACCGCGGAGGAGCGGGAGGAGCGGACCGAGGAGCTGCCAGAGACGGCTCGCCACACGTCGGAGATGGAGCGGCGCGCCGAGGAAGCCGAGCGCGAGCTGCTGCAATGGAAGAAGGTGAAGTTCATGGCCGACAAGGTCGGCGATGAATTTCAGGGCTACGTGACGGGCGTCGCGGCGTTCGGCCTGTTCATCGAGCTCATCGAGCACTATGTCGAGGGGCTCGTCCACGTCTCGACCATGGCCGACGACTACTACCGGTTCCTCGAGGGCGCCCACATGCTGCGCGGCGAGAACACGCAGAAGACGTATCGCCTCGGCGACAAAGTGAACGTTCAAGTGGTCCGCGTCAACATGGAGACGCGGCAGATCGATCTGGGTCTGGTCGACATCCTCGAGCGCGTGCGTGAAGGGGCGCGCGGTCCGCGGCGAACCAAAGCCCGGCCCAAACACGAAGAACGACAACACCGACAGCGGCCGGGCAGGCGAGAAAGGCAAAAGGTAAAAGGCAAAAGGTAAACGGCGAAAGGCAAACAACGGCCGGGGAAACGCGAGCGATCGTCGCGACGCGATCGACGCTGATTCCGACGCCTGTTCATCACGAAGCCACGAAGACGCGAAGACGCAGAGAGGACTAGGTCGACCACAGAGTGACAGAGCCACTGAGGCGCGGCAGCTGTTCGACGGGTCGGCCTGCTCCCGCGCTCATGTTCTGTGCCCTTAAGCGAACTCTTTGTTCTGACGTTGTGGGTGAACGCTTTTCTGGTTGACTTCGTGACTCCGTGGCCAGATTTTCTCCGTGCTCTCTGTGACTCGGTGGCAAGAGGTCTTCTTCGTGAGTTTCGTAACTTCGTGATAAGTAGTCGCTGAAATGAAATCCGTTGTCGTCGGCACGGCCGGGCACATCGATCACGGGAAGAGCGCGTTGGTGCAGGCGCTCACGGGCACCGATCCCGATCGGCTGAAAGAGGAGAAGGCCCGCGGCATCACGATCGACCTCGGGTTTGCCCACCTGGTGCTCGGCGACCTGAGCGTGGCCTTCGTCGATGTCCCAGGACACGAGCGCTTCGTAAAGAACATGCTCGCCGGCGTCGGCGGGATCGATCTCGTCGTGCTGGTGGTCGCCGCCGACGAGTCGGTGATGCCGCAGACGCGCGAGCACTTCGACATTTGCCGGCTGTTGCGGGTGCCCGCCGGGCTCATCGCGCTGACAAAGGCGGATCTCGTCGACGCCGAGACGCTGGAGCTCGTGCGGCTCGAAGTCCGCGAGCTGGTGGCGGGGTCGTTTCTCGAGGGCGCGTCGATTGTGCCGGTGTCTTCGAAAACCGGCCAAGGCCTCGACCAGTTTCGTGCGGCGCTCGCCGACGCGGCCAGGAGCACGCCAGGGCCCGCGGCCGGCGGCGCGACGCGCCTGCCGATCGATCGCGTCTTTTCCGTAAGAGGCTTCGGGACCGTCGTCACCGGCACGCTCGTGTCGGGCCGGGTGCGGGCCGACGATGAGCTGGCGATCGCGCCGGGGGACCGCCTGGTCAAGGTCCGCGGCGTGCAGGTGCACGGCGCCCGTCAGGCCGAGGCGGTCGCCGGGCAGCGATCGGCCGTCAACGTCGGCGGCGTCGAAGTCGACGAGATCGAGCGCGGCCACAATCTGGTGGCGCCGGGCGCCTTCGAAGCGACGCGTCTCGCCGACGCGGTCGTCGACGTGTTGTCGAACGCCAAGCCGCTCAAACATGGCGCGCGCGTACGGTTCCACCAGGGCACGGCCGAAATCCTCGGACGCGTGGCGATTGTCGGCCCAATGCAACCGGCGACCGAAGCGTCATTTTCCGCGGCTCGCGGGGCCCCATCCGCATTTTCTACGGCTCGCGGGGCCCCACCCCCACTCGGGCACCCCAGCGCGCAAAGTCCGCGCGCCGGGGACCCCGCCGCTCGCGCTGCGGCGCTCGAAGACTCGCTATCGCACCCCAACACGGGTGCCGCGTTGGGGGCCCCGCTATCCTCGCGCGGGCCGCAGGCGCTTCTCGCGCCTGGCGTGCGCGCCTTCGTGCGCCTGCGTCTCGAACGTCCCGTCGTACTAACGCGCGGCGACCGGTACATCCTTCGCGCGTACTCGCCGGCGGTGACAATCGCCGGCGGCCACATCCTGGATCCCAAGCCGCCGCGCATGGCCATTCGTACGCAAGCGGCGGTCGACCGCTGCCGCCGGCTCGATTTCGATCCGGCGGCGGACGCCGACCGCATCGCGGCGGACCTGCGCGCGGCCGTGGTGATGATCGACGATGCCGGTGTTGCCGGGTTGCCAGTGTCGGCGCTGGTGTCGCGCGCGGCCATCAGTCCCGGCGCGATCGATGCGCGGATCGAGGTGTTGGCGGCTGACCGACGCGCCGTGCGGATCGGGGACGTCCTGGTCGGCCCCGCCGTGCTCGATCGTCTGAAGACCGCCATCGTCGCGATGCTTGCCGAGCATCACCGCAGCCAGCCGTTGTCGGAAGGGACGCCGCGCGAGGAAGCACGCGAGCGGCTGTTTGGCCGCGGTCATCCTGCCGTATTCGAGCGCGCGCTCGACGAGCTCGCGGCGGCCGGCACGATCACCGTGCGCGACCGGCTGGCGCTTGCCGGCCATCGTGTCTCGCTGTCACCCGAAGAAGAACGGGCGCGCGCGGCGATCGTGCGCCTCTTCCGCGAGGCAGGGCTGAAGCCGCCCGATGCCGGGTCGCTTTCCCCCGCGACCGGCGTGGCGCCCGCCCTCGCCGATCGAATGGTGACGCTGTTGCAGCGCCAGAAAGTGCTCGTGAAAGTCGACACGTTGCTCTTTCACGAGGCGGCGCTGACCGAATTGAGACGGGACGTGACGGCGCTGAAAGGATCGGCGGGGCCAGGCGTGCGTCTCGACGTCGCGATGTTCAAGGAACAGTTCGGCGTCACGCGAAAGTTCGCGATCCCGCTGCTCGAATATCTGGATCGCGAACGCGTGACGCGGCGGGTGGGCGACGCTCGAGTCGTCCTCTAGGGTTTCTCGTCCTTGGTCTCGTTCTTGAAGTTGCGAATCGCGCTGCCGATGCCACGGCCGATTTCTGGCAGCCGGTTGGCCCCGAACACGATGATGACGATCGCCAGAATGACAAGCAGTTCAGGCAGCCCTAGTCGACCCATGGTGACACTCCCTCAGGTCCTGACCGTCCAGAAAAGGCACGGATGGTGAACGGAGGGACCACGGCGATTGTACCACTATTGGTCGGCTACCTCGTGCGGGAGGTTCGCCACACGCTCCACGCGAGGCCGGCGTCGAGCGTGGTGGCGAGCCGCCACTTGAGGCCGGCGTAACTCTGCCGGCCGGCCACGAGGTCGGCCATCACTGCGCGTATCTGTGCGCTGTGATGAAGCGCGTCCATCAGCAGGCGGGTGAATCGCGGGTGGAAGAAGCGGCCCTTGAACCGCGCCGCGCGCGCCAGCTCCGAGACGATCTCATCGCGGACGCGGTCCTCGTAGCGTCGAGACGGATCGGCGGTGCCCGAGAGGATCGCGTCGGCGGCCCACCACCCAGAGAGCAGCGCGAAATAGATCCCTTCGCGGGTGATCGGGTCGACCAGGCCCGCGGCGTCGCCGGCCAGCAACCAGCCCGGCCCGGCCACTGTCAGCGCCTCGAACCCGCGGGCGGTCAGCGACGGGATAGGCCATGAGTACGGCTCGAGTCGGGCACCGTTTGCAACGTCGGTCGCTCGCATCCAATCGGCCGTTCGCGCGCGGAGCGCTGTGGCGGTCGCGCCGGCATCTGCCTGCGCGCAGATGCCGATGGCAAGATGCGTCGGCCGCGGGAACGACCAGAGGTAGCCGGGCGGATCGGCGACCAACTCGATGACGATCTCGTCGCTGGTGACGCCGTGCGCGAAATACCCGGTGGCGATCGACAGCTCGGCGCGGCCGAACGGCTGCGCAAGGCGGCGTCGCACCAGGCTGTTCGCGCCGTCGGCGCCGATGACGCGGGCCGCGTAGACCTCGCGCCCCGACGTCGCGACCAGGAAACCGCGGCGATCCGCGGCGACGTCGGTGACGCGGGCGGCGATCACCTCCGCGCCGGCGTCCCGTGCCGCCGCGAGCAGCAACCCGTCGAAATCGGCCCGGCTCGCGACGATCAGCGACCGCGACGCGCTGTCGCGATTCTCGAGCGGCACGACCGCGGCCTCGCCGAGGCCGGCGCGAGTGAACCGCGCGGACCGGATGACACAAGCGGGGAGGCGATCGACATCGAGCGCGCCGGCGACGAGCGCGAGCGCACGTCCGGTGACGCCACCGCCGCACGGTTTTTCGCGCGGGTGCGTGGGATCGATGAGCGCCACGCGCGCGCCGCCCCGGGCGAGACAGCAGGCCGCCCAGGCGCCGCTTGGGCCGGCGCCGATAATGGCCACGTCGTGTCCCACTGCTCGTGCGCGGGCCCCGGGCGCTCCCGGCCTGTTCACCGTGATACATTACATCTAGCTGTCAGCGGTTAGCTTTCAGCTGATAGCTGATAGCTGACAGCTGAGAGCTGACAGCTAATAGGAGCCCGATGATCGAGGTCGAAACCGCTCGGTTCACGGTGGGAGTGTTTCAGGATGTCGCGTGGGCCCAGAAAGGACTCGACGCCCTGAAGCGTGGCGGGTTTCCAGCCGAGTCGCTGACGATCATCGCGAAGGAGAGCGGGGAGACGAGCGCGCTCGTCGCGCGCACGCTTGGATCGGCCGGCGAACGTCTCGACCTTGCAGGCGTTGGTCCCGTCGTCGCGCGCGGACCGCTGGTTGACGCGTTGCAGGGGGGTGCGCGCGACTTGCCGAAGCTGGGGCTGGCGGGCACGATGCGCCGCATCGGTTTTCAGGCGCACGACGGCCGCATCTTCGACACGCTGACCGGCCGCGGCGGTGTGCTGGTCGCGATTCGGAGCGCGCCGCGGGCCGCCGACGCGCTGGCGATTCTGCACGCCTACGGCGGCGGGAATGCGGCCATCGGCGCCTGGACCGGACGACTATAGGCGGGCGGCGCAGCGAACGAAAAGGAACGAAAAGGGGCCGTACCCCTTTTTCGCCTGATTCCGGAAAAAGGGGTACGGCCCCTTTTCGGCGAGAGGACAGGCCGACTTCACCGGTCCACGGGGCGTCCTAACAAAAGCGCGCGAATCTTCGAGGCACCCCTTTTGCAGTTGCCTCCCACCGACGCGTGCGCGAGAATATCTTTATTAGCAACATTCCGCTCGCAATGGCAGAAATCACCCCAACCGGCCGGCTCCGCGTCAATTCTTCCGCCGGCCACCTGTCGGTCCACGTCGAAGGTGCGCATCCCGCGGACGTCCCGTTTCTGTTCGAGCAGCAGCAAAAGCGCCTCGGGCCGGCGTTCGTCGCTTCGTTCGCTTACCACGTGGCGATGGCCTTCTTCGTGCTGCTCGCGATTCGCTACGGGTCGCATGAGACGACCTCCGCGGCCGTACTGCCCGAGCAGCCGAGTAACAACATCATCTGGCTGACCGAGCCTGGGCCGGGCGGCGGCGGGGGTGGCGGCGGCAACAAGATGCCGGAGCCGCCGCGTCCAGCCGAGCTGCCGGGCAAAGCCAAGCTCACCGTGCCCGTGATCGAACCGCTTGAGGATCCACAACAGGCGAAGAAAGAACCCAATCCAATCGAGCAACTGAGCATTCCCGCGAAAACGCTCGCTGCGGCCCAGGAGTCGCTGCCAGGGGCGATCGAAGTGCCTCCCGGTCCACCGACCGTGTCCCAGGGGTCGGGCAGCGGCGGGGGCGCCGGTACAGGAACCGGCAGCGGCATCGGATCCGGAACGGGCTCGGGTCTTGGCCCCGGAAGGGGCGGCGGAACGGGCGGGGGTGTGTATCGTCCGGGCAATGGGGTGACGTTGCCGCGCCTGATTCGGGAAGTGAAGCCGCAGTACACCTCCGACGCGATGCGCGCGAAGGTGCAGGGCATGGTGCTGCTCGAATGCGTCGTCCGACCTGACGGCAGCGTCAGCGACGTTCAGGTGGTCCGGTCGCTCGATTCGACGTTTGGCCTCGATCAGGAGGCCGTCAACGCGGCGCGGCAGTGGCGCTTTGCCCCCGGCACGCGCCAAGGCGAGCCGGTGGCGGTTCTGGTCACGATAGAACTCACCTTCACGTTAAGGTAAATGGAAGAAGGGAAACCGGAAAAGGGAAAAGGCAAAAGGCAAAAGGTAAAAGGGAAAGGGAAAAAGAAAGGCCCGGCGAGGATCCCTCCTCCCGGGCCTTCTCAATTTAGAATTGAGAATTGAGAATTAAGAATTTCGAATTCTTTCAAATTCCTAATTCATAATTTCTAATTCGAAATTTTCCGCGTCAGTACATCCCGCCCATTCCGCCGCCTCCGCCTGGCATCGGCGCTTCCTTCTTCTCCTCCGGGATGTCGCAGATGAGCGCTTCGGTCGTCAGCAGCAGCGAGGCGATCGACGACGCGTTCTGGAGCGCCGATCGGACGA
>JAHFUJ010000240.1 GCA_023265105.1 Acidobacteriota bacterium
GGCCAGCAGATCCGCAATGCCGCGCAGTGCGAGGTAGTACCCGAAGATGCCGAAGCCGGTCACGCTGCCACGACTTACGCGGGTGACGTCCGACTCTCTGCCGCGCTGGGCGGGATTCGACAAGTGGACCTCGATAGTGGGGAAGCGCACCTGGGCGATCGCAGCCATCAGAGCCGGATAGCCAGTCATGTATCCGGCGGGGTTGATGATCGCCGCATCGATCCCGCGGTCGTGCGCGTCGTAGAACGTGTTGATGACCTCGCCTTCGATATTCGAGTGGAAAATCTCCACCTCGATCCCCAAGTCGGTCCCGTACCGCCGGATCTGCTCGTCGTACTCCGGAAGGGTCATTGGGCCGAAGAGATCGATTTGAGTCTTGCCGCGCATGTTCATCCCGGCACCGTGCACGATCAAGACTCGTGGCATGGGGTGCTCCTTGGAGCCGGCCGGGCGCATGCGCGGGTTACTTGCGCGGTTCTGGCGGCGCGACGGGCTGGTCGTTCAAGCCGGCATTGTTGAGCGCGCGGCGTACGGCGCCGTTCACGGCTTTCTCAAGATATTTTGCATGTGCCCGAGGTCTTCGGGTTCGAGGCACAGCGCTTCGTGGATGATGACGCCAGCCGGCGCGCGCTTCAGGAGCGACTTCGGCGTCGTCCAGGGCCCGGTCATCACCTTGGGATCCTCGATGGTGGCTTGGTATTCGAGGGTGTCCGCGTCGAGGAGCCGCCAGCGTTCGGTTTCATGCAGCGCGTCGGACGTAATCCACCCGCCCCCTTCCGGTTCGGCTCCTGGATTTGTGCCGCGTCCGCCACCGGCCGGCTGAGGATTGGCGGGGCCTGGCCCTCCCGGCAGCCAGATCTTGCCGTTGAACCCGGTGACGTCGACAACCAGCGTATCGCCATCCCAGTGGCCCACCGAGTCTCCAAAGAACGAAGGGACGATCTTGCTGGGATGTGGACTTCCATCCGTCGTAATCGAGCGGAAGCCACTGTAGATGTACTCGGTGAACACGAGCATTTCTTTCGGGGCCTGAACAGTCTGAAGGAGAAAGTAATCAGGCAGATTGATGTATTTCGGGAAGCCGTAGGGCCCGCAGTGATATCTCGGGTCATCGAGATACTTCAAGCGCTGAGACCGCTCCTTGGCCCACGGCTGGAACAGGGCATCCAGCGCAACATTACTTTTCCGCCTTTCCTCAGGACTTGCACTCCGCGCATCGTGGTTCGGGCCTGGACCGAACGAGGCCGGGCCCCACGCTCCCGTGAGATCCGGTTTGCCGTCCCACGGCGTGTGTGGAATCGGCCCTGCCGGGGTCGTCGCAACCTGACTTGCCCCTCTTTGCTGGGCAGCTGCCGGCACCGATGCGTTGGGAGCGAAGAGCACGCACCACGCCACGACCGTCGCGCTCACCAAGAGGGAGGCGCTCAGAGACTTCTTCATCTTCAACTCTCCTACCGGTACTGGCCCGTGTCGTTGCCTCCGCACACCGCCGAAGTTCCAGGGATTTGGACCGAGGCGCCGGCACTGGCGCCGGATGGGAACTGGACACAAAACCATTGACCATCGGGGAAATAGGCCAGGCTCAGATTGGCGAAGTTCGAGCCGTCCCGCGATCGGAAGCCCATGAGCGTGACCTCTCCTCCAGGCTTGAGACGATCCTGTCTCAACCCCTTCCGATACAGGACACCGGGAGGAAAGCCTTCAAATGTCCACTTTTCCACCTTTCCGTCCTTGCCCTTCACATCGACATAGATCAAGGTGTGCGGGTTTTCCCACTTGACGGTGGTCACCACTGCCTGCACGGTAATCGGCTTCTCGACGTCGAACGCCACTCCAAACGAATGGTGACCGAGCGCGGGCATGGCCGCCGCGAGCACACTCAAACTGAATACCAGGCTGCAAAAGCCTTTACGCCTCATGATCTCACTCCCTCTTACCTCAGTGCCGGGGACACCCAATCGATCCCTTCAGGGATGCAATGTCCTTCATCTTCGAGCTTCCGCAGGGGAGAACGCTTGAGCGCGATTTTCGGCGTCGTCCACGGCCCGGTCAGCACCTTTGGATCCTCGACCGTGGCCTGGTACTCGAGCGTATTCGCGTCCAGCAGACGCCAACGTTCCACCACATGTTCCGCGTCGGAAGTGATCCAGCCCCCTGTGCGAGTCGATGAGGGTTGATCCTGTGCGCCGGCAAGCCAGACTCCACCGTTGAGCGCGATGACGTCGACGACGAGCGTGTCTCCCTCCCAGCGACCCACCGAATCTCCCTGGTATGAGGGAAAGACATCTTCGTCGTGCTTCCTCCCGTCCGTCGCGATGTGACGATAGATGTGCGGCCGATTGTCGAGAAGGATGATCACGCCGGCGCCCTGAACGATTTGGAGCGGCAAGGCCGTCGCCATCCGGCGCGGATACCCATACACGGAGCAACGGCGAATCGGGTCATCCTTTTCCGCCTGCGTCTTCATCTTCTCTCTCGCCGAAGGCTGGTACAGGCGCTCGAGCTCCGCAAGTCCATAGGCCCGTGCGTCCAACTTGGCGCCCTGCCACACGCCCGTCAGGTCCGGTTTCCCGTCCCACGACGTGCGTGGGGCCGGCGTCGCAGGCGTCGTCGAGGCCTGACCCGCGCCTCTCTGCTGCGCGACGGCCGGGGTGGACGGGGTGGAAGCGAAGAACACCAACCCCAGCAAGGCCGCACCGACCACCGTGGCCGTACCAAAGGACTTCTCCATGCTCAACGACTCCTCTTGGACTTGCCGCCTCTCGCGCGGCGCCACATAGGGCCCCACATCGTACACCAGTCACTTCTGGCCGTCCACGCGTTCATTCACTTTGGATCTGATCAAAAAGGGCCGATCATCCTCGCGGTTTGAGGCGCAGCTTCGTTAGAATACCCCTTTCGCCGAGGAGGCATATGCCCGGAACACCATGGACGCAGGTCTATGCACCGATCGCTGGTTCGATCGGTCTGTCGGTCGTCGCTGCAGGCCTGCCGCTGCTCGTCGTCGCCTTGCTGCTCGGTGTGTGGCGGGCGCCGGCGTGGCGGGCAGCAAGCCTGTCGCTCCTGACCGCGATTGGCGTCGCGGTGCTGGTGTACGGGATGCCGGTTCCGCTCGCCCTCAGCGCGACCGTGTACGGCGCGGCATTCGGCCTGTTTCCGATCGGCTGGTTGGTCTATTCCGCCATCTTGTTGTTCGATGTGACGGTCGAGGCGGGATGCTTCGGCGCCATCGAACACTCGCTGCGCCGCGTGAGCGGCGATCAGCGGCTCCTCGTCTTGTTGATTGCGTTTACTTTCGGCGCGTTCATCGAGGGGACCTCGGGCTTCGGCACGCCGGTGGCCGTGTCCGCATCGCTGCTGGTTGCGCTCGGTCTGCCGGCGTTTACGGCGGCAGGGCTGTGTCTCGTCGCGAACACCGCACCGGTGGCGTTTGGCGCGCTGGCCACGCCGATCGTGACGTTGGCCGGCGTGACGGGCCTGCCGCTGATGTCGTTGAGCGCGGCGGTCGGACGGCTGTCGCCGCTGGTCGCCGTCGTCATCCCGATGTATCTGGTCGTCCTGATGGCGGGATGGAGCGGCGCGATGGCCGTGTGGCCGGCGGCGGTGCTGTGCGGCCTCAGTTTCGCGCTCACACAGTTCCTCGTTTCGAACTTCATCGGCCCGTACCTCACCGACATCATCAGCGCGCTGGCTTCGGCCCTCGCGCTGCTGGTCCTGATGCGGTTCTGGAAGCCGGCGACCGAGTTCGCCATCGGCTCGCCGCGCGCGGCCGGGCCGGCCAGGGTAGCAGTCGGCGCCGGTCAGGTTCAGTCGGCGGCGACCACTCCAATGTCTTTCGTCCGCGCGTGGGCGCCGTACATCCTGCTCGTCGTGCTCGTGATCCTGTGGGGCGCCAGCTGGACGGCTCGGCGGCTCGACCTGGTCACGCTGCGGATTAACGTGCCGCTGCTGCATAACGCGATCGAGCGCGTCCCGCCGGTCACGGCCACACCTGCGCGGTACGCCGCCGTGTATGTCTTCAACTGGCTGGGCAGCGCCGGCACCGCGACGTTTCTGGCGGCGGTGCTGGCGGCGCTGTTCACCGGCGTGCGGATCGGCCGATTCGTGAGCCTGATGGTCGGTACCTTCCGTCGGCTCCTCGTCCCCGAACTCACCTTTGCCGCCGTCCTCGCGCTGGCCTACGTGATGAACTACAGTGGCGCCACGGCGACGCTCGGCCTGTCGCTCGCGCGGACCGGCGTGTTGTTCCCCTTCTTCAGTGCGTTTCTCGGATGGCTCGGAGTGTTCCTCACGGGCAGCGACACCTCATCGAACGCGTTGTTCGGCAACCTGCAGATCATCAGCGCGCGGGCGCTCTCGCTCAATCCCGTGCTGATGGCGGCGGTGAATTCGACGGCCGGCGTCCTGGGCAAGATGGTGTCGCTCCAGAGTATTGCGGTCGCCACCGCCGCGACGGGCATGCCGCGGAGCGACGAAGCGAAGCTGTTTCTCTTCACGTTGCGCCATAGTGTCGGCCTCACCGTCGCCATGGGCCTCATCGCACTGTTGTTTGCGTACGTCTTCGTCGGCGCCATGCCGGGAGGCTGAGGAGGATCTCGTGTAGGTGGGCCATCTTGACGACGGCGAACCAACGCCGGGATCATTGTCTGGGGCCGACACTCGTTGTAGTATGAACACGATCAGGTTCAGAAGTTGGAGGTACGGAGGTCCGTATGACGGGAAGGAAGATGAAGGTCGCAGTGGTTGCAAGCGCGGCTCTGCTCGCGACATCCGCGGTACCGACATCGGCGCATCACTCTTTCGGGGCCGTATTCGACGCCACCAAACCGGTTACCTTGACGGGAACGGTCACAAAAGTGGAAATCATGAACCCTCACGGCTGGATTTACATCGACGTGAAGCAGCCGGACGGCACGGTGAAGAACTGGGCGATCGAAACCAACACCCCGCAGCAGTTGGCGTCGAGAGGTTTGAAAAAGAATTCCATTCCAATTGGGCTGGAGCTCGTCGTCCAGGCGTACCGTTCGAAGGACGGGTCGAACACCGCAAACGGCAATATCATCCGCTTTCCCGACGGGCGGGATTTCTCTGTAGGCTCGCTCAGTGCTGACGCCCCGAACGAGAAGTCGGGCGGTGGCCCACCCCCTCCTCCTTACTAGGCACTCCACCAGGCACCTCAGATGACCCATCGATGCACGGCTTCAACGGTGGCGCTGGCGGCCGTGGCCCTCATCGTCCTGGTCGGGGTGCGGGCAGTCGCGGGTCAGACGGTCGCGTCTCCGGCCCCGGCCTACGCGCCCCCGCGAACTGCGACCGGCCAGCCCGATTTGGGGGGAATTTGGCAGGTCCTGAACTCGGCCGCATGGGACGTCGAGGACCATTCGCCGAGACTGGGAGTGCCGGGCGGATTCGGCGTCGTGGAGGGCGGTCGAATTCCTTACCTGCCGGCTGCGTTGACGAAGAAGAAGGAGAACTTCGAGAAGCGAACGACCCTGGACCCGGAAGTCAGTTGTTCCCTGCCAGGCGTGCCACGCCTGACATACATGCCCTATCCATTTCAAATTATTCAGTTCTCGGACGTTGTCCAGATTGTCTACGAGTACGAGGGCATCGTACGTTCGATCTTCCTGAATGGGACGCACCCTGATGCTGATGTTGTCGATTTCTGGATGGGGGATTCGCGTGGCCGCTGGGAAGGGAACACCCTGGTCGTCGACGTCGCCAACTTGAACGACCGGACCTGGTTCGATCGGGCCGGGAATTTCCACAGCGACGCGTTACACGTGGTCGAACGCTACACACGAACAGGCCCCGACCAGATCGCCTACGAAGTCACGATCGAAGATCCCACGGTATTCAGCAGACCATGGAAGATGAGCATGCCCATCTATCGCCGACAGGAAAAGAACCTGCGTCTGTTGGAATATGAGTGCTTCGCGTACATGGAAGAAGAAGCCGGGAAGGGCAACCTGAAGCTTCCGTGGTCCCACCTTGAATTTGAGGGCGTGCCGGAGAAGTGACGAGGCTCGTCGCTCGGAGAAGTCCGATGACCCATCAAGCTTTTCGATTGCTGACGGCGACAGCGGCCCTCGTCGTGGTTTCTCTCGCACCATCGGCCGCATCTGCCCAGCTCATCCCATGCGAGCGCTATCAAGCGGCCAAGAGCAAGGTGCCGTTGACCGCGTTGCCTGCCCGCGTCATCGAGCCGAAGAAGACACCGGAAGGTTGGCCGGACCTGCAGGGAGCCTGGTCGAGCGGCGCGTACCCCGGGGCCGCCGTCGACAGCATCGAAACGGGCTGGGATCCGGCCGACGTGACCATCACTTGCAAGGACGCCGCGACCAGCAGCGGCGTGGTCGCGAACCTTCTGATCGATCCGATGCGCGGCACGATCCCGTACCAGCCGTGGGCCAAGGCGAAACAGATGGAATATTTGGCCGCGATGTACGCCCCCGCGAAACGAATGGACACCGACACCGACGTCCGCTGTTTTCCACGCGGCGTGCCGCGCGCGAGCACGTTCGGAGGATTCGAGTTTCGGTATGCGCCCGGATTGGTCATCATGAATCACGGCTCCGGCGAGCATTACACGACACGCATCATTCCGATGGATGGCCGGCAGCACCTGAGCGACGACGTGAAGCTGTATATGGGCGATTCGATTGGTCATTGGGAGGGCAACACACTGGTGGTCGAGACGACGAACAATCGAGGCGAAACCTGGTTCGACAAGCACGCAACCTTCCATAGCGAGAAGATGCGCGTCGTCGAGCGATGGACGCTGGTCGATCAAGACCGGATGTATTACGAGACCACCATCTACGACCCGGAGGTCTTTACACAGCCGTGGAAGATGGCGATGACCTTCGACCGCAATCCTCGACCGAACCGGGCGACGCAGGAGGCGACATGCCACGAAAATGGCGGCCGTTTCATCGAAGGAATGGTCCGGTCCGGGCTGCGCGCCCGCGCCGTGGGCATCAAGGGCTACCACATTCACGTCGACCTGAAGACTGGAAAAGCGATACGTCCCGAAGAGCAGAAGTACTTGGACGGGTCGGGCCAGCCGCTCGGCACGTCCTACGCGCCCTTGGTAACAGACGAGGAACTGGCCGAAAAGAAAGCGCCAGCCGACAAGAAGTGAGCGCACAGTCGGTCCGACCACCCAGGTTCGCGATACAGATCGCTCGGACGTTCATCCGCTGACCACACAC
>JAHFUJ010000241.1 GCA_023265105.1 Acidobacteriota bacterium
GGCGACGATCCTCGAGTCGGGCGATGTGAGGTGGGCGGAGCAGCAGCTGCGCCAGGCGCGCGCGCCGGTCTCGCTCGCGACGCTGCAGGCCTCGTTCGGGCGCCTCAGCGGCGACCAGGCCCAACTCGCGTACGCCACGAGCGCGATGGCCGTGCGCCGCCTCGTGGAAGAAGCGGGCGGGTTCGCGATCGCCAATCTGCTGCGCGATCTCGGCGACGGCGTCGACTTCAACGCCGCGTTCGCGCATCGCATTCAGCGCACGTTCACCGACTTCCAGACGTCACTCGCGGCGAAGTGAAAAAGACGTTCGACGCTTCCAGGCACTGACCGATCGAGCCGGATCGGCGCGATCGTAGTAGAATCGCGCGTTCCCATGCCACTCCTAAACGGATGTCGTCTCGGTCCGTACGAAATCGTCACGCTCCTCGGCAGTGGCGGCATGGGCGAGGTGTACAAGGCGCGGGACACCCGCCTCGATCGCCTCGTCGCTGTCAAGGTCCTGTCCGAGCGGTTTGCGTCCGACCCTGACCGGCGACAGCGGTTCGAACGCGAAGCCCGCGCCGTCGCGGCGCTCAATCATCCACATATCTGCGCCCTCTACGACATTGGCGAAGCTGCAAGCCCCGAGTCGTCCGCCTCAGGCCCCAACCCGATCCGTTTCCTCGTGATGGAGTATCTCGAGGGACAGACGCTGGCGGATCGTCTCGTGAGAGGTCCGTTGCCGACTCCCGAAGTCCTGCGCTACGCGGTCGAGCTCGCCGATGCGCTCGACCATGCGCATCGGCGGGGCCTCATTCATCGCGATCTCAAGCCGGGCAACGTGATGCTGACGTCGTCCAGGGCGCGCGAGGCCCCACCACCGCGCGCTGAAGACATTCTCACGGCTCGTGGGGCCCCACCCCCACTCGCAGGGGCCGCAGGCGCTCTCCTCGAGCGTAGACTCTCGTCGGCCGTTTACGCGAAGCTGCTCGACTTCGGCCTTTCAAAGCTGCAGTCCTACCCGGACCTGACGACGCTGCCGACTGTCTCGCCCCGTAGCGTGCCGCTCACGGCCGAGGGCGCCGTGCTCGGCACGTTTCCGTACATGGCGCCGGAGCAGCTCGGGGGCCGTGAGGCCGACACGCGGAGCGACATCTTCGCCTTTGGCGCGATGGTCTACGAGATGACGACCGGGCGGAGAGCGTTCGAAGGGACGACGGCCGCGACCCTGATTGGCGCCATCCTCCACACTGATCCTCCACCGCTGTCGTCGCTCCAACCGCTCGCGCCGCCCGCGCTGGACCGCGTCGTCTCGCGCTGCCTGGCCAAAGATCCTGACGATCGCTGGCAGACCGCGCGCGATCTGATGCTGGAGCTGAAATGGATCGCTGAAGAGCGCGCACAGCGTGCCACAACCTCAACAGGGGGCGTGCAAGCGGCCGCGCCGACAGCCGAGCGCACGTCGCACACGAAGCTCGGCCTGATGGCTGCGGCGGCGCTGTCGGTCCTCGCGATCGCCGCGGTCGCGCTCACCGTGGCGTACGTTCGGCGTGCGCCAGTCGAGGATGTCGCCGTCCGTTTCCCATTTTCGCCGCCGAAAGAGTTGAGGCGGGCCGAGGTCAGGTTTGGTGGACCGGTGACCATCTCGCCCGATGGACGGCGCCTGGTCTACGTCGCCACACGTCCGGATGGTAAGCAGCTTCTCTGGATTCACCCGCTGGATTCCCCCGTCCCCCGGGCGCTGGCTGGAACTGACGGCGCGGCGTACCCGTTTTGGTCGCCGGACAGTCGGTTTGTTGGGTTCTTCGCCGAAGGCAGGCTCAAAAAAATCGACGCCGCAGCCGGACCTCCTCAAACGCTGAGCGATGCCGTGCTGCCCAGAGGTGGTACCTGGAACCGGGCCGGAGCGATTGTCTTTTCCGCCGGCGCCGGACGCGAGCTGTATCGAATATCCGCCGGCGGCGGCGGGGCGATGCCCGTGCCGGCTGATGGAGTAAACGAGGAGCGTCAGTGGCCGTCATTTCTCCCGGACGGCCGCCACTTCGTGTATTTCGGCCGCCGGAAGGCGCCCGGAATCTATGTGGCCTCCCTCGAATCAAGCGGCACAACTCTTCTGGCGAGCGGGTTGTACATGGGCGCCGCCTATGCACCGCCCGGTTACTTGCTGCTATTCAAGGGGGGATCGATGGCCGGGACGTTGCTGGCTCAGCCCTTCGACGCCAGTCGCCGCCAGTTCATCGGCGAACCCGTGCCCCTCGCCGAACAGGTGCCGTTTTACCCGTTTTATGCGCGCGCGGACTTCTCCGTGTCGGAGAACGGCGCGCTTCTCTACGGAGCCTTTAGCGGGGAGCCCACGCAGCTCGTCTGGTTCGATCGCGGAGGCAAACAGCTCGCGAGCGTTCCCGGAGCCGCGGGGTACCAACGGCCTTCCCTCTCACCCGACGAGAAGACGATCGCCGCCGATCGTGTTGATCCACAAACGCAATCCCAGGACGTCTGGTTAATCGAGACCACGCGCGGCGTCACGTCTCGGCTCACCACGAATCCGGGACTCGACAACATGGGAGTATGGTCACCCGACGGTCGCCGCATCCTCTATGGGTCCGTGCGTGAGGGTGAGGCAAACGGCTCACGCGTGAAAGCGTTAAGCGGCGCCGGCCCCGATGAGCGGCTCTTCAGACCCAGCGACAGTCAGATCCATCAGACGACCGACTGGTCGCAGAACGGATTTATCGTGTACGGGAGGCTGGACCCGAAGACGAAATGGGACGTGTGGGTCGTGCCGGCGACCCCGGACCCAGCCAGCGGAGATCGAAAGCCGGTCCCCTATCTTCAGACGGAGTTCAACGAACACGGCGGTGTACTCTCCCCTGATGGAAGATGGATGGCGTACGCGTCGGACGAGTCGGGAAGGTCGGAAGTGTACATCCGAGCTTTCCCGGTGCCGGGTGCCCGATCGCAAATCTCGACCGAAGGTGGCAAGGAGCCGCGATGGCGGCGCGACGGGAAGGAGCTCTTCTACCGGTCCCCTGACCGAGTGCTCATGGCCGTCACGGTGCAGCCTGACCCCAACTTCACGGCCACTGTTCCACGGGCGTTGTTCAAAATGCCCATCGCAGACCGCGGGGTCCAACTGGCTCAGTCGGCTGGGGAATCAACGTACGCACTCACGAGCGATGGCCAGCGGTTTCTGATCAACGCCGTCATCGAAGAGACTGCGCCTCCACCGGTCACTGTGATCCTCCACTGGCCCGCGTCCCTCAGCCGACGGTAGGGACTCAGAAGTCCACCTGCACGCCAAAGTCCACGAATCGCGCCGTCAGAATGGCCGTCGGGGCCGGCCACGACAGACCGTACGAGTTGTTGTACGAAAGCACCGGGTTTGCGTTGAGGAGGTTGTAGACGGACACCATTGGACGAATGACCGTGCGGCCCACTCTGACCGCCTTGTTGAACCGGACGTCGACCTGGTAGACACGGTCGCCGTATAGCGTGCCCGGAGGGAGCAAGGCCAACGGGACCGTTTGGTTGCACACGGCGGCGGCGCCACACGCCGCCAGGTTGCGGCCGAGCGAGGGCAGGATCTGCGCGTTGGTCGTCTCCTGCTGCGCCAGGATCTGAGGCCCAGGTAAGCTCTGAAATGTCGCGGACGTCTGGATTCCCCACCAGGGTAACGGGTACACCCCTTGAAGCTTCAGGTTCGGCTGCATGGGAGGACGAACATCGCAGTACGGCGTGGTGCGGGGCGACGTTGCCACGAACAACAGGCTGCGATCGTCAATCGCGTAGCAGTTGTTCGTCCGCTGACGCCCGAGGCTCAGGCCACCGCTCAGGAGAGCCTGGTTCGGCAGGCGGGCATTGAACGTGACATCGAATCCATCGAACACGTCCTCTTGCTTCCCGAAATTCTCGGCACTCGTGATCAGGTTGTTCATCTCGCCGAACTTCGCCACGCTCACGTCGTAGAATCCGCACGCTTGGTTGCCGCCGCCGCCGGGCAGTCGTGGATCCACGGGTGCCGTGATGCAGTAGTGACTGAAGTCCGCATTCGTCACCGCGAGGTTCTGCGTCACCGGGGTGTTCCCCGCAATGATGGTGAAGTTGCCGTTCCAGCGCCGAAAGTAGGCGCCGGAGACGGAGATGCCGGGGAAGAGCTCGTGCTGCACGCCGAGACTCGTCACCCAGTTGTACGGTCGCACGCCGAAGCCTTCGGTGAGCGCGTCGTCGTACCTCGTGCGCACGATGACTTGCCCGAAGGTGCTGAAGTTGGCGGCGCCGCACTCGGCGTTGGCGGCGACGTTCGTCAGGTCGCAGTCGGGCGCGAAGTTCCCACGACGCGCGTCTCCGACCGGATAGAAACCGTCGTTCCACGTTCGCGACGCACTGCTCACCGTCGATTGCAGCGGGTTCACGGCTCGAGCGATGGTGTACGACTCGCCACCGACGTAGCGGCCCAGTGTCGCTTTGACCGCCGTCTTGCCGTTGCCGAACAGATCGTATGCGGCTCCCAGGCGTGGCGACACGTCCCGCCAATTCGGCACGTTCTTGATCGCATCGAAGGCGCGTGCCGCAATCAGGGGACCCGCGGGCTCGCTCTGCGCGTCGACCTGGGCGTTGAGAAAATCGGCTCGCACGCCAAGATTCAGCGTCAGCCGATTGACCGTCCACTGGTCCTGTGCGTACAGCCCCAGGTTATGGTTCACGCGCTCGTGGAACCTGATGGGCTCCGCGAACTGCGTGAGCCGACTCGGCGCGCCGTTGAAGAACGTGTAATTCACCCCGTTATTCCGATCGTTGCCGACGATACGCCACTGCTGCATGAGGGTGAGCCCGACCTTGGCGGCGTGCGTGCCCGTCACGTACGACAACGCGGCCCTATAGTTGGACTGATTGTTGCGCGTGCCCCCGAATCCTCCAGTAGGGGCCCGCCAGGTGAATCCGGTGGAGGACTCCGTGATAGCCGAGACATTGGCCGGTACGTCTCGATCTCGGCGCCCGGTCGAGCTCTGAGCCGTGATCGTCCCGCCTGCCTCGAGTAACATCTTGTTGGTCAGAGGTGAGCTCCAGCTCGCCTGGGCAAACCACTGGGGCTCATTCTTGTTGTGAGCGCACCCCGAGGGCGCGATTAGCAGCGTGGGGTCGAAACAGGTGCCGAAATCCGTGTACTGATAGTGATAGTAGGCGTTGATCTTGTGCTTGGGTGTCGCTTGAAACGTGAGCCGCGCGTCGCCGTTGAGGTGCCACACGGGCTGGATGGCCGGACTGCTCGGGTCGGGCGTATAGAACAGGGCCGTGCGGTCCAGATCGTCGTAGAGTCCGGCGATATAGTTGTACGTGCCCCAGTGCCGAAAGGATGAGAACAGCCACACGCGATCCTTCATGAGCGGTCCCCCAACCGCCGGGTTCGCGTCCCAGATCTTCTTGATCCTGTTGCCGCTCGTGAGGCCCCGAGCGATGAGATCGCCCGACAAATTCTTGCTTTCGAGCGAGGTGTTCGTATAGCGGCCTGTGAAGGAGCCGTGGAACGTATTGGACCCTGCTCGAGTGACGAAATTCGACGTCACGCCGCTCAATTCGAACTCGGCTGACATGGAGTCGGTGTTGACGACGAGCTCCTGGGCCATCGCATTGTTCAGGTAATTTCCGAAATTCACGCCACCGGGCCCATTACCGCTCATCACCGACATGCCGTCCACGAAGAGTCGGCTCTCCCCGATGCGGCTGCCGTGAGTCCGAAGCATCAGTCGGGTCTCAGGATCCGACCCACCGACATTCTGTAACGTCCCCACCACCTGCATGCCCGGCGTCATCGACGCGAGACTGGTGAAGTTGCGGTCGGTCGGCAAGGCGTCCATCAACTGACGCGACGTGACGGATTTGTTGGTGACGTTCTGGGTGTCGACGATCGGGCTCTCTCCGGAAACCGTCGTTGTCTCCTGGTCCGTCCCAACCCGCATGTCGGCGTTGATCGTCGCCGTAAACGAGCTTGTGAGTTCGACGCCTTCCCGTTTGGCGGTGCTGAAGCCGGCCAGCGCGAAGGTGACCATATACGTGCCAGGCCGCAATTCGACAACCTTGTACGCGCCCTGACCGTCGGTCACTACCGTGCGCGTCTTTTCGATCAAGGCGGGGCTCGAGGCTTCGACCGTGACGCCCGACAGCCCCGCACCGCTGGCGTCTTTCACCACGCCGGCGATCGCCCCGCTCTGGCTCTGCGCGAGCGCGCTCGGAGGAGACAGCTCCGACAACGCAAACAGGAGGAGACCGCATTGCAATGTTCGTTCGAGAGTCATTGTTCCCTCCCTAGAGAATTCAGGTCGGGGGCGTCGGAGAGCGCCAGTCTACGCTTGAAGCGCGCGGGCGTCGAGAAATTCTCCCACCTCCCGCGAACGACCTTTGCGGGTTACTATGAGCGCGCGGCGGTCAAGAGTCCTGGGGAATTTCGGGGAATTTTGTGGGTTTTGTGCGGTGAGGCGGGATGCAGGTACGCTTCGGGGAATTCACGCTCGATACTGAGAGCCGACAGCTGCGGCGGGGCGACGCCGAGCGGCACCTGTCACCGAAGGCGTTCGAGCTGCTGCGCCTGCTGATCGAGAATCGCCCGAGGGCCCTCTCGAAAGCGGAGCTGCACGAGCGGTTGTGGCCGTCCACCTTCGTGTCCGAGGCAACCCTCAGCAGCCTGGTCGCCGAGGTCCGTGACGCGCTAGGCGAGAAGGCGCGCCGCGGACGCTTCGTGCGCACGGTGCACCGGTTCGGCTACGCGTTCAAGGGGGACGCGACGGAGCTGGGGCCGCGCGTGCAGTCAGCCGACGTGCGATGTTGGATCGTGTGGGACTTGGGACAGGTCGCGCTGAGGGATGGAGAACATCTGCTGGGGCGTGATGCCGATGTTGCTGTGTGGCTCGAATCGCCGACCGTTTCCCGCCATCACGCGCGGATTCGCATCACAGGGCCTGACGCGACCATCGAGGATCTAGGGAGCAAGAACGGCACCTTTCTGCGCGGCGAGTGCCTCGCGGCGCCATCGCCGCTGACCGACGGCGACGAGATCCGTCTGGGATCCGTCCTGGTGAAGTTTCGCAGGCTGGGGACCGGCCCCTCGACCGAGACGCAGCATTCCAGGTAAACGATCCACACTCATCCTCAGAACAAAAGCCGGACAATTCCAGGAACTCTCCCAGGACTCTAC
>JAHFUJ010000242.1:0-3859 GCA_023265105.1 Acidobacteriota bacterium
GCAGCACGGTCGTGTCGGTCGCCGCCGCGCGGTGGAGCGCCACCGACACCTGCTTCAGTCCCGGGTCCTCGCCGACGATCTGCGGCGCGCCGCGGCGCTGCGCGAGCTCCTCCTTGAGCAAGATGTTCTCGGTCACCATGCGCCGCTGCGCGAGCGCGCGCTCCACCATCAGCAGGAGATGATCGGGATCGACCGGCTTGGCGAGAAAATCGAGGGCGCCTTCCTTCATCGCGGCGACGGCATCTTGAATGCTGCCGAACGCCGTCATGACGATGACCGGCAGCTCCGGATCGAGCTCCTTCGCGGCGCGCAACACCCCGAAGCCGTCGCCTTCCGGAAGTCGCAAATCCGAGAGCACGACAGCCGGCCGTTCGGCCTGCAGCGCCGCGACCGCTTCCCTCTGGTCGCGCGCTTCGATGACGATGTGCCCCTGCGCCTCGAGTGCGTGACGCAGCATGGTTCGCAGCGAGTCCTTGTCCTCCACCAGGAGAATCGGAGGATCGACGGCGCGGCGTGAGCGGGAGGTCACCGCAGCCAGCCGGGCGGGACGCCCGTGCGGCGCGCTTCGTCCTGGAGGTCGGCGAGGGCTTTCTTGTCGGTTGTAATCGCCTGCTTGAGCCGGTCGAGCTCGGCCAGGGCTTTCCGGCGATCGTTTTCGATGACGGTACGCTGTGCGGGGTCGTCGCGCGCCACGAAATCGGTGGTCAGCCCGTTGACGCGGCTCTGCATCGCATCGGCGTAAGTTTGATCGCGATCCAGCTGCTCCTGCAGCTGCTTCATGCGCCCGGCCCAATAGGCCTGATCCTTGGTCGCGGTCTTGTCGGTCTCCTTGCCTTTCTCTTTGTCCTTCTCCGCCTCCTTGGAAGCATCGCCGGCGGAGGTCGAGGGGGGCTTGGGCGTCTCGGGCGGAGGCGCGGGCGGTGCCGGAACGGTCCCCAAGTCCTGGTTGGTGTAAACCTTGGCTGGCTCCTTCACCGCTTGCCTTCGCTCTTCCTCTTTCCGCGCGATGTCGCCGAGCGGCTGGGACTGAGACTGAGCAAAAACCTGCGCGGCAGGACCGGCGAGAGTGGCTGCAACCATCGCGACCAGGAGGAACTTAAGGCGAATAGCCATCGAAGTACTTATCGGCCTAAAACCCATCGTACGTGAGGGGGCAGGAAAAGGCAAAAGGAAGAAGGAAAAAGGCAAAAGTTAAAAGGCGAGAGGAACAGGGCAAAAGGCAGGATCCTCATCGAATTTCCCTCCAGGACAACAAGCGCAGGCTCGCCGGTCCCGGGCCGGTCGAGTCGGTCCGCGCGAGGGTGAGCTCCAGGACGTTGTGCGCACCAGAGGGTCCCCAGGCCTCGGCGCGCATCGCGAGCACGCCCGATCCGGGGTTGCCCGGCGACACGCCGTCGACGAGCGGAGCGCTGTCGTTCTCGGAAGGGTCGTCGCCCACCATCACGAGCACGTAAAACGGCGAGTGGGCCATGGCGCCCGGCGCCATGTCGCTCAACCGGCCATACGCAAACACCTGCCACCGCGGGTTGTTCGGACCCCATGGACGGTCGAGTGTCACGGCGTCCATGTCGGCCGCGGAGCAGCCGGTCGCCTTCGCGCAGTTGGCCATGTTCAGCGCGGCGCCGATGTCGAGCGTCGCGGCGTCGGCCAGCGTTCGCGGGCCGGCCGGCGGGCCATCGACGAAGGCCGACGTCGCAGCCCCAGACAGGAGCGTGTTCCAGTCGGGGATTGCGCGCAGCTCGTCGACCGCGCGCTCGAGCGCGGCGTCGGCCGCGTACAGCGATTCGGAATGATTGCGGTAGTTCTTGGCAATCTTGGCCTCGATGGTCGTCATCACGACGAGCGCGCTGCCGAGCGCCGTCATCAACAGCATCGCCATCATCGACACGATCAAGGCAATGCCGCGCTCGCTTGCGAGCAGGCCTGAAGAGAGCGCGAAACAATGCGGCGGTTTACCGCAGAGCACGCAGAGTTCGCCGAGAATCCTTGGAGTTTTTTTCTCGGCGGTCTCCGCGGTCTCTGCGCCCTCGGCGGTTAGCCGTTTCTTCATAGACTCACCTTCCGAGATTCATATTGCGCGGGCTCACGTCGAACCGAATCGCATGATCGGAAACGTAGCGGTAGCCGCCGATCGAGATGCCGGAGGTCGCGAAGAGTGCATCAGGGCCGGTAGCGAGCGAACCGCGCCGCCCGGCATTGGGCGCCCGAAGCCGGATCGTGACCCGAATCTTCCGAATCCTCAGCAGATCGGCATCGAAGCGATTCGGGCTGGTCGCGTCGGGACACCAGGCGGAACTGCTCGACGCGTCGCCGTCGGTCAACTGCGCGGCGGTCAACTGGACGAGGCCTCCGCCGGGATTCCCCAGCGTCGCGAGGCGTGGCACGTGTTGCTCGCCGACGACCTGAATCGTGCAATTTTCGCCCGCCGGCCACGGATTGTTTGAGACGCCGAGCGCCGGAGGAGACGGGCCGTACGTGGCGCTCTGGTCCACACCAGGTCGCCTGAGTGCCGGCGGCATCGGCTCGCCGTAGTAGTCGAACTCGAGGGCCACGACGTTATCGAGCACCGGCGTCGTCGTCTGGAAGCCGTCAGAGCGCATCAACTGGTTGGCCGTGGCATCGAGGTAGTACACGCGCCGGACGATCTGTGCGACCGTCGCGCCCGCAGGATACGCGCTCGACAGGTTCGCCTGTTGAGCGTGCTGAAGCCGCGGCGAGTCGTTCATCACACCAGTCACCGTAAAGGTGTCAAAGGCGCCGGTCGTGTCGTAGACGACCGCGTCCATGCCGGTGGTGAAGCCACAGAGGGGAGCAGTCGCCGGACATCCGGATCCGGAGTTGACCGTCAGATCCGACGAGGTATTGGTCATCGCGCTGGCGATCGTCGTTTGAGCCGACGTGGACGAAACGTAGAGCAACGTGATCGCGTTCGTTCTGTATGCGCCCGGCCCATCATCGATCGACGTCAGGTTTCCGCGACGAGCCGGCAGGATCGGCGCGAAGAAGCCGACGAGACCGCCGGACTGCGCTCCCAAGGAGGCGCCGGCGCCCGCCACGAGCAGATCGTGCGTCAGCGTATCCACGCCGACGCGCAGGCGCTGTTGCATGTCCGACAGTTCCGACTGCGCTTGAAAGATGCCCTGCGACGGACTGAGTGCCGTGAACACGGCCGCGGTCACCGTGAGCATGATGGCCATCGCCACCAGCATCTCGATCAGCGTAAAACCCTCGGTCGAACGCGTCATTGCGCTTTCCTCGTCTTGACGGTCAGAAGCCGCGCTTCGTCGCGCAGCAGCCGCGTCGACCCCGCTTGGCCGGCGTCGCGCCGATTGACGGGCGTAGTCACGATCACCTGCAACACCAATGTGTCGCCAGAAGTGGCCGGCAGCGGCTCGACGGACCACCGGCGGATGTACACCGTCCTTCCTGGAGCGGTGACGCCGCCGCCGATGATGTCGCCGAATTGATCGATGTAATCAACGTAGCCTGCGATATTCTCAGTGAGCGCATTGGCCGGCGACGGCGTCAGTCCCGTGCCACCAGTCGGCGATTCCACCGGCAGCGCGGTGTTGGTTGACGTGTCGCTGAGGGGCAACGCCGTGCTGTCGTAGCCCCAGGCGAGACCGCGAAGCTGTTCCATCTTCTGTTCGGCCAACACGGTCGCATAGGTGACCGTCCGCGCCGAGATGTTAATCGCAACCGAAAGAGCAAGCAGTTGACCAAGGGCGGCAAGGGCCGCCGCCAGGATGCCGGTGGCGATCGTGGCCTCGAGCAACGAGAAGCCGGCTTCCGACGGACGAAATGTGAATCTTGCCAAAGCTTGTCCTCGCCTTCTGCTTTCTGCCCTTTGCCCTTTGCC
>JAHFUJ010000242.1:3959-7167 GCA_023265105.1 Acidobacteriota bacterium
TTTGCCTTTTGCCTTTTGCCTTTTGCCTTCTACCTTTTGCTTTTTAACTTTTAACCTTTAACTTTTCCCTTTCGCCTTTCGCCTTCTAACTTCTTCCTTTTCCCTTTTTCATTTTCCTTTTCCCTTCCCACGCGTGGCCCAAGCGCAATGCAACTCTCCTTCCAAGTAGCGCTGTGATACCGAAGCGCGGAAAGTCGAATGAATTCGTGAGTGCGGCCACTGCCCTCGCGCAGACGGTGGCAAAAACTGCGTACGTGGCGAGGTGATCCATTGATCGTCATTGCCCACATCCGTCACGAAAGGGGGACGGGAGCCCTTTTTCCAATGCCGAATCTCGAGGAAAAGGGCTCCCGTCCCCCTTTCGTGACTTCGTGGCCAACGTCGGTTTCACCCCTGGCGTCCGAGCACTGCCACTCACAAATGGGAAGCGGCGCCGAGAACCACGGCCTGCTAGAGCTAGAGGTTGGAGGCGAGCGGGAGGAGGATACTCACCTGGCCGCCGCCGCCCGGCGCGGCGCCGGCGACGACCCGCCCGTTATGGGTGACGACGATCTTCTGGACCAGCGCGAGCCCGAGGCCCGTACCCTGGGGCTTCGTGGTGAAAAACGGGTGGAAGAGGCGGTCGAGCACCTTGTCGGGAAAACCCGGGCCGTTATCCCGGACGGCCAGCGTGCAGATGTTCTGCGCGCGGTCGATGTCGGATTCGATCGCGATGGCCGGCGCCGTGCCCGCCCCCGCGCACGCTTCGATGGCGTTGCGCAGCAGGTTGCTCAACGCCTGACGCAGCAGCACGTCGTCGCCTTCCACCGTGGCGAACTCACCCGTCAGCACGATATCGCCGTGGAGTGCGCGAGCGTCGGCGCGCAGATCGTCAGCGGCGCGCTCGGCCACCGCGCCGAGGTCGACCGACACCAGGGTCAGTTGCGTGGGGCGGGCGAAGTTGAGGAAGTTGGTCACCACTTCGCGCATCGATTCGGTCTCGGCGCGAATGCCTTCGACGTACGGTCTGAACGCCGGCGGCAACGCCTCGAGATCGAGCAAACGGCTGTAGCCGTGAATCGTGGCGAGGCCGTTGCGGAACTCGTGCGCGATGCCGGCGGTGAGCTCGCCCACGCGCGCGAGGCTGTCTTTCAACCGCAGTTGCTCCTCGAGCGCCACGATCGCCGTCAGGTCGGTGAACAAGCAAATCGCTCCCTGCATGTCGGAGGATTCGCCGAAGAGAGGCGAGACCGTCAAGCCGAGATGCGACGCCCCGGGGTGGCCTGCTGGCATTTCAATCGCGCGGCGCACGATGGCCCGGCCCGAGGTCAGGCACTGCTCGATCAGCGCGGCGACCGGCGCGGCGTCGGCGAGGAGGCGGCGATAGTCGGCGCCGCGACGCGGCGCCTCGTCCAGGCCGAGCAACCGCCGGCCGACCGGGTTCACGATCTGCACCTCGCCGTTGAGATTGACGCCGAGCAATCCGGCCGACAAGCTCGTGATGATCTCCTCGCTCAGCCGCTCGGACGCTTCGGCGCGAAGCGTCATGGCGCGCTCCTGCGCCTTGAGCCTGGCGACCGCCTCCTGCAGCGCCGCCGGAAGCAGCGCCGTGTCGGCGCCGCTTTCGCGCCGGCGCGAGCCGGTCGCCCGCGCGGCCGAAAAGATCCGCGCGATCGCAAACAACAGCACCGCGGCAAGCGTCACGATGATCGCTGTCAGTCCGAGAAACGCCAGGGCGGCGCGCGACATGGGCTAGGAATACAACCCGAGATACCAGGCCAGCAGCGCGTCGCCGGCAACCGAGGAGACCAGCGCGCCAATCGCGAGGAACGTTCCGAAGGGCAGCGCGTACTTCAGCGATTCTTTCTTCACGAGCAGGATGGCGACGCCGACGATCGATCCGAGCAGCGAAGACAGCACGAGCGTGAGCAGCACCAGCTTCCACCCGAGGAACGCTCCAATCATCCCGAGCATCTTCACGTCACCCATCCCGAGTCCTTCCTCGCCGCGCACGCGATAGTACACTTCGGCGACCGCGAACAGGGAGCCGGCGCCGGCGGCGATCCCCAGCAGCGACGAGATCCATCCAGGGCCGGTGAGGCCGCCCAACACGAACCCGACCGCCATGCCGGGCAGCGTAATCTGGTTCGGCAGAATCTTGTGCTGCAGATCGATGACGAAGAGCACGATCATCGCGCACGCAAACAGCAGCCGGACGGCCAGCAGCGGCGACAATCCGTACCAGTAGTAGCCCGACAGAAAGATCGCTCCCGTGATCAATTCGATGAGGGGATACATGGGCGAGATGAACGCCCCACAGGCGCGGCACCGGCCCCCGAGCACGGCGTAGCTCAAGAGCGGCAGGTTGTCGTACCACACAATCAGGCGTCCGCATGACGTGCAAGCGGAGCGCGGCCTGACGGGCGAAAGCCGGCGCGGAAGCCGGTAGATGCACACATTCAGAAAGCTGCCGATCATCAGACCCAGCAGCGTGATCAGCAGAGGGTCGAACGGGTAGGACGTCATGACGCCGGGCCGCGCGCCGCCGGTTCAACGGGCAACGGAAAGAGCGGCGATCGTGTGGACAGTCTGACCGTGCCCTGTTGGGACAGCTCGTAGGGCACGCCCCGCGGGTCGACGGGGATGCCACGGAGCGAGCCGGCCCTGATGAGCGGCGGCCACGTCGTCGGTGTGGTCGCCGTGCGCGTCGCAAATGCGTCGACGATGCGCTGGAGCTGCTCGATCTGGTCGAGCGCGTCGAGTTGCTGCAGCTTGACGGCCGCCGCATTGCGAGCGCGCTCGTCGGCCGCCGATTCGTACATCTGGCGCCAGAGCAGCCGCGACGCACCCCGCTGGCCGCCTTTGGCCAGTGTCGTCGCCGCGAGGGAGCGCATCCACCAGGGCGCGCCCGGCTGGTCGGCCGCTCGATTGAAATAGGTCGCCGCCATCGGATAGTTGTGCAACTCCCAGTAATAGACGAACCCGATGTCTTCGAGATACTCCCACTTGCCGGGCATCGCTTCGAGACCTTTCTGCAGGAGCGCGATCGCCTGATCGGGTCGACCCGGACCGGTGGGATACGGTTCGGCGAGAAAGATGGCACCGAAACGGTACGCGATGTTGAACCGCGGGTCGAGCGTCGTGGTGATGTCGAGGAGCGGATACAACAGATCGTAGGTGAGCGCCGGCCGTGGATCGGGGAGGAGCATCGGAGGCGGCGCGGTCGGCG
>JAHFUJ010000243.1 GCA_023265105.1 Acidobacteriota bacterium
GCCCGGCGATTCCACACTCGACGTTGGAACGGGCGCCGCCCGGCCGCTGCTCCGATCGGGGTTTGGCGACGACGAACGAGAGGGCGAACGGACGTTCGCGTGGGTCGAGGGACGCCACGCATCGATCCTCGTGCCGCGCCGCTCGTCGCGGCGCGCGACGCTGGACTTGGAATGCCTGCCGTTTCTCCCGACGGAAGGATCGACTCAGCAGGCGAGCGCCGTGCTGAACGGCGTGTCGATCGGCACGGTCGTGCTGCCGGGTGGTTGGAACCGCGTGTCGTTCACGGCGCCGGCTCACGCGTGGCAGATTGGCGTCAACGAGCTCGAGTTGTTTTTTTCGTCCAGCGCGTCGCCCGCCCAGTCTGGTGTCGGCACCGACGCGCGCCAGCTCTCGGTCGCCGTCGATCGTTTGACCGTCCGCTGAAAACGTGACCGTCGAATAACGTAGTGTCCGGCTTTAGCCGGACCTCCCAGTCGTGGCGTCCGGCTTTCGCCGGACCAAGAGAGGTCCGCCTGAAGGCGGACGCCACGCGGCTATTTCAGGTACGGCAGGACCGCCGCCGTCCAGATCCTGTAGCCGGCGGGCGTCATGTGCAGTCCATCGGACACGAATAGCTCGGGCCGCGGCTTGCCGTTGGCGCCGAGCATCAGCGGTCCGACGTCCACGAATGTGAGCCCGGGGTGGTTCGAGCAATAGGCGCGGATCATCGCGTTTGCCGATTGCATCTTGTCGAATACCGACCAGCGCAGCAGGCTGGGTTTGATCGAGATGACGATGATGCGCGTCTGCGGAAGCGGTCCCTGCACCTTCTGCACGAATTGCTCGAAGTTGCTTGCGACGCGCTCGGGCGACGTGCCGCCGGCGATGTCGTTGTCTCCCGCATACAACACGACGATGCGCGGTTTGTAGGGTGTGACGATCCGGTCGGCGTAGCGCGCCGAGTCGGCGAGCTCCGACCCACCAAAGCCGCGGTTGATCGTTATGAGATTCGGAAAATACTCGCGCAGGTTCCAGAGGACAATGCTCGAGCTGCCGACGAAAACGATCTCATGCTGCGGTGGCGGGTTCTTGCGATCCTGCGCCTCGAAGTCCCTGATGTCCGGTTCCCAGCCGGACCCCTGCGCGAGCGGGTACGCCAGCGCCAGCAGCACGAGGAGCAGCGCGGTCGAGCACCTGTTGCCCGCGTGGTTCGGCAGGCTCACCACGCCCTGAGCGCGTCGAAGGGCGCGAGGATGGATGAGTTGCTTCATAAGAACTACTTGTAATAGGACCCGACCAGCGCCCCTACGACGGCGACGAGAACGGCAACCTGAATACCGACGAGCCAGGCAAAGTGACGATCGAGCTTTTGTTCGAGCGCGTCGAACCATCGGTCCATTTGCTTCCGCAAATCACCTATCTCACGCCGTACGTCGGCAATGTCAGCCCGCAGGTCGCCAAAGGCACCCGTGTGGTCTTCCATTCGTCCTTCGAGATAGGCGCCGCGCTCTTCGAGACTCGACATCTGGCTCCGTTCGCGTCCTCGGGCCACTGCAGCCCGATTGTAACATCGTCGGCGTAGCATGAAACATGCCGACGCCCCTCGCCAGAGCGTCGTGATTGTCGCGGCTCCGAGCGTGCAGTTATTGCCACCTCTGCTCCTGTCGAGGCTCGCGTTTATTGCATTCGCGCACGTGCGGCACGCACGCGAATTCCGTCATATAATCCAGCCGTCTTCCCCTATTTCGATGGCTCTCGCGCCCGCCGTGCGGCTCGGCGCTGACGAAGTCCTCGGGCTTATTGTGCCGCAAGGATAGGAGCTCATATGTCGCATGAGGAGACAACGGTCCTGACCGGAACAGCGCAATCAAAATTGCAGATGACTCGGGAGGAGACCGCGGCGTTCTTCGATCGCCGCCAGCAAGCGTTCGACAATCTCGACGCGGCGAGTCTTGCCGCGGACTACGCGGACGATTGCGTCATCGAAAGTCCGCTATCGGGGACACATCAGGGTCGAGCGGCGGCCCAGGCCGCGTTGCAGACCGTGTTCGACGCGTTTTTGGACATGAAGATCCGAACCGACGCCTTGGTGATTGACGGCAACCGCGTCGCCCATGTCTTGAGCGCCGAGGGGACCGACATCGGCGGCTTCATGGGTCTGCCGGCGTCGGGAAAGCCCTTCCACCTCGCGGTGGTCTTGGTGTACGAGCTCGAGGGTCGTCAGATCGTGCGGGAGCGCCGCATCTATGACCTTACCGGCCTGCTCGTGCAGGTCGGCGTGCTGAAAGCGAAGCCCGTGTAGGGTCTATGGACTAGGGATTGGGGATTGGGGATTGGGGATTAGGGAATTGGGATTCGCATGTTGAGTGCCAGAACGAGACTCGGCCCCTACGAAATCGTCGCGCCGCTGGGCCAAGGCGGCATGGGCGAAGTGTATAAGGCCCGCGACACGCGTCTCGATCGGACGGTCGCGATCAAAGTCCTCCCCGCGGCGCTGGCCGCCGACCCGCAGTTCCGCGAGCGCTTCGATCGCGAAGCACGTGCGATCGCCGCGCTGAACCATCCGCACATCTGCACGCTCTACGACATCGGTGAAGCCCCCAATCCCCAATCCCAAATCCCCAATCCCGAGAAGGTTCAGTTCTTGGTGATGGAGTATCTCGAAGGGGAGACGCTGGCGCGCCGGCTGGAAAACGGTCCGCTCCCGCTCGATCAAGCGCTGACGATGGCGATTCAGATTGCCGACGCGCTGGCGACGGCGCATGGCGTGGGTATCACGCACCGGGATTTGAAACCGGGCAATGTGATGCTGACGAAGAGCGGGGCCAAACTTCTCGATTTTGGATTGGCGAAGACCACCGGCGGAGCGCAGGGCGTAGGGCGGGTCCTTGGAACCGCCGGAGAGCCGAGTCCAAAAGACCCGGCCTACGTACCCACGGTGTTGCCCACAACGCCGCCGAATCTGACGGCGGAGGGAACGATCCTCGGCACCTTCCAGTACATGGCGCCGGAGCAGCTCGAAGGGAAAGACGCCGACGCGCGCACCGACATCTTCGCCTTCGGGGCCGTCGTCTACGAGATGGTCACCGGTAGGAAGGCCTTCGAGGGTAAGAGCCAGGCGAGTTTGATCTCGGCAATCATGTCGTCGGACCCGCCGCCAATGGCGAGCCTCCAGCCGCTCGCCCCGGTCTCGCTGAATCGCGTCGTGAAGAAATGTCTCGCGAAGGAGCCGGAGAAACGGTGGCAGAGCGCGAGTGACCTGCACGATGAATTGAAGTGGATCGCTGACGCCGGCTCGCAGGCGGCTGCTGGTGCACCGGGAACACAGCTCGCGACCGGAGCGACAACCTCGACGCGATCGCGACTCGGGACACGGGAGCGACTCGGGTGGGTGCTTCTCTCAATCGCGCTCGCGCTCATGGCCCTCGGCGCCGGTGCCCAAAACTATTTCCGAAGACCAACAACGAACAACAGTCGTGTGGAGTTCGCCGTCTCGGCACCGGAGAAGACGACCTTCGCCGGAGCAGGCTTTGCGGCATACATACCGAGCCCAAGTGTTTCGCCCGACGGACATCGGCTTGCGTTCGTCGTCGTTGGACCGAGCGGCACGCCGTCTCTGTGGGTGCGCGCGCTCGACTCGTCAAACGCGCAAGCCCTCCCTGGAACCGAAGGCGCGTCCTATCCTTTCTGGTCTCCGAACGGACGGTTCATCGGATTTTTCGCTCAGGGAAAGCTCAAGAAGATCGATCTCTCCGGAGGCGCCCCTCAAACATTATGTGATGTTGGAGGGGGCGGAGGCCGTGCGGGGGTAGAAGGCGGTGGTACCTGGAACCGTGACGACGTGATCGCGTTCGCGCCGAGCATTGTGTCGCCTCTTTTCCGCGTCTCCGCGACAGGCGGCCAGCCAACCGCCCTTACCGCGCTGGACTCGTCGCGGCAGGAGACGGCCCATCTCTGGCCGTATTTCTTGCCGGATGGCCGTCATTTTCTATACCTCGTGCGGAGTGCCATGCAGGGAACCAGCGGCATCTTTGTCGGCTCCATCGATGCGAAAGAGACCAAGCGACTGGTGAGCGCCGATTCGGCTGCCGTCTATGCCCCGCAAGGCTATCTGCTCTTTCTGACCGGAACAGATTTGATGGCCCAACCATTCAATGCAGATCGGCTGGAGACGACCGGGGCACCGGTTCGCGTTGCCGAAGGGATTCAGTTCAATCTTGTGGTTAACAATTACGGAGCGTTCTCGGTCTCTCAGAACGACACGCTCGTCTATCGAACAGGTCCTGGAGCCCCCGAATCCCAATTGGTCTGGTTGGACCGAATGGGCAAACAGCTCGGGCAGGTCGGAGCGCAGGCTACCTTACTGGTGCCATCGCTTTCGCCGGATGAAAGCAAAGTGGCGGTGACCATCGCCAACGACGTCTGGGTGCTGGACGTGGTTCGCAACACGTCGTCACGGTTGACGTTCGACGGGACTGCGGTGATTCCGATTTGGTCACCGGACGGGGGCCACATTCTTTATAGATCTCAGCGAGCAAGCCCGGGCGATCTCTACCAGAAGCTGTCGACAGGCACGGGCACGGAAGAGGCGCTCTCCAAATCGAATACTCAGAAGAGCCCTACGGACTGGTCACTGGATGGACGCTTCATCGTCTATGAAACTCAGGACCCCAAGACAAACGTAGATATCTGGGCTCTGCCGACGAGCGGCGATCGCCCCTCGACTAGCTCGGGGCGCCCTGAGCCTGCCGAAGGGCGCAAACCGTTTCCACTCCTGCAGACGGAGTCCAACGAACAGCAAGCCAGGATTTCTCCTGATGGTCGATGGATTGCTTACACGTCGGATGAAACCGGCAAGCCGGAGATTTACGTCCAAAGTTTTCCAGCGGCCGGTGGGAAGTGGCAAATCTCGACCGCCGGCGGGGCGGACGCACGATGGCGTCGCGACGGCAAGGAGCTGTTCTTCATCTCGACCGACAGAAAACTCATGGCCGTCGACGTCAAGGCAGACGCCACAATTCAAGCGGGCCTGCCCCATGAATTGTTCGACGCGCGGGTCAGCGGCTTAACCGACGTCCGCACGCATTACGCGGTCTCGCGCGACGGCCAGCGGTTTCTCGTGAACAGGCTCAGCGAAGGCGACGCGTCGTCCCCGATCACGGTCGTGCTCAATTGGACGGCGGGACTCAAGAAATAGGGATGCGTTACTCTCCCGGCTTGAACGTAATGCGGATGTCTTTGCGGAACTTGACGGGCGCGCCGTCCAAAGTGGCGGGTCTGTACAGCCAGGTCTTCGCCGCGTCCAGCACGGCCCGATCGTAGGGACCATTCACGGACCCGATCATCGTCGCCGTCTCGACCACGCCGGTCTCGGCGACAACGACTTGGACAATCCCTTGACCTGAGGGAACCGCCTTGCTCGGGAACCGTGGCAGCGACTGACGCAGGACGATCGGAGGCACGACGTTCGCGTCGGCCGAGCCGTAGATGCGAGGCACGGCGGGCCTGACGGGCGACGCGGACGGGGGCGGCGCCGCGGGCTGAGGCGGCGGTGGTGGCGGTGGAGCCGCAGCCGTTGCGCTCAGATCGCGGAACCCGACGGCCAGCGTGCGGAGATCGGAGAACGGCGGTTGAGCGATCGCCGACGCCACGTCCGGTTCCGCCATGAGACCAAGCACCTGGTTGAAGCTCGCTGCCGCGGCGGGAAACTCTTTGCGATCGAAGGCCGCCTTGGCCTGCGCGTACTGCTGCTGGATGATCGCCGGCAACATGCGCCGCCGGACATCGGAGAACGCCGCACGCACGCGCGGCGACACGTCCGCGTCAGACGGACGATAGGATGGCTCGGCCGAGACGATGGTCTCGATGGCGTGCTCGGCCTCGGCGGCGCGTCCGAGCGCGAGCAGGCAGAACGCGCGATACTGCGCGATCGCGCGGCCTTCGTCGGCGCGGGCATCCGGCGGGTGCAGGCGGTTCAGCACGGCCAGCGCGTCCTCGTACGCGGCCGACCGATAGAGGTCGCGCGCCGCGGCAAGAGAGTCTTGGGCGGCCGCCGTCCCGGCCGCGGCTACCGTGACCGCCGCAACAACGAACAACACGGACGCGCACTGCAGTCTGCGGGTCATTTCTTTGTCAAGTCGACGCTCAGTCGCGCAGGCGTTGTCAGCGTCACGCTGATCGTCTCCCGCTGCTCGCCGAGATCGGGATTTCGAAAGACGACCTCGTGGGGACCGATGGGCACCGTGAGATTGCCGATCGGCGTCTCGCCGACTTTTTCTCCGTCGATCCAGACTTCAGCCCAGGGAATCGCATTGAGCGCGATGGTTCCATTCGGCAGCTTGATCGTGATGGGAGCCACCTTGCCCGGCGCCACCTGCACGCTATGAACGACGCGATAGCCGAGCGGTTCGTTGACGATTTCGATCTGATGGCTGCCGGCCGGGACCACGACTTGTTCGCCCTGGCTGCTTCCGATCAGGCGGCCACTTTCGTACAACTGCATGTACACCGGCGACGACACCGCGACCCAGCCGGACAGCGGCGCGCCCCCGGGCGCGGCAAGCGGAACCACGAGCGAGGCCGTCGTGCCGGATTCGATCGTCACACTTTGCTTCATGGACCCGGCCTCGCTGTCGAGCGCCACGGTGTGCTCTCCCGGCGCCAAATCGCCGATCGTGAGGGGCGACGCGCCTCGCGGAACGCCGTCCACGGTCACCTTGGCTCCCGGCGGGTCGGTCCGAATTTGCAGCTGACCTGGCGTCGGCCCGCTCCTGGGCAGCTCGATATACTGCGACGTTTCGGCTCCCGCCGTAATCGTGACCGGAATCCTGCGCGGCTCCCCTGCTCCGCGCAGCTCGACAACGTGTGAGCCCGCGCTCACCGTGAGGTTGACCGGCGTCACGCCGCGTGGCTGGCCATCCAGAATCACGCGCGCGCCGGACGGGTTCGTGTGGACGATCAACGTGCCTGTCGTCGCGGCCGGGGCAGCGGGCGCAACATGCCAACGCGCAGCAAGAAGACCTCCGCTCGCCACCGCAACCAGCACGACAGCGGCGGCGGCCAGGAGACGCCAGCGTCGCGGTGACTCTGCTTCCGTCTCTGCTTCCTCGTCGGCTTCTGCGTCAATGGCCTTGACCTCGAAGGACACGTCTGGCTTCAGA
>JAHFUJ010000244.1 GCA_023265105.1 Acidobacteriota bacterium
TCCGACGAGCGAATCATCGAGGACGGCGGAGCCCGTCTGACGCAATTGCTCGCTCGACTCCGCGCGCAAGGCATCAGGACCTTCCGGTTCCCGAAGGTCCACCCGGCGGAGATCTCAAAGGAGTTCCTGGAGGCGCTCGGTTTCCGCCCCGCCGGCGGGCATCTACTCTACACAGCGAGGGCGCGGTCCGACTAGAGGCTCGCCAGACGATAGGAACGATTCAGGAACGATTAACGGGTTCTCGCGCGCCGGGTTGACGGAATGTCCCTTATGCGGCTCCGTCCTCCCGCCGGCACAGCGCACCATCGCGCCGTAGCCGATCATTTTGATCTTCCGCGGCGTTTTCCTGTAGGGTGTGTGCATGAAACCGTGCACGCGACACCGCGAGCTGCTGCGCCGCATGGGACTCCCGCCGGCATGACCCCTGAGCGCTGGCGGCAGATCACCGAGGTCTTTCACGCGGCGCTGGCGCGCGACGCGTCGGCTCGGGGGCCCTATCTCGATGAGGCCTGCGCCGGCGACGACGATCTACGGCGCGAAGTCGAATCGCTGCTCGTGCAAGGCGCGTCGGCAGAAAGGTTCCTCGATCGCGGCGCCGTGGCTGCGGCCGCGCAGATGGTCAGCGACACTGGCGCATCGTTGCTGACCGGCCGGCGCATCGGTGTGTATGAGGTGCTCGCGCCGCTGGGGGCGGGCGGTATGGGCGAGGTCTATCGCGCCCGCGACACGAGGCTCGGGCGCGAGGTGGCCATCAAGATTCTGCCGCGCGCGTTCACGTCAGATCCCGATCGTCTCGCGCGCTTCGAGCGCGAAGCGCGGATACTCGCCGCGCTCAATCATCCTCACATCGGCGCCATCCATGGCGTCGAAGACGGCGAAGGCATCCATGCCCTTGTCCTCGAGCTCGTCGAGGGAGAGACGCTCGCGGATCGCATCGCAGCGCGGTCCAACGTAGGGCGGGTCCCGCGAAGCGGACCTGCCGGCGTACACGTGATAGAGGCGCTCGATATCGCGCGCCAGATTGCCGACGCGCTCGACGCCGCGCACGAGAAAGGGATCATCCACCGCGATCTGAAACCGGCCAACATCAAGATCACGCCGGAGGGCGTCGCGAAGGTGCTCGACTTCGGCCTCTCGAAGATCGCGTATGGAACAGATGGCGCCTCGTCGCAGTCGCCTACGATCACGGTCGGCGGCACGCGAGAGGGTGTGATCTTGGGCACCGCCGCGTACATGAGTCCCGAGCAAGCACGCGGACTCTCGGTCGACAAGCGCACCGACATCTGGGCCTTCGGCTGCGTGCTCTACGAAATGCTGACGGGCCGGCCCGCGTTTGCGCGCGACACCGTCTCGGACACGCTAGCGGCGATCCTGGAACGCGAGCCGGACTGGGAGGCGCTGCCAGCCGGCACACCCCCGCACGTTCATCGACTGCTGCGCCGCTGTCTCGAAAAGGATCCCCGAAAACGCACGCGCGATATCGGCGACGCGCGACTTGATCTCGGCGACGCGCCCGCGATCGCGATGCCAGCCCCGCCCGCGGCACGGCCGGCCCGCGCGGCGCGATTCTGGATCGGCCTCGCGGCGGGCGTCGCAGTCGGCGCAGCCCTCGCTTCATTCGCCATTCGTCGCCCGCCACCGAACGTCCGGCCGCTTCGCCTTTCTGTCGTGGCGCCGCAAGGCACCACCTTCACGAAGAGGGATATCACGGAGCACCCGCAGTTCGCGCTCTCGCCGGACGGGAGCCGACTGGCATTCATCGCATCGGCGCCGGGCGAGCGCTCACGCGTCTGGGTGCGATCGCTCGAGTCAGGCGCCGCACAACCGGTTTCGGGCACCGAGGACGCCTCAGGACCGTTTTGGGCCCCCGACGGCCAGAACGTCGCGTTCTTTGCGCGTGGGAAGTTGAAAAAGGTTTCGCTGAATGGCGCGGCGCCGCTCGATCTCGCCGACATCACGTTCGACATCCTGAACGGGACCTGGAGTCCCGAGGGGCTCATCCTGTTTCCTGGCGGGAACGGCGGCCCGCTGTTTCGGGTTCCCTCCGACGGTGGCCCCGTGACGGCGGCCACGACGCTCGACGCGAGCCGGGGTGAAACCGCGCACAGATGGCCGCAGTTTCTGCCCGACGGTCGCCGCTTCATCTTTCTTGTCAACAGCGCGACGCCAGCAAACGCTGGCGTCTATCTTGGTTCGATCGATTCCCCATCGAAGACGCGGATCATGGCGTCTGGATCCAGCGCCGCGTACGCGGCGCCCGGCTACCTGCTGTTCGAGCAGAACGGCGCGCTGACGAGGCAGCGCTTCGACGCCCGCGCCGGCACGCTGAGTGGACAGCCGGAAGCCCTCGGCGACCGCATTCTCGGGCTGCGCGGGCCGAGCTACCTGCCGCTCTCGGTTGCCGGAAACGGAACCTTGGCCTACTGGAGCGGGTCGCTCACTCCAAGCGAGCTCCTGTGGTTCGATCGCGGCGGCCGCCCGCTCGGAAAAGTCGGCGCGGCCACTCGCCGCGACAGCCCTGTCTTGTCGCCAGACGGCACGAAGGTCCTCGTTTCCATCCGCGACAATCCCAACAACAACGAACTGTGGCGATTCGACCTCGCAAGTGGTGTGTCGTCACGCCTGACATTCACTCGTGGAGTCGCCCGCTTCGCCATCTGGTCGCCCGATTCGCAACACATCGCCTTCTCGGCGGCTGATGAAGACGGTCCTCAGCTCTTTCAGAAGGCGGCCAGCGGCGCAGGCGGGGAGACGCGGATCGAGGGGCCAGGCAGGCACTACGCGCTGTTTCCAGATGATTGGTCGCGCGATGGTCGGTCGATCTTGTACGTCGTCGCCGGCAGGACAGCCTTCGACATCTGGGCCGTTCATGTCACCGAGCGAAAAGCCGAGCCGATCCTCGAGACGAGAGCCAATGAAGTGCAACCGCGACTGTCGCCCGACGGGCGATGGCTCGCATACACATCGGACGAGTCGGGCACATGGGAGGTCTACGTGCAGGGGTTCAAGGAACGCCGCGGCAAGTGGCTGGTGTCGTCAGCCGGCGGTTCACAGCCCCTGTGGCGCGGCGATGGCAAGGAACTCTTCTACGCGGGGCTCGACGGCCGTTTGTTCGCCGTGACAGTGAGCGGAGATCAGACGTTCGAAGCCGGGCAGCCGCGCCCGCTGTTTCAGACGACGCTTCCCCCGATGCTGGCGCCGTTTCGAACGGGTTATGCGGTGTCGCCTGACGGCCAGCGCTTCCTGCTGAACAGCCTCCATCCAAACCCCGAGCCTCCTGCCATCACGATCGTCTTCAACTCTGACGCCGACAGCAAACGCTGATGAGTGCGCGAGCAACGTCCAGACAATCCGCGCGCGTGTGCTTGGTCCAAGCCATGACGGCGAATCCTGCACCGGTTGCCCAATCGTGGCCTCTGACTCTTCGTTGAGCAGCGCCGTCCCGTAGTCATACGAATCGGCGAGCGCCTCGAGAATCTCGGCCTTGGTCTTCGCGCTCTCGGCCGTGACGTTCGGTGCCGCCGCTTTTCCTCCGAGCACCTTCAACAGATCGACGTTGGTCCGTGCGACGTGCATGATCTGCTCGCCATAGCTGCGCTGGCGTCGATTTGTAGCCAAATCTGCTTCGGGCATCGCATCCGCGATCTTCAAGATCGCGTCCTTCTGGGCCTGCCAGTCAACGCGCACATCGCGCAACACTTGTGAGCTCGGCGCCTGCGCCTGTGTCGGACGATAGGAACGATTAACGGGTTCTCGCGCGCCGGGTTGACGGAATGCCCCTTATGCGGCTCCGTCCTCCCGCCGGCACAGAGCGGGATGAACCCGATCTGCTATCTACGTTGCTGAAACTGGCCCGAAGCGACTGACAATTACCTGGTCGCCCGGTCCTACCGCCGCCTCAAGAAAACCCTCCCTGATGAGCGTCGGCATCGAGGCCAAGCCAAGGATTTCCAAAGAGGGAGTACACACTGCGACTTGGTTGCCGCCTCGGGCGTCGAGCGCCGTGAGGCCGTCATACGGCCGTGACGGCATCCCAGGTGGCGAACGCTCGCGTGCGGAGGAGCCGTTGATGATAGGCGCGCAGCCGATGCCGTCCGATGGCGAAGGAGATTGCGGATCAACCCATGGACGGACAAGATGCGCTGGGCCTGGGCCACCGACTTGAATCGCCGCATATGGGCTTCACGCTGGTCGACGGCGCGCCAGAGGTACTACCGCTGCCCGCGGATGGTGACGAAGAGTTCGTCGAGATGCCAGGTGTCGCCGACGCGGCCATGACGTCGCCGGAGGCGCCGGGCGTAGGCACGGCCGAAGGTGTGGCACCAGGGCCGGACGGCTTCGTAAGTGACGGTGATGCCGGGGTATGCGAGGAGGTCCTCGACCTCGCGGAACCTGAGACTGAACCGGCAGTAGAGCCAGACGGCGTGGCTGCTGATGACCGGCGGGAACCGATAGCGCGGATAGCGAAATGCGTCGTCGGGCATCCGGTTACTGTGCCCGCGCTGGGTTCAAGTTGACAATGCCGGTCGCGCGCAGGACTCCGCGCCGCCGGCTCTTGTGCGCTATAATCCGCCGACACACCCACGCGAGAGAGGCTTTCTTGCGCATACAGATTGCTTTCGGCGTTCTGGTCGTTCTGGCCGCGCCGGCACATGCCGCTCAGGGTGTCCCAGATCCGAGCACGGATCGAGAATTCAGCGCCAAGTTGAGCGTTTGCAACGAATGCCACGGCGCGAACGGCGTCCGCAGAAATGCAATCATTCCGGTCATCGGAGGTCAGCCGGAAAATTACCTCCTGAAACAGCTCCACGACTTCGAGCGTGGAGATCGACACGACGAGGTCATGCCGTGGATGGCAAAAACCCTCACGCCGCAGGAACTGGGGATCGCAGCGGCGTATTTCGCGAAACAGAGATGGCCGGCGCGGTCCGCTGCCGCCGCGTCCACGCCGCCGCCACCTGGAATCGCTGTATGCCAGGCTTGTCATGCGGCGGACTTCCTTGGTGCCAGGCAGGCTGATGGCATGGCGGCGCCGCGTCTGGCCGGCCAAGGCTACGAATATCTGGTCGAGGCGATGCGCCGCTTTGCCGAAGGTGAGCGGAAGAACAATGCCATCATGACGAACATGATGGCGGCGATGTCGCCTGCCGAGCGGGACGCGATAGCGCGTTACCTGTCCGGCCTCTGATCGGCAGCAGCGTGATTGCAGATGTTCCAGGGACTCCTCATGTTCTCATGCGCGTCGAGTTGATACGCTGACGACAGTACCGAACACGACAAGGTTACGCGGGGAAATTTCGGGCCAAGGCAGTTCTCACCATCGGAGATTCGGGAGAGAGGCAATCATGGATCGCAATCGATCTGACCGGAGGGGGTTCCTGAAACAGACTGCTGCACTGGCTGGTGTGGCCGCAGGAGCAGGATGGGCCGTGAGAAGCCAATCAGCTCACGCGCAACACGTCCACGGCGAGCCACCGCGCCGCGGGGCCAGATACCGCGTCGATCACATGACGCACTACACCCCGCTTCAGGATTATGCGGGAATCATCACGCCGGCGCCGCTCCACTTCATGCAACAGCACTCGTCCGAGTTTCCCGAGATCGATCCGCAGCAACATCGCCTCACGATCCACGGCATGGTGGATCGTCCTTTGAGTTTCTCCATGGCGGATCTGAAGCAACTGCCTTCCGTTTCGCGGATTCATTTCCTGGAGTGCCATGGAAACAGCTCTCCCGCGATCCATGGTTCTGACGATCCGAACCTGGGGTTGCCGGTCCAGTTCATCCACGGGATGACCAGTTGCAGCGAGTGGAGCGGCGTGTCACTTTCAGTGTTATTGAACGAGGCTGGCGTGCACAAAGGCGCGAGCTGGCTGGTTTCGGAAGGGGGAGACGCTGGCAAATTTACTCACACCCTTCCGCTGGCGAAGGCCATGGAGGACGTGATCGTGGCCTACGGCCAGAATGGCGAGCCGTTGCGCGTTGAGCAGGGGTACCCGATTCGGCTCGTCGTCCCCGGCTGGGAAGCCCCCTTCAGCGTGAAGTATTTGAGACATATCAAGGTCGTGGACCAGCCTTACATGGCCTGGAATGAAAGCATGAATCATTCGGTCTCGAGGCCCGACCTTGGCGGCAAAGCGCGCTGGTACCATTTTCAGTTTGGTCCGAAATCCGTGATTACACGGCCTTCAGCGGGACTGAACATGCCCGGCCGAGGATATGTCCAGATTACCGGCTTGGCGTGGTCCGGCGCGGGCACGGTCACCAAGGTGGAAGTATCCACGGACGGCGGCCGGAGTTGGAAGGAAGCGAAGCGTCATGCGCCTGTGCTTCCGAGGGCGCATACCCGGTTTACGTTTGACTGGGCCTGGGACGGACAAGAGGCGGTGATCCAGTCTCGTTGCACGGACGACGCGGGTGAGGTTCAGCCGTCGCTGGCGGAGTTGACGAAAAACTGGGGCATGGACGCAGCGGATTGGAAAAAAACTCCACGTCCCCGCGCCATTCATTTCAATGCGATTCAACCCTGGAAAATCGCTCGCGATGGGAGCATTTCCGATGTCCTGTTCGCTTAGATTCCTCCTGCCAGCGATGATCGTGGCAATCCCTGTGGCGGCGCTGGCGCAGTCGCCACCGCGTGTCTATCCCAATGTGGGCACGCCTCTCGGCCAGGCCGACATCCAGAGCTTTGACCGAATGATTGGGCCGGAGGGAAGGGAACTTCCTCCTGGGCTCGGAACAGTCAAGGAAGGCGCGGAGATCTTTGCCAAGCGGTGCGAGGTCTGCCACGGGAGGAATGGGGAAAACGGGCTCCTCCGGAGTCTCGTGATCGGCAGTCCCGGCAAGCCTTATCGCGGCCCCTTTTACGGTGATGAAAGGAACGGGCCAAGCTACTACCCGTATGCGACGATCGCATGGGACTATATCAACCGCGCGATGCCCCCCAGCAATCCGGGATCGCTCGCCCCGAACGACGTCTATGCCCTGGTCGCGTTTCTGTACTACTGGAACGGCATCATCAAAGAAAACGACGTGATGGACGAGAAGACCCTGCCGAAGGTCGTAATGCCGAACCGGAATGGCTTCGTTCCGGCAGTGCCCGT
>JAHFUJ010000245.1 GCA_023265105.1 Acidobacteriota bacterium
CTTCAATCTTCAATCTGAAAATTTATTTGGCGGTGAGGCAGGGATTCGTGCCAAGTCGCGGCGAGCCAAGCGAGCCGCGCGATGCCTGGAGCCCTGCCGAGCCGACGAGACCGAGCGAATTCGAGGGATTGGCGGTGAGGCAGGGATTCGAACCCTGGGTAGGACTTTAAGGCCCTACAACGGTTTAGCAAACCGCCGCCTTCAGCCTCTCGGCCACCTCACCGGCTGGACGCGCATCGCACGGGCGGGACGCTCAAGGATACCCGATCTCTGGGCGTCAACGCCGTGTGGTTCTCACCTCCCTTCCGACCGATACGGATAAGTGTAGCCGTGGGGACGGGGGTCTCCGCGAACGAGGAGGCTTACAGATGGACACCGGACTAATCCTCTGGGTCGCAGTCGCCGTCGTCGGTTTCCTGTCCGTGACATACGGGATCAGCATCTACAACACTCTCGTGCAGGTCCGGAACAACGTCACCAAGGCGTGGCAAAACATTGACGTGCTGCTCGAGCAGCGGCACGACGAGCTGCCCAAGCTGGTTGACGCGTGCGTGGCCTACATGACGCACGAGCGCGAAGTGCTGAACCAGATCACGAAACTCCGCACGGGCTACGACGAGGCGAAGACGACCGACGAGAAGACCAGGATCGAGAACGCGCTCAACAAGCAGCTCGGGCGGGTGCGGATGGTGTGGGAAGCCTATCCCGACCTGAAAGCCAGCCAGAATTTCCTCCAGGTCCAGGGGCGGGTCAGCGCCGTGGAGTCATCCATCGCCGACCGGCGCGAGTTCTTCAACGACAGCGTGAATCTCTACAATATCCAGATCGAGCAGTTTCCTGACTTCATCCTGGCGCATCGGCTCAACTACCAGCGCCACCCCTTCCTGGAGATCCCCGATGAGCTCAAGCAGGACGTCAAGTTGAAATTCGCCTGACGATAAAGGCCGGTGTGCGGCCAGAATCCGCCGAGGCACATACGTGACCTTCCTGTTTCTTGCCATCGTCATCGTCGTGTCCCTCTTCGTCCCATTTGACTGGTGGCAAAAAAGGCCCAGCTGCCAGCCGGATACTTTCATCGCGCGGTGGCTGGGCACGTTTCTGGACGTCAGCCTGCGCAATCTCACGTTCCGCGCCTGCGCCCTGATATTTTTCTTTCTCGCCTGGCTGATGTTCCTGCCGGCGTTGCTCCTTCTGCTGTTGCCCCTGGTGGCGATCAGCTTCTTCCTGTCCCATCTCTGCGGCCGACTCTTCAGCAGGACGTACCGACCGGAGATGCCGTTGCTGGGCGTTCTGTTGATCGTGGCGGTCATCTGGGTGACCGCGATCAGCCTGGTGGCGCCTGTCAAGACGCTGGTCATTGCCGCGTATTTTCTTCTGGGACGGCCGGCGGGCGGCAAACTCGAAGGGTTCGCCGCAATGGGGCAAGACGGTGCGGTGTTCGATCTCCTCGTCGGCTCCGCCGGGTTCGCCGTCGTGGCGCTCTGGCTCGGCCGTGACGCGATCTGGCGATTCCGGCAGGCCAGCCAGGTCGAGAATCTCCCCACCTCCAGAGCCCGGTCCGTCGCTCTGGGTCTCGTGGAGCTGAGAGGCGTCGCGCGGAGTGTGGGAGAGGAACGCGAACCCATCCTCAGCCTTCACTGGGACATGTTCGATTACTTTTCACCCAAGCAGGTACTCCGACCGTTCTATCTGGAAGATGCGACCGGCCGCGTGCTGGTGGATCCGACCAAGTGCCTGGTGCGTGCGGGCTGGATCACGGACCTCGCCAGCCTGGAGGGCTGTCACGAGATCGTGCTCAAGCGCCGCGTTGAGAAGAACGACCGCGACGACTCGGTCACGAGGATCCTGATGCCGGGAGACCCCGTGTATCTCATCGGCAACGCCGAGATCAATCCCGCGGCGGCGCCTGATGCCGCGGACTCGGACCGTCTCGTGATCCGTCCGTCATCCCGCTCGTCGTGGAGCCTGTCGCTCTGGCGGTTTCTGTTCGGCAAGGCGAAGCGGGCGCCAGGCCACAGCATCTTCAATGTCTTCTTCCTCGCGGACAACGATGAAGTGAGCGCCAGGCGTCTCATACTCAACGGCTTTTATACCGTCAGCGGAATCGGGTTTCTCTGGCTTGCCTCATCGGCGGTCATATTTTCGCTTGCGCTGCATCCGCTCAGCCCGCCTCCTGAATCGTGGCGGAATGCGTACTGGCGCGGGCCTGAGCCGAACCCCCCCGACCCCAGAGTCCTCCTCGACATGACAGGACGCAGTGAAAGACTCTTCAGGTTCGAGAAGTACATAAAGGGCATAGGACCGCGATCAACGGATGCTATTCCGGCCCTTATAGAAGCGGCCCAATACAAGGATCATCGTTTCCATTGGAGTGCTGCATATGCGTTTGGCCGCCTGCTTCCCGGGGCCCGTGAAGAGGCGAAAGGGGCGATTCCCGTGCTTATCGAATTGCTGCGGGGCGAGCGTTTCGATTTCGACGACAGACAGGCAGCTATGCTTGTATTGGGGGAATTCGGTCCAATGGCGAAGGATGCCGTTCCCTCTCTTATTGAATGGCTGCAAGAAGGAGGAGAGGATATTCTCCGCTATCAGGCAGTCCGAGCTCTCGGAAAGATCGGACCTGCGGCCAAAGATGCCCTGCCGGAACTGAATGCATTGTTGCAGGACCCTCGCCTTGGCGGATTCGAAGGTTATTTTCCGGAAGCGTACATCGGGACCGGCATTCCTGTCAGAAAACGTATTCATCAGGCGGTCAGAGAAGCCGTAAGTAAAATTGAGAATGAGGAATAGCGAACTCCTCGGAGCCCTCTGCGCCGACCACAGCGCACTTCATGAGACCCTCTGGCCCTTGGCGGGCTGACCCGGGAGGAGAAAGGTCTTGACCAGCTCTCCTTCGCCGCACACCGTCATGCGCGTGAATCGTTTGAACCACTGACCTTCGGGGACCTCCGGTTCGGTGTCGAGCCACTTCGCCAGCAACTCCAGTTGAGTCGCGGGGATCTTCCTGCCTTGGATGCGGTCGAGCAAATGCTGGAACGGCGCGGGCGGGATGTTCCGGCGGCGGGCCTGCGGCACGACGCGCTCTAGTGGTCCGGTCGGACTGATGGAGTACTACTCATAACAGGCCTTCGAGCGCGATCTGCGGGCCGCGACAACGGAGCGGCCCGGCGGTAATTTCGATTAGACAGGCCACTAGATGCCGTAGTACCCGCGCGTGAGGCGTTCCCTTAGACGAGCGGCGTCGATCGGGTCAGACGCGGAGGCGAGTTGCCTGGCGAGCAGGCCGAGCTCTTCAGGACCGAGGCGATTGCCCTTCCCTTCCAGAGCGGCCAGTTCGGCAGTCTCGAGGGCAACTTCCTCGCCGGTGGGTTTGCGCGATACCACTTTACTCCCGGTCAAGGCCTGCCGGACGAACCAGTGGTAGACGGCCAGAGCGCTCTTGATCACGTCCGTACGCTTCGAGCCCGTCAGCTCGGCCATTTGGTCGACCAGCGCAAGTTCAGTGGGGGTCAGCACAGGCTGGACTCGTGCCATACTCAGATAGCCTCAGTTCCTGTGCCTATCTTACTCTTCTTTGCTCAGGTGCGTCCAGGCTGACGGAGGTTTGCGATGTCTCACCTCCCCTTCTGATGGTCTTGACACCGGCGATACTCCCGTCCAGAATCGCCGCGCTGCGCTATTCACGCGCGCGCCGGAGGGGTTCCATGAAACGGTGGCTTCCGATCGTCGGCGGTATCTCGCTGAATCTCGCTCTCGGATCGTTGTACGCGTGGAGCGTGTTCGTGCTGCCCCTCGAGAAAGAGTTCGGGTGGAACCGGGCGCAGACGTCGTGGGTCTACACGATCGCGATCGTCTGCTTCGCGGCGACGTTCATCGTCGCCGGAAAGATCCAGGACGCGAAAGGTCCGCGCCTCTGCGCATTCCTCGGCGCGCTGCTCGTCGGCGGCGGGTTCGCGCTGTCCAGCCTGACGACGTCGGTGACGTTCCTCTACATCGCCTTCGGCGTCATCGTCGGTGTCGGCAACGGATTCGGCTACTCGGCGCCCACGCCGGTGGCGTCGAAGTGGTTTCCCGACAGGCGGGGCCTGGCTGTCGGCCTTATGGTCGGCGGGTACGGCGCGGGGTCGGCCATCATCGGTCCGATGGCGAACGCGCTGATTGCCGATTACGGATGGCGCGCTACCTTCAGGATCCTTGGTGCGGCCTTGTTCGTCATGGGCATGATCGGCACCGTGCTGCTCAAGAACCCGCCGGCTGATTACAAGGCACCGGCGCCGGCTGCCGCAACAAAGAAGCGCCCCTCGGTCGACATCCCGACGCGCGAGATGATCCGCACGCCGACGTTCCTTGCGCTGTGGCTGGCCTACTGCCTGGGCACGACCGCCGGTCAGATGATGATCAGCCAGCTCGTGCCCTTCATGCGGTCGGTCGGACTGACGGCGGCGGAAGCGGCATTCGCGATCACGATTGCCGCGATCGGCAACGCCGGGGGTCGCATCCTGTCCGGCGCGTTGTCCGATTCGCTCGGGCGCCTGACCACGCTGAAAGTCATGGTCGTCGGATCGCTGCTTGTGATGTCCGCGCTCGGGATGGGGATCGGTCAGATCGCGGCGCTCTATGCGCTGGTCGCCGCCGGCTACTGGTGCTACGGCACGCAGCTCTCGGTGTTCGCATCGACCACTGCCGATTTCTACGGCACCCGTCACCTCGGCATGAACTACGGCGCGCTCTTCACCGCGTGGGGCGTGGCGGGCATCGTCGGACCGTTCATCGCGGCGCGTGTCTACCAGGTAACGGGCTCCTACGCCTACGCGTTTTACGGCGCCGCAGGGCTGGCGCTCGTCGCGTTCTTCTCGCTGTCGATGGCGCGGCCGCCTCTCGGAGCGCCTTCGACTCTGGAACCTGCGACGGCGACGCGTTGAACGAAGGGGTCAGGGGGCAGGGGTCAGGGCTGTCTCAGGTGTCAGTCTGATACCTTAGACGACCCTGACCCCTGACATGGCATCTTCCGTTCGAGTCAGGTTCGCACCCTCACCGACTGGCTATCTCCACGTCGGCGGCGCGCGCACCGCGTTCTTCAACTGGCTCTACGCCCGCCGGCATGGCGGCGCGTTCGTGCTTCGCATCGAAGACACCGATGCCGAGCGGTCGTCGGACGATATGATCGCGGGCATTCTCGACGGTCTGCGCTGGCTAGGGCTCGATTGGGATGAAGGGCCCGGGATCGGCGGGCCGCACGAGCCGTATTTCCAGTCGCAGCGATTCGATCGACATCGCGCGGCCGCGGCGGCGCTCGTCGCCGGCGGCCACGCGTACTACTGCTACTGCTCAGCGGATCGGCTGCGACAGGAGCGCGAGCGCGCCGACGCGCGCGGTGAAGCCTGGCAGTACGACCGCGCGTGCCTGAGCCTCCCATCTCAGCGCATCGCGGAGCTCGAGGCGTCACGCGCGCCGCGCGCCATCCGCTTCAAGGTTCCGCCCGGGCAGACGGCGTTCGCCGATGCGGTGCACGGGCGGATCGAGTTCGACGGGGCACACATCGAGGACTTCGTCATCCTGCGCTCGGACGGGCACCCGATTTATCACCTCTCTGTCGTGGTGGACGATGTGGACATGCGGATCACGCACGTGATCCGGGGCGACGACCATATTTCGAACACGCCGAAGCACGTGCTGCTCTTCCAGGCGCTCGGCGCGCCGGTTCCGCGGTTCGCGCACGTGCCGCTGATCCTGGGCGCGGACAAGAAGCGGCTCAGCAAGCGCCACGGTGCGACGTCGGTGATGGAGTACGCGCGCCAGGGTTACCTGCCGGATGCCATGGTCAACTTCCTCGCGCTGCTGGGATGGTCGCCGGGCGACGACCGCGAGCTGATGTCGCGGCGCGAGCTCGTCGACAGCTTCACGCTCGAAGGCATCAGCGGCGGCAACGCGGTCTTCGACACCGCGAAGCTCGAGTGGATGAACGGGCAGTACATCGCGCGGATGCCGATCGAGGAGCTCGCCGCGCTCGTGCTCCCGCTGCTCGCGCGTGAAGGGCTGTGGCCGGAGCACGCTCCCGCCGATGAGCGGCTGCGTCGCCTGATCGAGTTGTTGCGGCCGCGTGCAAAGCGTCTCAGCGATTTTGTCGATCAGGCGCGTCCGTTCCTTGTCGACACGGTCGAGTACGAACCGGAGGCCATCAAGAAGCACCTCGATGTCCCAGGTCTCTCAGAACATGTCGCAGTGCTCGTCCGCGCGCTCCGCGAGACGAGTCCCTTCGATGAGCAACAGGTGGAAACAACGGTGCGGCGCACGGCGGAACAGCAGGGCATCAAGGCGGCAAGCCTCATCCACGCCGCGCGGGTCGCGGCGACCGGACGCACGGCCAGCCCGGGCATTTTCGAGGTGCTCGCGTGGCTCGGTCGCGATCGCACCGTGCGGAGGCTCGAGCAGCTCGTGTCGTTCCTAGCGTCGCAAGACTAGGGTACAATTCCTTTTTCCCGCCGGCACGACGCACGCGTTCTAGCACTGGGAGGTCGTTCAACGGTAGGACACGTGGCTCTGGACCACGTTATCGGGGTTCGAATCCCTGCCTCCCAGCCACTTCGCAAGTTCGAAGTTTGAAGTTCGAAGTTGGAAGTGGTGGCTGCTCGGCACGTTTCTAGGGCATCGCGCGGCTCGCCGTTGCTCGCCGCGACTTGGCTCGAATCCCTGCCTCCCAGCCAATTCCTTACCCATTTCCCGAAGTGCCCGTGAGTGAACCCACTGCTGAGCCCGCTGAACCCGGGCATTCGAGACTGACCGGATCGGCTCGTGGAGGAGCCAGCCCCGCCACTACCCGTTACTTCTTCTCGACGATGTCCGTTTTCATCGGGCCGAGGGCACCGAGCAATTGATCTTTCTCGTGCGGCCCAACCTTGAACTTGTCAAGCGCGCCGACAAGATCTTCAACGAGCGCGTCGAAGTCGGTTGCGCCGATGCCCATGCCAGCGTGAGCTGCCTTCATGTCCTTGCCGGTGTACTTGCAGGGTCCGCCGCTTGCCATGCAGATCTGATCGGCCAGCTTGCCTTTAAACGCCTTGAGCCGCGCGG
>JAHFUJ010000246.1 GCA_023265105.1 Acidobacteriota bacterium
GCGGTTGCAGGTGATCGTCGACAAGACCGCGGGCGCCCAGGAGTTCGAAGCCATGGCGCTGCTCACCGCGCACGTGCGCTCCATGCCTGTCGCCCCAGAGCAAGCATGACTCGACGTTTTGGCGCACAGCGCGCACAGCGCACACAGCGCGTAGAGCTCGCATGACACCCTGGCCCAACGGGCAGGCGGTGTTCGTCGAGGCGCCGGCACGCCTGCACTTCGGGGTGCTCGACCTTCGCGGCGCGCTCGGGCGTTCGTTCGGCGGCATCGGCGCGGCGGCGCCGGCGCCGACGCTTCTCGTCTCGGCGTGCCCAGCCGACACGTTGGAGGTGGCTGGGGAGGACGTCGATCGGGCGGCCGGCTTCGCCCACCGCTTCCTGGCCCATTACGGCCCGGGGAACGGCGGCGGCGGCGTCCGGTTGCACGTGCACCGTACGCTTCCGCCCCACTCGGGGCTCGGCTCGGGCACGCAGCTCGCGCTCGCTGTCGCGCGCGCGCTGGCGGAGTGTTGCGGCGTCGCGACGGACGCGCCCGCCCTGGCGCGCGCGGTTGGACGCGGGCGGCGCTCCGCCATCGGCACGTGGACGTTCACCGGAGGCGGTCTCGTGCTCGAGGGCGGGCGACGTCCGGAGAGCGACGGGGTCGCTCCGCTGCTTGCGCGGCTGCCCTTCCCGCCCGCGTGGCGGTGCGTCGTTGCGGTGCCCGAGGCGGCGCCTGGCATCAGCGGCGAGGAGGAGGCGGACGCCCTCGCCGAGCTTGCTCGGCCGCCGGAGTGCGACGTCGAACGTGTCGCGCACCTCGTGCTGATGGCGTTGCTGCCTGCGCTGGCCGAGGCCGACCTCGCGACGTTCGGCGCCGCGCTGCGGGAGATCCAGGAGATCACCGGGCGCTGGTTCGCGTCCGTGCAGGGCGGCACGTTCGCCCCTGGCCCGAGCGAGGAGCTGGTGCGCCGCATGGCGGAGTGGGGCGCGTCGGGCGTGGGGCAGAGCTCCTGGGGCCCCGCCGTGTACGGCATCGTCGACGGCGAGGCCGCCGGCCTCCGGCTCGCCGAACGCGTGCGCGCCCTGTTGGGCGTGACGGACGTGGCGGGTCGCGTGTACGAGGGGCCGTTCCGGACCGACGGCGCGCGCGTGTGGCGCGCGCGCGAGCACCCCTCGACGCTGCTCGGGGTGCCCTGAGCTTTGTCGAAGGGCACGCCGCGGGGGATGAGCCACGATGTCTCGCAGGGGACGTCTCGCAGGAGTTTGAATCCGAGGCTTAACTGTGGTACCCTCTGCGCGCCCTTCGAAGGCGGAATAAAGAAACAATGAAGCTCAAGATGATGTGTGTCGTGTCTGCCATGGCTGTCGCTGGGCTGGGGCCAGCGGTTCTCTCGGCGCAGGGCCCATCGTTGCGCGTGTGTGCGGATCCCGATTACCTCCCTTTTTCCAATCAAGCCCGCGAAGGATTTGAGAACAAAATCGCTGAAGCCGTGGCAAAAGCGCTCGGTCAACGGCTGGAATACTCCTGGGCAAGCACCCGTGGCCGGGGAGGCTTCACCGAATTCCTGTCGCGCACGCTCGACGCGAAAAAGTGCGATGTCGTGATGGGTCTTCCGTACGGAAATCGCGAAGAGCTGACCACGCGACCCTACTACGTTTCGTCTTACGTGTTCGTGTTCAAGAAAAGCAAGAACTACGACATCAAAAGTATGGATTCGCCGGTCCTTCAGCGGCTCAAGATCGGTTTTGAAGGCGACACCCCGGTGGAAGACGGTGCGAAGATACGCGGGATGCTCAGCCGTGCGACCGTTTTCGACGTGGGGAGTAATAGTGGAGAGTCGCCCGCGACGATGCTCGACGCGGTGGAAAAAGGGCAAATCGACGTGCTCATCACGTGGCAGCCGGCGGTCGGCCCCTTTTTGAACCGGTATCCCGACTTGGAAGTCGTCGCGGTGCCAAACGCCCGGACTCTGGGGCCGCCGGAGCAGTACATGTTCCCGATGTCTATGGGGGTCCGCGAGGGCGACGAGGCATTGAAACAGCGACTCGATCAAGTGATTACCGGGCATCAAGCAGAGCTCACGGCCATCTTGACGCGACACGGTGTCAAGTTGTATACACCGCAGGATCCGAACCTCCGCTAACCAATTTGGCACGCCCGCGCCCCCTGGGTGTACGCATGGAAGGCAGACGGAACCTTGAGTAGAAGAGACAGCGTCTTACGCACCGTCGCACTGTCCATCGTCACGATGCTCAGCGCACAATTTATCCAGGCGAGGGCTTGGGCAGGCTCGGGCCTGCAGGCTGGTAAGCCACCGAATGGTGAACAGCTGACAGAAGGAAGCGACTGCTCCTCCTGTCACGCCGTTGACCGCACGGTCGTTGGACCTGCCTATAACGAGATCGCGAAAAGGTATGCCGGGCAACCGTCCGATGTCGCGGGCAGGCTGGTTCGGAGCGTTCGAGAGGGCGCCTCTGGTACCTGGGGCGACATCTCCATGCCGTCGCATTCAGATTTGACGGACGGGCAGCTCAAGGAAATCGTGCAGTGGATCTTGTCGCTGAAAGACACGTCGACGGCTCCAGCCGGCGGCACCGGCGCCAAGAAGTACGACTACGCGCTTAAAGACGGCAAGACGATCACGTTGGACTTTCCCCTCTTTATCGAGGGCAGCAACCAGAAGGTCACCAAAGATGTCTTCCGCGGTTATTTGCTGTTCAACTCTTATTGCTACCGCTGCCACGGGACGGACGCCACCGAAAGCGAGCTCGGGCCCAACCTTCGACACTCTCTAGAGGTGGGTATGACCTCACGGCAATTTCTGGCGGTGGCCATGCCAGGCAGAGAAGAGAAGGGGATGCCGAGCTGGGCCGGGTTCTTGAGTGAAGAAGAGATGGACCACATCTACGCGTACGTGAAGGGTCGGAGTCTCGGACTGGTGGAGGTGGGCAGGCCGCCGTCCGAGATCGAGTAGACGAAAACTTGCGAGAAGAAACAATCCTTTAAGGGAGGATTTCAAGATGAAGTGGTTGAAGCGGTTGTTGTCGTTGTTCGTAATCGTCCTCTGCGCCTCCGTGGCGATCGTCGCTCCTCGCATCGTCGCCCAACAGGCGGGTGGATCCCTGGAGTCGATGTCCCAGGACTCCAACCAATGGGTCATGCCTCTGGGGAACTATAGCGGGACCCGCCACAGCAAGCTCAACCAGATCAACGCCCAGAACGTTGGAAGACTCCAGGTGGCCTGGACGATGTCCCTGGGCACCCTCCGCGGCCAAGAGGGTCAGCCTCTCGTCGTTGGCAACATGATGTACTTCGAGAGTTCCTACCCCAATTACGTCTATGCCATCGATCTCAACAGCTTCTGGCACATGGCCTGGAAGTTCGAGCCGGAGCAGGACAAGCTGGCCCCGTCGGTCGCCTGTTGCGACGTCGTGAACCGCGGCGTCGCGTATGCGGACGGGAAAATCCTCGCCACTACCTTAGACGCGCACGTCTACGCTCTCGACGCGAAGACTGGCAAAGTCCTGTGGAGCGCCCAAAACGGCGATCCGAAGCTGGGTCAGACGATGACGGGGGCTCCACTGGTCGTCAAGGACAAAGTCCTTGTCGGTATCTCCGGAGGAGAGTTCGGCGTTCGCGGCCACGTCACGGCGTACGATCTCAACACCGGCAAGCAGGTGTGGCGTGCGCTCAGCGTCGGCTCGGATCAGGAGATCTTGGTTGATCCTGCGAAGACGATGGATGGCGCGACCCAGCAACCCGTGGGGCAGAATTCCAGCCTGAAGACCTGGACAAACGATGAGTGGAAACTCGGGGGCGGGACGACGTGGGGATGGTACACGTACGATCCTCAGCTCAACCTCCTTTACTATGGGTCCGGCAACCCCGGAACGTGGAATCCCGATCAACGGCCAGGCGACAACAAGTGGGCCATGACCCTCTTCGCCCGTAATCCGGATACAGGAGTCGCCGCGTGGGCGTATCAGATGACGCCTCACGACGCGTGGGACTACGACGGCATCAATGAAAGTGTGCTCACTGATAGCCAGATCGGTGGCCAGACCGTGCCGACCCTCACGCATTTCGATCGCAACGGCTTCGCCTACCTCCTCGACCGCCGTAACGGGAAGCTTCTCAAAGCGAGCAAATTCGATCCAACCGTGAACTGGGCCAAGGAAATCGACATGAAGACCGGCCGCCCTGTCGTCGACCCAACCAAGATGACCAAGGCCGATGTCAACGTCAAAGAGATTTGCCCGGCCGCGATGGGCGCCAAGAACATGCAACCCGTTTCATACGATCCACGTACCAAGCTCTTCTATGCGGGGACCAACCACATCTGCATGGACTACCAGGCGTTCAGTGTGAAGTACAAGGGTGGCTTCCCGTATGTCGGAGCCCTCGTCAACATGTTTCCTGCCGAACATGGCGATGTTCGTGGAAGGGTCATTGCGTTTGATTCGGTGACAGGACAGACCAAGTGGGCCAACAACGAACCCTTCCAGGCCTACAGTGGGCCACTGACCACCGAAGGCAATCTCGTGTTCCACGGGACGCTGGACGGCTGGTTCAAGGCGCTCGATCAGGAGACTGGAAAGCTTCTCTACCAATTCCACACGCCCTCCGGAATCATCAGCAACCCCATCACCTACATGTTCAATGGTAAGCAGTACGTCGCGGTGATGAGCGGCGTCGGAGGATGGGCGGCGATCGGTCTGGCGCAAGGGCTGACGAAAGGGACGGACGGGCTCGGGGCCGTCGGTCTGACCCGCTCGCTCGGCGACTATACCAACCTCGGAGGAACTCTGTCCGTGTTCGCGCTTCCGTAAATCGGATCAAGTCCCTCCTTACTGACTGCAGCATAAACTCCCCCTGCCACACGGGGCAGGGGGAGTTGTTTTGAGGAGACCGCCTCTTCAAGCCCTTCGGGCCGTCCGCATCGCGCCTTGTTGGGGCAGCCTTGTGGCTATGAGGCTTTCTTCTGAACTAGGTTAGACCGGTGCCTACCCGATATCTTCGAGTCGAGTTCCACGACCGTCTCGAATAGCAGCTCGTGCTTCGGCGATGCGTCGCAGGAATTCCGGATGATGCTCAAGACGATACTCGAACCAGTCGTCTTCTGACGCGAACCCGACGAGGATGCCGGCCGGTCGACCGTGACGCGTGATGACAATCTCTTCGTCGACGGCCAGACGCAAGTACTTAGACAGATCGTCTTTGACCTTCGCCAGCGCCACCGCCCTCGGCGTTGTCCTTGGCCGGCGTGCCGTACTGCTTGAGCCACCCGTCGGCCTCCGCTTTGGTGACGATCGCGAGGACTTGAACTTGCGTGCCTGAAACGTCATAAAACACCCTGATGTCGCCAACTCGCGAGCGGTACTGAGGCTGACTCAGCCCCCGCAGTCGCTTGATGCGACTCTTGCTGACCTTTGTGGGCTCGTGTGTCAGATGCTGCTCGATGGTCACTGTGACTCCGGTTCGAACCGGTACGGCCAAACCCTTGACTGCCGCCACGGCACCCGGAGCCAGGATGATCTCGAAAGGCATCTGGCTACATCATAGCCAGATTATCATGTTTGCGCCCAATGAGCCTGATTGGTGATGCGACGGCCTAACGAATAAGGTTTGATCCGCACGGCCGCGATGCAGGGACGGGGCCCGTTGCCGCTCCGTGCGGATAAACCTCGTTGAACTGAACCGCGTCGCTGCGCTGCCGCGAGCTATGGGGATTGTAAGGCCGGCCAGGACGCGTGGCGCTGGGATTTTGTGAGGCGTGGGGCGCGAGCGTGCGGGATGGACGCTTCGGGCAGGGGGGGCCGCGAGGCATCGGGACGGTCGTGAAGGGCGTGGGGAAGGCAGGCGCCGCGATCTCGACACACGCGTATCCGGACGTGGGCCACCACGTCGACGGCGGACGTCGACCGCGGGTGTACCTTCGTCATGGAGTCAGGAGGTGTCGATGGCCTTCGGCGCGAGCGGCGGTGCGATGGGGGCTAGGATCTCCACGACCTGCCACTGCCCCTGATGACAGAACGGACACCGTGCGCGATCGCCGTCGGCGCTCGGCGCCGGGTCGGCGGAAGGGGCGGACGGCGTCCCGCCGAGGAGGTGCTGCGCGCACGCGATCGTGGTCCGGCGCTGCGCGTTGGCGAGCAGCCCGAAGTGCCGGATGCGCACGAAGCCGCGCGGGAGCACGTGCAGCAGGAAGCGGCGGAGGAATTCGTCGACCGCCAGGGCCATGATCTTCGTCCGGCCGCGGTCCGCGTAGTCCTTCCAGCGGAACCGTACGACCCCGTCGGCGAGGCTGATGAGCCGCGCGTTCGAGATCGCGATCCGATGCGTGTAGCGCCCGAGGTACTGGAGGAGCTGCGTCGGCCCGCCAAAGGGCCGTTTCGCGTAGACCACCCAGGGCGTGCCCCGTAGCTGCGTGACGAGCGCCGCGAATCGGGCGCGATCGGCAAGAGGCGTCGTGCCCGCCGCGAAGACGAGCTTCCCGTCGGCGAAGGCGTGGTGCAGGCCCGCCAGATACTTGGCGCGGAAGACGATCGCCAGCGCCGTGACCGGAAACAGAAACGCCGCACGTCCGCGGATCCAGTGAGTGCGGTCGCGCGACAAGGCCCCGCTGGTGACCACGCAGTGGACATGGACGTGCTGGGTGAGTGTCTGCCCCCACGTGTGGAGCACGGCCGTGAGGCCGATCGTGCCGCCGAGATGCCGCGGATCACGGCCGAAGGTGAGCAACGTGTCGGCGGCGGCGCGGAACAGGAGCGTGTAGATCACGCGTGGATTGCCCTGGGCGAGGGCATTGAGCGCATGCGGTAACGTGAAGACGACATGGAAATAGGGAATCGGCAGAAGGTCCGCGCGACGGGCCTCGAGCCAGCGGGCACTCGCCTGCGATTGACACGTTGGACAGTGCCGATTACGACACGAGTTGAACAGGAGACGTGTGGCCCCGCAGTGGTCACACGTCTCCCGACGCCCGCCCAGCAGAGCGGTGCGGCACGCCGCGATCGCGCGCAGCGCCACGGCCTGGACCCTCGCGAGCCGATGCGTACGACGATACGCGT
>JAHFUJ010000247.1 GCA_023265105.1 Acidobacteriota bacterium
TCGCTCCTTACGTAAGCCAGCCTGCGTTCATCCAGCGCCGACCGGCCTTCGGGCAGGCGTTGGGACACCCCAGCAACCACCGCGTCCTGCTAGAGCGCGTTCGCGATCATATGGATTCGAAGGAGACTGCAATGGCAGCCATGAACGGCACGATCAAACGCCTCGTCAGCGACAAGGGGTTCGGTTTCATCTTGGCCAGTGACGGGAACGAGTACTTCTTCCATAACTCGGCGTGCGCTCAGACGCCCTTCGACGAGCTGCGTGAAGGACAAGCGGTGACCTTCGAGCGGGGGCAAGGTCCAAAGGGCCCCCGAGGCGAGAACGTCAGAGTCGCGTAGGTGGACTCTCGCGCGCCGCGAGAATGTCGCGGGCAGCGCACACACGCGCCACACATGAGCGCTGAATATTTTTACGGCACCGGGCGCAACCGTGCGCCGAAACGGTCGGGCAAGCCATCGCGGCCGAACGATCCTCGTGGCAAACCCACGACCGGTCGAATTACCAAGATCATGGTCGGCCAGGGCCACGGATTTATCTGCCTACGTGACGATCGCGAGATCTACTTTCATCGCGGCGACTTGCAGGAAGGCGCCGCGTTCAATGATCTCCAGGTCGGTGATACCGTCACCTTCGAGCTGCTCGAGGACTCGGTGAGCGGGGCGCGTGCGCTACGCGTCACGCGGGAAAAGAAGCGCGGCTGACCCGCGGTCCGGTCCGCTCAACCTGACGGGAATCTGGCAGGCGCGGCGCGTGCACCGCCGGATTAACCGGCAGCCGATCTCTTTCTTCGCTCTGGCGACCGCCATTTCGTCCTCTCCTCCCTGGCATGGCTCGTGCTCAACTCAATCCAATAAGCATTGGCCGCAGCGGTGGCCGGGAGGTTTTGTCATGGCAAGAGGAGACATTGAGCTGAGGAGGGCCGACACGGTGTTCGACGAACTCGACCACCTGCAAAAGGCGATCAGTCGGCGCGCGTACGACCTGTTCCGGCACCGAGGAACGTTGTGGGGCAGCCCGGTGACGGATTGGTTGGCCGCCGAGCAAGAACTCGTGTGGAAGCCATCGATCGAGTTGCGGCAGAAAGACAGCCAGATCGAAGTGCTGGCCGCTTTGCCTGGCGTCGAGGCCAAGGATCTGGATGTCGAAGTCACGCCGGAAGACGTGTTGATCAAGGCGGAGAGGACTCACGAGCACACGGCCGAGAAGGGAACCGTGCATGTCTGCGAATTCGAGAGCGGCAAGCTCTTTCGATCCATCCACTTCCCGGAGAAGATCGACCCGGAGAGCGCGAAGGCCGAGTATCGAAACGGCATGTTGCGCTTGACGGCCGCGGTTGCCAAGGCGGCGCCGGTGGCCCAGAAGGTCGAAGTCAAGGCGGCGTAACGACGATTCGTCAACTGCGGGCCCGGATCATTGACGACCCGGGCGGCGCTCCACATGAGGAACCAGCAACGGTACGTGGCGTCCGGCTTCAGCCGGACCACGTGGAGGCGGCGACCGGCGTACGCCAGCCTCTGGATTCTGGCGCTGGCCTTCGGTTGGATCGAAGCGGCGGTTGTCGTCTATTTGCGCGAGATCTACCTGCGGGAGGCCTCGCTCCAGGGAGCGGCCTCCGTCACGAGCTTCCTGTTCTCGCTGGTGTCGCTTCCGGGCCATCTCGTGGCCGTGGAGATGGTACGTGAGGCCTGCACCCTCCTGGTGCTCGGCGCGGTGGCCTGGCTGGCCGGCCGCCGGTACGCCGATCGCGCCGGCGCGTTCCTCCTGGCGTTCGGCATCTGGGATCTGACTTACTACGCGGATCTCAAACTGGTGTTGGGCTGGCCGGACAGCCTGAGCACGTGGGACATCCTGTTCTTGATTCCACTGCCATGGGTCGCTCCAGTCTGGGCACCGGCGACGATCGCTGTTGTGTTTGTCCTCACCGGCAGTTACTTGTTCTGGACGCCGGAGCGGCAGCGGCGCTATGGCAAGGTCGATCTCGCGATCCTGGTCGCGTCGGCCGTGCTGACGATGGCGGCGTTCCTCACGGAGTGGAGGGCCGTCGCCGGCCATCGCGTGCCGGAGCAATTCCCGGTGTGGCTGTACTGGACTGGTGTCGTCCTTGGGACGGCGTGGTTCATGCACGTCGAATGGCGCACCGCCACGAGGGGCACATCGACGGCTGCGTCCGCCAAGCCGCGCGCCGCCGCGTAACACGTCAGCGAGCGGGGTATGCCAGACGACGCATCACCACCGTCGGGCCGATCCGAGCAACCCGAGGGACGCGGCATAGGTCCCATCCCTCCGCTCGTCCTTGGCCTTCTCTATCTGCTGGGAACCGCCGTCCTTGTCGGTCTGTTGGTCACGCTGCCGACCTCGACCGCGAAATCCGTTGCGTATAGCGACTTCCTTCAAATGGTCCGTGACGGCCAGGTGGCCGACGTCGTGATCGACGCACACCGGATCCGCGGAACCATCAAAGGGAGCACCCAACCGTTCGAGACGACGCGGATTGAGGATCCTCATTTAGGAACAGTGAATCACCGAGTCGAACAGCGGCTCCTCGCGTTCGCCAGGCAGGCGCGGGCATTTCGGGCGGCCGTGGAGGAAACGAAGAAATGATCGGGCTCGCGACGGGCGGGAATCCATGACGATCAGCATGAGCAGCGAGATTGGTCGGATGTTCGAGGAGCGCCGCCGAACGGAGGAATTCGACCGCGCGTCGGTGCCGCTCGATCCACCGGGCCCTGCGAGCGTTGGGCGTGATCTCGACGAGGGCGATCCGGCTCCCTCCGAGTACGACAAGGGTCGATTGCGCGGACGGTTCGACGAAGAAGAAGAGCAGCTCGCGTTGCGGGAATGGGAACCCGAGGAGGGTCCCTCTGAGGAAGAGAGCGCTCCGGAAGGGCCGCCGCCAGAGGTGGAGCTCGAACCGGTCCGCGTGTACCTGAACGAGATTGCACGGGTGCGATTGCTGACGCGCCAACAGGAAGTGGATCTCGGACGGCGGATCGAGACAGCTCAGAGGAATCTGCTCGGAGCCCTTGCCGTGATTCCGTGGGCGGTCGACCGGCTGGTCGAGTTCGGAAATCGCATTCGGCGGCAAGAGTCGGAATTCGAAGAGCTGATTCACTTCCCCGAAGGCCGCGAGCTGGACGTCGCCGACGCACTGTCGACGCTGCGCGCCTTTGGCCGGATTGGGCGGCTCGCGCGTCGGCTGAAGCTCGTGCGGCCCAAGGTCCGCAGTCGACGCCTGGCCCTCTCGACGCGGACCAGGTACGCGCGCGAAGCGGCCCGCGTGGAGAGCGACCTCCACACCCTGCTGTTGGCGCAACCGGTTAAACCGGCCGTGCTCGATGCCTTGTTGGGCGACTTGCGACGGCTTGCTGAGGAGTCGCAGCGTGTGGCCGCGGCGCCTTCCAGCGCCGCGCGCACGGAACGACTGCGGACGCTCGAGACACAGCTCGGTCTGCCTCCGCGGCCATTCCGGCAGAGGTTCGCCCAGGCGCTGGAGTGCGATGAGGGCTGAAGGCCAGACAGACGCCGTACTCACTCGAGACGCCGATCGGCGACGAAACCGTGCTGGGTGCGTTCATGACACTCGACGCGCCCACGCCCGAAGAGCTGACGCTGGCCCGCGACGCACGGTCGCGCGTCAGGCGTTACCTCGCGCCCCTCTCGGGCCGCGAGCGGGAGATCGTCTGTCTCCGATACGGCATCGGCACGGATCGAGAGTACACGCTCCGGGAAATCAGTCGCCGCTTCGGCCTGAGCCGCGAGCGCATTCGCCAGATCGAAGCGGACGCCATGAAGAAGTTGAGACGCGTTCGAGACGATCTGCCGATCGCTTCCTGACGAATTACCGCGGGATGACCGTCCGCATGAGCGCGACATGGACTGCGACGGTCGTGATGGCCTCAACGGGGCGTCCGTCGCGGCGTGCCGGGGTGAACCGCCACTGCCGGACAGCGGCGACCACCGGATCGGTCAGCGCCGGAAAGGGCTTGACGACGTCGATTCCTGCTACTGCACCGTCGACTGTCACCGTCACGCGCATGACCACCATGCCGCCCTGGTACACCATCGGTGCGATCACCGGGTCGACCGTTTGCTCGGGAATCGGGTCTTGAAACTCGTCCTGCTGCACCCGCGCGGAGAGGAGGCCGGCCGCCAGCGCGCAGGCCAGCGCCGTCGAGAACAGAATCCGTCTGACTGGCGTCATAGACATCTCCTTCGATCGTGCGCGCCGCCTACGCGCGCGCATCCATCGTCGCTTCACGGGGCAGCGGGTGGCCCGCCTCGTGAATGGCCCGATCCGTGTCCGTCACGAGCAGCACGACAAAGCCACTCACGAGGAGGACGATGAGCGAGAGGATCGCTTGACGGTACGACCCGGTCGCGCCCACGACGACGGCGAACAGGAAGGGACCGATCCATGACGTACCGCGCTCGGTGATTTCGTACAGCCCGAAGAACGATGCCTCGCGCCCCGCGGGGATCATTTGTGAGAAGAGCGAGCGCGACAACGCCTGCGATCCGCCCAGCACGACGGCGATGACCGCACCCATCGCCCAGGCTTGGGCGACGGTCTGAAGAAACCCGTACGCATAGATGACGACGCCCGTCCACATGAGGAGCGACAGGAGAATCGCGTTCTTCGTGTGGACGAGGGTCGCGACGCGTTCAAAGAGGAGCGCCCCGAAGAAGGCGACGAACTGCACCATCAAGATCAAGCCGACCAGGAACGATTCATTCGTTTCGAGACCCCTCGCTACGAAGAGCTCCTGGGCCAGAAAGACCGATGCGATCGAGATGACCGTCTGAATGCCGTCGTTGAAGGCCATGTACGCGATCAGGTACCGCCGCGTGTGCGGCAGGCGCGTCAGGTGGCGCCACAGCTGGAGGACCTCGGCGATCCCGATCGTCAGGTACGAACGGCCGGAGGGCCGCGCGTGGCGCGCCGCGCGCGTCTTGAGTCGCGTAAACGTCATGAGCGAGAAGCCGCCCCACCAGAGTCCAGCGGAGAGCAGCGAAAGGCGAACGGCCAGCGCTCGCGAGAGGCCGAGCGTGTCTGCCTGGCTGATCACGCCGAGGTTCAGTGCGAGCAGCAGCCCGCCCCCGAGATAGCCGACCGCGTACCCCTGACTCGAGACTTTGTCGCGGAGATCCTCGGTCGTAATGTCGTTGAGGAAGGCGTTGTAGAGCACGATCGTCACGCCGAAGCAGAGGTTCGCGGCGACCAGCAGGAATCCACCGAGGAGATAGCGGCCGTTGGTGACAAAGAAGAGCAGGCATGCCGCAGCCACGCCGGCGTAGCAGAAGAATGCCATCAAGCGCTTCTTTAGGTGGGTGTAATCGGCAATGGCGCCGAGGAGCGGGAGCAGCAGGACCTGGAGAAACACCGACGCCGAGATGCAGTACGGAAACAACGACTTGGCCGTGACCGCGCCGAGCGCGCCAAGACTCAGGACCACGCCGTTCGTTCCGACCTCGGCTTGTGCCAGGGCGGTCAGGTACGGTCCACTCAACACCGTAATGACCGTCGTCTGAAATGCCGAGTTGGCCCAATCGTACATGAGCCAGCCGACGATCTCCCGCGAGTGTTCCACCTCAGGGCTGTTGGCGGGTTGCACGACGGCCATCGCAGTGTGGCGGTCGCGTTCAACGACGCTCGAATCGCCCGGTTTTTTCGAACAGGTGGATGCGATAGAGCGACGCGTGACCGTTTCCGCTGCGGACGCGCGTCTCGCCTTCGGTCAGCTGGTTGCCCGCAGGGCTCGTCTCGCTGACGACGAACGATCGCAGGCGTTTCCGAAGCAGCGTCAACGCCGCCGTCGCGGCCGGCCCGGCGAGCTCCTCGAAGCGACCCCACGCGACGACGCTCCGCCAATTCGCCAGGTCGTCCACGTGATCGACTTCAACACATACCAGCGGATTTTGCCGCATCATTCGCAGCTTCAGGCCGTCGGCAGACTGGATGATGAAGGATTCCCCGTCGTAGGCGTACGTAATCGGGACCACGTAGGTACGGCCTCCGGCGTGGCAGCCGAGGCGCGCCACCACTTCGGTGCCCAGCAGGTCTTCAATCTCCACGTGGGACAGCCATCCAAGCATGGAGCGACCCAGGTCATGCGACATCCTGCCAGGCGTTCGCGACGAGCCAGAAGCGCCCCTGGGATCAATCATTCGACTGTCCTCAGTAGTACCGCTTTCTCGAGCCGTTCGCGCAACGCTCGCGTCATCGCATGACCCGAGCGATCGACAGTCCTGCAAATCGCACACCAGCCTATCACGTGGCGGTGCTTCCGCGGCGGCCCGGCTTTCTGACGACCGTGAGAATTATTTTGTCGTCGGCCTGCCGAGCGACCGCCGGCGATACCGATTTTCCGGCAACGCCACCTGGGCCCCGTCGCGCCGGGCTCTTCTCAATTGCCACTTGCCGGGCCCGGGGTTTGCAGGTCGACAGGTAGACCGTTTGTTCCGCTTGTCCGCCGAGGCCGCGGTCGGGAGGGAGAAGGGGTCATGGATAGCGCGATTTTCTGTCTCGTGGATGGAAGTGGTCACGTGTATGTCAAGGATGGTGCCCGGTCGTTCGCTGAGGTGGCCGTTTGGCTTCGGGCTGAACGAAACCGAGTGCCAGCAATATCAGTTCGATCTGATCACGAGACAATTCTCGGCGCACCGGGCGATTCCATTCGGCGCCAATGCGGCTCATGCGTATCTCGCCGAACGCGTCGGGACTTCGGAAAAGCTCATGCAGTTTGCCGCGAGCGGGCACCTATCCAAGGCGGTACTGGTCAATCTTCTGGATCTCGAAAGCCGACAACGGTATCTCGACGCGTGTGCTGTCATCGAGAGGAAATACACGGCGGAATGCGCTGCCAGGAACGACACCTGTCTCGAATCGGGCTGTTCGATCGATCAGCCGGCCGGTGAGATCTGTCTCCAGCCCCTGGTGAAGGCGGGCATCGAGTACCACAAGGCGTGCGCCGGCGAGTGGATCAAGCTGTTCCGGCGTCCCCGGAACCGAATCGACGCCTGGAAAAATTGACGACTTGACCTCCCGCCA
>JAHFUJ010000029.1:0-3360 GCA_023265105.1 Acidobacteriota bacterium
CAGTTTTGAATAGTCCATAAAAACAAAAACCCCGCCAAGTCGGCGGGGCTGCATGTCGTCCGGGTTATTGGTGTCGACCCTAGATCACGCGCAACTCCGCCGGCCCGCGGCCGCGGTTGAGTGATGATGCACGTGGTGATGGGCCCGAAGCATTGAAGGAAAAGCGTAGCCGATCGTCAATCCCGGTGTCAACGACGTGGGCCTTTCCCAGAACCGCCTTCACGCGCCACCATGACCTCGGTCGCTTTGACGATGGCCAGCGCTTCGTCGCCGCGGCGCAGCTTCAGTTCGGTGACGGCGTCCCGCGTGATGATGGCCGTCAGCGTCTGATTGCCGACGCGCAGGCGCACTTGCGCGAGCAGGCCGTCGATTCGGACCTCTTCGACGAACCCACGCAACTGATTCCGGCCGCTGAGCGTGACGATGACGCCGCGCGACGACTGCTTCGGGCGCCGGGCGGGGGCCTGGCTCCGCCGGGCGAGCAACCGCTCGAGTTCCGATTCCGCGATCCGATGATGCCCGCCCGGCGTTTGCGTGGTCCTCACCCGCCCCTGGTAGATCCACTGCTTCAGGGTGGAATAGCCGACGCCGAGCTGCTGGGCCGCGTCCCTGACAGTGACAAGTGGCATATGACTAAAACCGACTGATATAATCGACTACAATCATTCTAAACCGGCCAGTCATAATGGCGAAGCCCAGAATCGCATTCTTCGTGGTCGCAGCCCTGGCGTTCGTGTGGGGATGCGGGCGTTCGACGCCGCAGGGAGGCTCCGCTCCGGCCGTGGTCAGGATTGCCGCGGCCGCCGACCTGAGGTTCGCCCTGGACGAATTGACGGCGCTGTTTCGGAAGGAGCACTCGGACGTTGCCGTGTCCGTGTCGTACGGATCGTCGGGCACGGAGTACGCGCAGTTGTTGAACCGTGCCCCGTTCGATCTCTTTCTGTCGGCCGACGTGACGTATCCGCGTCAGCTCGCCGAACGAGGACTCACGCTACCGGACGCGGAGTTCACCTATGCCGTCGGCAGAATCGTTCTGTGGGTACCGGCCTCCTCAGTCATCGACGTCGCCAGGCTCGGCATGAGCGCCCTGAGGGAACCGACCATCTCGCACGTCGCAATCGCCAATCCCGAACACGCGCCCTACGGACGCGCCGCCGAAGCGGCGATGCGGTCTGCTGGCGCCTACGATCTCGTCAAGTCGAAGCTGGTCTTCGGCGAGAACGTGTCGCAAGCGCTTCAGTTCGTGCAAAGTGGCGCGGCCGACATCGGCATCGTCGCCCTGTCGCTCGCGCTGTCGCCGACCGTTGCCGATGCCGGGCGTTTCTGGGAGGTCCCGCTCGACACGTATCCGCGAATCGAGCAAGGCGGGACCATCCTTCGGTGGGCGTCCAATCCCGACGCGGCGCGCACCTTTCGATCGTTCATGCTGGGCGCAGACGGCCGCGCGGTCCTGAAGCGGTACGGATTTTCTTTGCCTGGAGAGTGAGCGATGGACTGGACGGCGATGTGGGTCAGCGTGCGACTTTCGGCGGCGACGATGGTGGTGCTGTTGCTCGTCGGCACGCCAATCGCGTACTGGATCGCGTTCTCGAAATGGCGTTGGAAATTCCTGGTCGAAGCGATCGTCGCGCTCCCGCTGGTCCTGCCCCCCACGGTGCTCGGCTTCTACATTCTCGTCGGCATCGGACCGGCAAGCCCGCTCGGACAGCTCAACACCAGGCTGACTGGACGAGGACTGGCGTTTACGTTCGAAGGGCTCCTGATCGCGTCGGTGCTCTACAGTCTCCCGTTTGCAGTCCAGCCGTTTAGTGCTGCCTTCGCCTCCGTGGACAAGAACCTCCTGGAAGTCTCGTGGTCGCTTGGCGTCTCGCGCCGGTCCACCTTCCGGCGCGTCGTGCTGCCCTTGTCGGTGCGCGGGCTCGTGACCGGGATGGTCCTCAGCTTCGCGCACACGCTCGGCGAGTTCGGCGTCGTGCTGATGGTCGGCGGCAATCTGCCGGGCGTCACGCGCACGGTCTCGATCGCGATCTACGACAGCGTGCAGGCGCTCGATTATCAGGCAGCATGGCAGACGTCGTTGCTGCTGCTGCTCGTGTCGTTCGCGATTCTCTCGATCACGTACTCGCTCCAGAAGACGGTCTGGGCCGCATGGCCGATGAACTGATCGTCGATATCGAAAAGCGTTTCTCGAGCGGCTTCGTCGTGGCCGCCGATTGGAGTGCTCCGATGCGCGGCGGCGCCATTCTGGTGCTGTTCGGGCCGTCTGGCGCCGGCAAGACGACCGTCGTGCGCAGCATCGCCGGACTGGAGCGGCCCGAGCGCGGCCGCATCCAGTTTGCCGGCGACACATGGTTCGATGCCGACGCCCAGCGATGGACTGAACCACAGCGACGGCACGTCGGCTACGTCGGTCAGAAGCCTGCGCTCTTCCCGCATCTCACCGTCAGAGCAAACGTCGAGTACGCGTTGAGCGACTATTCACCGACAGAGCGTGCGCGACGCGGCGACGAGATGCTCGCGCTCGTCGAGCTCGCGGAGTACGGCGATCGTTATCCACGCGAGCTGTCGAGCGGTCAGGCGCAGCGCGTCGCGTTGGCGCGCGCCATCGCTCCGCAGCCGCGGCTCCTGCTGCTCGACGAGCCGCTTGGCGCCCTTGATGCGCCGGCGCGAAGCCGCCTGCGGAGCCTGTTGCGATCGGTCGTCGAGCGGACCGGGATCTCAGCCGTGCTCGTCACACACGACCGGACAGAGGCCATCGCGCTCGGAGATCAGATGGTCGTGCTCGCCGAGGGGCGCGTGCGACAGGTGGGTCCCGTCCTCGAGGTGTTCAGGCGTCCCGCCGATCTGGTCGTTGCCCGGTCGGTCGGCGTTGAATCCGTTGTTCCTGCCCGCATCGCAGGCGCGGAGGACGGATTGGTGCTGCTGAAAGTTGGTGACGCCACGATTCGTGCGGTCGCTGTGGAGCCTGTGGAGGATATCGAGATCGATCGGCAGCATCCCGATGTGTTTGCCTGCATCCGCGCCGAAGACGTCGTCTTGCAGCGCGCCGCGCCGTCAAACGCCAGCGCGCGCAACCATTGGTCCGGCCGCATTGTCGGGGTGGAATCGGAAGGGGCAATCGAGCGCGTCACCATCGATTGCGGTTTTCCGCTCGTGGCGCTCATTACACGCCAGGCTCGCGAGGAGCTGGCGTTGACGACGGGTGCGCCGGTAGTCGCGGCCGTCAAAGCGACGGCCGTGCATCTGGTCGCGCGGAGCTAGGGAAAAGGTCCGGCTGCCGCCTTCGCGCGTTGCGCTCCGGCGAGCCTCGCCGAAGCGAAGCGGCGGCGGGAAGCCGGACGCGACGTACCGCTGGACCTA
>JAHFUJ010000029.1:3460-11830 GCA_023265105.1 Acidobacteriota bacterium
TAATCAGGCAGCGGTTGTCCCTTCGTCTCCACGCCGAAGGGCAGCAACAACAACCCAAGCAGAAACGCAATCGACGTAAACGCCACCGGCGTGCCGATGGTCTGGTAGTAGGTCACGCCGGCGCCCACGAGAAACGTGATGCCCGCGCCAACGAAGCGGCCGACCGAGGTGGCGAACGCGAACGCGCTGGCCCGGCATTCCGTCGAATACTGCTCGGGCAGCCACAACGTGTACATCGCGAAGTTCGCGCCGCCGATGCCAAGGAAAAACAAACACACGAGAAACCACGCGAGTGCATTCGTGCTCAGGTAGAACACATAGCCGAAGCCAATCGTAATGGAGAAGAACATGACGACGAAGTACAGCCCGAGCGTCAGCCGGCGGCCGAGCGCCTCGGCGATCCGCGGCAGGACGATGCATCCCAGGATCGTTCCCGTCGACAGCAGCATCGTCGCGTACGACGCGAGCCGCGCCGCGTCCGCCGGGGCGTACCCCTGGCGGATCGCGATCTGCGTGACGGACGTCGGCACGTACACCGTTCCGGCCCACAGACCGACGATCGACACGAGCAGAAACGCCGAGTTCAGCAGCGTGCGGCGCGCGTAGGTCGGTGAAAACAGCTTCATGAAGGCCGCGGCCATCGTCGGTCGCCGGTGGGCCTCGACGATGCGCGCCTGCCAGCGGGACGATTCGTGCACGCTGTATTGAATGAACGTGACGAGCAGCACCGGCAGGCCACCGACGGCGAACATCCAACGCCAGCCGTATCGGGCGCCGACGACGTAGTTGGCAATGGCGGCGAGGAAGAACCCGAAGTAGTAGCCGGTGTGCAAATAGCCGGCGCCCATCTTGCGGCGATCCTCGGGCCACTCCTCTGCGACGAAGGTGCCGCCCATCGACCACTCGCCGCCGATGCCGACGCCGGCGAGCAATCGGAAGATCGCCAGCTGCCACACGTTGGTGGCCACCGCGCCGAGAAACGTGAAAAGAGAGTAGCAGAGGATCGTCAAGATCAAGGTGCGGACGCGGCCGAATCGATCGGCGATTGGGCCCCACACCATCGACAGTCCCCAGCCAACCAGGAACAGCGCGAACAGCACTCCGCCGTAGTAGCCGAGGTTGCCCGGATTCACCGCAACGCCCGATCGCGGGAGCAGCTCGGTAAGTGCCGGCACGAGCACCAGCGCGTAGATGAACGAATCCATCCCATCGAGCGCCCATCCGCCCCAGGCCGCCCAGAACCCGCGAATCTGGTTACGTGTCAGCGGTGTCGGTGTCGCAGTCGTTGTGTGCATGGCAAAACGTGTATGTCCGGCTGAAGCCGGACGCCACGACTCACGGTACCGTTTGACAGTACGTAGTGTCCGGCTTTAGCCGGACCGTCGTCGGTGCGTGGTCTCCGGCTTCAGCCGGATCGTTCAACAGTTACGTAGTGTCCGGCTTCCCGCCGCCGCTTCGCTTGGGCGGGGCTCGCCGGAGCGCAACGCGCGAAGGCGGCAGCCGGACCGTTGACGGACCGCGTGAGTATACTGCGAGAAGAGTCAATGCGAATCCTCTTGGCACCGCATGGCACGCGTGGCGATGTGCAGCCGCTGCTGGCGCTCGCCCTCGCCCTCCGTGCGCGTGGACACGAGGCGGCCTTCGTCGCGCCGGCGAACTTTGTGGCGTGGATTCGCGGGCATGGCTTCCCGTGCCAATCGGATGGCGTGGACATCGAGGCCGTCCTGCGATCGCCAGGTGCCGATTTGCAGTCGTTCAGATGGCAGATGCGTCATCTCACCACGGTGCTGGCCCCGAGGTTGTTCGAATCGGTGGCGCGCGCTGCCGGCGACGCCGATCTCATCGTTGGGTCCGGCGTACAGATCGCCGCGGCTTCGGTTGCCGAGCGACGCGGCGTGCCCTGCATCGGCGTTGCCTTTTGTCCGTCGGTCGTGCCGGGTCGGGCCGCGCCGCCGCCGATGGTGCGCCGCCAGACGCTGCCGCGGTGGGTGAACAGTCTCCTCTGGAGGTGGGGAACGCCGATCGCTGATGTTGTTCTGCGCGCGCCGATCAACGCGGGTCGCGCGCAGCTCGGGCTTGCGCCTATCGACCGCCCGACCCAGCAACTCGCGGGGGACGGCATCATCGTCGCCGCCGATTCCGATCTTGCACCACTGGGCGCCGACGCGCCGGCGAACGTGTATGCCACTGATGCCTGGGTTTTTGACGAGCCGGCCGATCTCGATCCGCGACTCGAGGCATTTCTGCGTCAAGGATCGCCGCCGGTCTATGTCGGTTTCGGCAGTATGGTGGCCAAGAACGCGCGCGACCTCGTCTCGTGCGCCGTCGGCGCAGCCGGTCTGGTCGGTTGTCGGCTGGTCGTCGCGGGCGGGTGGGCCGGGCTCGACGCGAGCGTGACGGCGTCCGACATGGTGTTGGCCATCGATTCGGCTCCGCACGGCGCGATCTTTCCTCGCGTCGCAGCCGCGATCCACCACGGCGGCGCAGGCACCACCACCGCGGCTGCCCGCGCCGGTATCCCGCAAGTCGTCGTGCCGCACATTCTCGATCAGTACTTCTGGGCGCATCGCATCCTGACCCTGGGACTCGGCCCACGCTCGCTGCCGGTTGAACGCGTCACGACCGGGCGTCTCGCCAATCGGATGGCCGCCGCGCTAAACGAGTGGCGATTTCGTGAGACGGCGCGGCGCATCGGTGCTCGAGTGGCCGCGCGCGACGGCGTCGCTTCGGCTGTCCATCTTCTGGAGCGGCTCGGCGTTCGTTGCCGGGCCTGAAGGTTCGGCCTACACTTCTAGATAGGAGCCAGGACGTTGAACGCCGAGGCCGCAGAGCCTATGTATTCTCTGCGAGCTCGGCGAGCTCTGCGTTGATCGTCGTGTGAAGTGCGGACGGTTTCATAAGAAGGGCTGGGGGAGTGAATTAATGAAGCGGTGGGCAACGATCGCGCTCGCCTTCTGCGCGATGGCCGCAGGTCCGAGGGCGGAAGTCGAGCCCAATGTCCTGCAGATTCTCAGTCGCGAGCTGAAATTCTCGGCCGACGAGCTGGCGGCACTGGATCGCGGCGCCGTCGTGAAGCACGCGCTGCCCACGCCCGAGCCTGGTGAGATCGCGGTAGTCGGCGCAACGCTCGTCAACGCGACGAAAGAGACCCTCATCGATCGCGTCCGCGATATCGCGCAGTTCAAGCGCGGAGCGGACGTGTTGCAAATCGGACGCTTCAGCGATCCCCCGATGCTCGACGATCTCGCGACGCTGACAGTCAACAAAGAGGATCTTGACGTCCGCTCGTGCCGCGTCGGCGACTGCGATGTACGGCTGCCGGCCGACACCATCGGCAGGTTCGAGCGAGGGATCGACTGGAGCGCTCCCGACGCGCAGGCGCGCGCGGCGGCGTTGTTCAAGCAGGTGCTGTTCGAGAATGTTCGCGCCTACTTGTCGGGTGGCCCCGGACGCATGACCGAGTACGACGACGGCAAACGTCAGATCCGGCCGGTCGCCGACTTCCTCGGCGTTCTGAAAAACTCCCCGTACATCGGCGAGCTCGTGCCAGGATTACCGACGCACCTCCAGGAATTCCCGTCAAGCGCCCTTCCCGGCGCCGAAGACTTTCTGTACTGGTCCAAAGAGAAATTCGGATTGACGCCGTTCATCACCGTCACGCACGTAACCATCACCCGTGCGCCCTCGAGCGCGGTCGTGATCACGTCGAGAGACGTGTACTCGAGCCGGTATTTCGATGCGTCGGTGGCGGCGACGATCGCGAGCGACGCCGTCGGAGGCGCTCGCGGGTTCTATCTGGTGTACGTGAACCGCTCCCGGGTGAACGCTTTAAAAGGTGCCTTCAGCACCCTTCGGCGATCCATTGTCGAACGGCGCGCGAAGAGCAGCCTCGAGAAGAACCTCAAGGCGACTCGGATCCGGTTGGAACAAGGCGCCTGAAAATCGCTGGATGTCGCTGGATGTTCGCTGGATGTTTGACACACCCACTCAAGGGGCGTATAAGCAAACTGGTTTGGTGCCGCGATTCTTCTTGTCACAAGGAGCTGGAACATGCAGAAGATTTTTGCCGGACTGACGGCGGCGGCGTTCATCGTGGTCCTCGGCGCGCCCGCGTTCGCGGCAGTAGAGACAATCAAGGGCCAGGTGGTCGACGAGTCCTGCTACATCAAGGACAAGGTGAACACTGGGAAGGACCATAAGATGCCCCAGGACGTGGCCGATTGCGCGACGGCGTGCGCACAGAAGGGCCGCCCGATGGCGCTCCTGACCTCCGACGGCAAGGTCTACACGATTGCCGGCGATTTGGCGGCGAACAACAACGCGAAGCTCATCGCGCACATCACACACACAGTCGAAGTGACCGGCGACGTGATGGCGAAAGACGGCAAGATGACGATCGCCAGCACAGCGCTGAAGATGATCTCCAGGTAGTCGCAACGGTTCCAGGCGGAAGGGAAGGGCAGGAAAGGCGGAAGGCGGGCCCGCTAATAGCGGTAGTGTCCCGGCTTGTACGGCCCGTCTACCGGCACGCCAATGTAGTCCGCCTGATCCTTCGTCAGCTTCGTGAGCCTCACGCCCAAATGATCGAGATGCAGCCGCGCCACCTGCTCGTCGAGGTGCTTGGGCAGCATGTAGACCTTCCTGTCGTACTTCCCGGTGTTGGCGTGCAGCTCGAGCTGCGCGATCACCTGGTTGGTGAACGACGCCGACATGACGAAGCTCGGGTGCCCGGTCGCGCAGCCGAGATTGAGCAGGCGCCCTTCCGCGAGGACGAGCACGCTGTGGCCGTCGGGGAAGCGCCACTCGTCGTACTGCGGCTTGATGTTGATCCGCTCGATGCCGGCGAACTTCTTCAGGCCCGCCATGTCGATCTCGTTGTCGAAGTGGCCGATGTTGCCGACAATCGCCTTGTCCTTCATCCGCGACATCTGCTCGGCCGAGATGATGTGGTGATTCCCGGTCGCGGTAATGAAGAGGTCGGCGCGCCGTAGCACGTTCTCGAGCGTGTTGACCTCGTAGCCCTCCATCGCCGCCTGCAGCGCGCAGATCGGATCGATCTCGGTGACGATGACGCGGCAGCCCTGGCCGCGCAGCGCCTGAGCGCACCCCTTGCCGACTTCGCCGTACCCGCACACAACCGCCACCTTGCCGCCGAGCATGACGTCGGTCGCGCGCGCCAGGCCGTCGGGCAGCGAGTGACGGCAGCCGTAGATGTTGTCGAACTTGCTCTTGGTGACCGAGTCGTTGACGTTGATGGCGGGGAAGAGCAGCGTGCCGGCGTCCATCATTTGATACAAACGGTGCACGCCGGTCGTCGTCTCCTCGCTGACGCCGCGAATGCTCGACGCAAGACGCGTCCAATGGCCCTTGTCCCTCGCGATCGAGGTGCGAATCAGATCGAGAATGACGCCCCACTCTTCGGGCTCGGTATCCACGTCGAACGCGGGGACCTTCCCGGCCTTCTCGAACTCGGCGCCCTTGTGCACCACGAGCGTCGCGTCGCCGCCATCGTCGACGATGAGCGTCGGGCCGGTGCCGTCCGGCCACTCGAGCGCCTCGCTCGTGCACCACCAATATTCAGCGAGCGTCTCGCCCTTCCACGCAAAGACCGGCGTGCCCTTCGGATCCCTGGCGGTGCCGCCAGTTTCCGGGCGGCCGACCACCACGGCCGCGGCCGCGTGATCCTGCGTCGAAAAAATGTTGCAGGAAACCCAGCGCACGTCCGCTCCGAGCTCGGTGAGCGTTTCAATGAGCACGGCGGTCTGCACCGTCATGTGCAGGCTGCCCATGATGCGCGCCGCCGCGAGCGGCTTTGTGCCCGCGTGCTGCTTCCTCAGCGCCATGAGGCCAGGCATCTCCTGCTCGGCGAGACGGATTTCCTTGCGCCCGAAATCGGCGAGCGACAAATCCTTCACCTTGAACGGCTCGCGGCCGGCGGTTCTCGCGGCGGCGAACGGGTGAAGTTTTTCAACGATGGTTGCCATGCTCGGTCGTCTCCTTTGTTCCCCTACGCCCTTTCATCACGAAGTCACGATGAGCACGAAGACCATTGTAAACTTCGTGGACCCTCGTGGGCTTCGTGATCTTCGTGATCTTCGTGATGAGATGACTCTCGCTGCGTCTCTCGATCAGCATACGCCGTTCTTGCTCGCGGGAGAAGCCGGACCTCGGCCGCACCTCACTCGATGTGGGCGAAATCGACTGTCACCCGTGTCAGCTCTTTGCCGTTCAACAGCACGCTGACCGGTCGCGCCATCTGTCCGATTGATGCCGCCGCGAAGTCGGTTTCGAGCAACGCGCCCGCGAGCGGCGTGGTCGCGTTCCTTTGACCAGGCATGGGCGATGCGTATTGCTCCGTGGTGCGAGTGTCGAGCGACGGCACGCCCAGGCTGATCTCGAAGGCGGGCACGCTGATGTAGGTATTCAGCGGATTGAATCGGAGCCGGGCCGCAATCGTCATCCGACCGCGTTGCGGCGCCAGCGCCCGCTCCGCCGCGCGCGTTCCCCGCGTGAACATCCAATCGCCGTGCTGAAGCCGATCCTCGGCCGTGATCACGAAGCGGCGGAACTCGGTGATCACTTCCAGCTGAGTCACAGTCGCATCGTTCGCCGAGAATACATAACGACGGTGAAAGCGGGCACGCTCGGCCTCCGAACCGCGCGCGACCGCCAGCGCGCGCTCGATGTCCTCCTGGCTGAGCGCCACGTCGAGCGCGCCGAGGCGGGGGACCGGCGCAAGGGCGAGCGCCAGAGCGAGCGGCAGCACGTCTCGCCATCGCATTGTCCCGCACCGCTCGCCGGGCCCAAGGCGCAGGTTCATTCTCGCGGTTTGTCCGTGGGGCGTTCCGGCCGCGGCTGCGCCCGCGCCGCCCAGAACTCGTCGAGCGCGCGCGCAACTTCCTTGCGCGCTTCTTCTTCGGCGTGCGCACGTTCCGCGCTCGTCACGGCGCCCACGAGACGAGCCGCGAGATACTTTTCGACGAGCGTCGTGATCATGACTTGCAGCAGCTCGCCTTGATTAAACGCCGCGTACGGCTGCAGCAGCGGATTGTCGACCTTCGGGAAGAGCCGCTGCTGCTGATCGTAGAAGTAGAGTCCGCCGGGCACCGCGGGCCCGCTATCGAATTTCAGTCTTTCGAGCAGCGCCTCGAACCTCTGTCGTTCCTGGATCTGCACTCGGAAATGCGGCTTCTCGTCCAGGCCTCTGAGCGGCTCGGCCGGCGCTTCCGCGAGTGCCTCGCGGATCTTGTCGAGCGAGACGGGCAGATTCAACTGGCAGGTGTCCTTTGATGCCGACATTCCGGCGGGGCAAGAGGACGGCTCGACCTGCTGCGCCGGTGCCGGCGTACCCAAGAGAATCACCGTAACTAGCAGAGTGAACAGCCGCATACTTGTTTCGACGATCCCAATGAACGTTCGGTTCTCGGTTCCCAGTGTACAGCGTGTGCAGAACTCGCGCCACCCGGGAAGGTTGTTCGGATTTAGTTGGTCGAACTGGATTGGTCTGGACGCCGGATCCCGCAAGACCCGGCCTGCGGGCTACGGGTTGATGACGACCCCGGTCAGACTCGCGCGGAGCGGGCTGCCAGAGGCGCCGGCCACGACTACCGATGTTGAGCTCGACGCGACGACGAACTGAGCGGCCACTCTGAACGTGTGATTTCCTGGCGTCAGTCCTGTCAGGGAGACTGAGAACGCCCAGTTTGACACCCACGGCATGATCACGTTGTTCACAGCCATGACCCGCCTCTGCACAATTTGATTCGGCGTCGTCTGGCCGTCGATGAACAACATGATGTCCACGGCAACGGCTTTGCCGGCTGTGGCGTTGCCGACCTGCACGCCGCCGTCCGACGAGATGACCAGGTACGACGACAGGCTGGGCACGTTGACGATGAGCGACAGCCCGGGGATGTCAGTGGGAGCGGCGATCATTGACAGCGTCACCGAACCGGTTGACAGGAGCGTCAGCGATCCCTGACCGGTCGTACCGCTCGGTCCTGCTGGCCCGGTCGCGCCCGTTGCTCCAGTTGTTCCGGTCGCGCCCGCTGGCCCGGTCGCGCCGGTTGGTCCGGCGGGTCCCAGCGCACCATCGGCTCCCGTCGGGCCAATTGGTCCGGCAGGCCCCTGCGCGCCAGTTGCACCGGTCGCGCCCGTGAGACCCGTCGCTCCGGCTGGTCCAGCGGGCCCTTGCGATCCCGCGGGGCCGTTCGGACCGGCGGGCCCGGTCGCGCCGGCGGGCCCGGCCGCGCCCGTGAGACCGGTTGCGCCGGTCACACCAGTCGCCCCGGTTGGTCCTGCGGGCCCTTGTGGTCCAGCGGGACCCTGCGCACCATCTGCTCCCGCGGGGCCGGTTGGTCCGGCGGGCCC
>JAHFUJ010000029.1:11930-15511 GCA_023265105.1 Acidobacteriota bacterium
GTCGCGCCGGTAAGACCCGTCGCCCCGATTGGTCCTGCGGGCCCTTGTGGTCCCGCCAGCCCCTGCGCACCATCTGCTCCGGTCGCGCCCGTGAGACCCGTCGCTCCGGTTGGTCCTGCCGGCCCTTGTGGTCCAGCGACCCCCTGCGCGCCCGTCGCCCCGGTCGCGCCCGTGAGACCCGTCGCGCCGGCTGGCCCGGCGGCCCCCGCGAGACCGGTCGCGCCCGTGAGACCCGTCGCGCCGGTTGGCCCGGCTAGCCCTTGCGGGCCTGTTGCGCCACCAGCGCCCGCTGCACCGGTTGCGCCGGTTAGACCAGTGGCGCCCGGTGCACCGGTGTCGCCTTTGTCACCTTTGTCGCCCTTAATACCTTGAGCGCCGGTTGCACCAGTGGCGCCCGTTAGACCAATCGCTCCGGCTGGCCCCGACGGCCCCTGCAGTCCTGCTGGGCCGATTGGACCTTGCGCTCCTGGGTCGCCGCTCTCGCCTTTGTCCCCAGTGGGACCTTGGGGACCGGTCGCCCCGGTCTCGCCCATTGGACCAGTTGCTCCCATTGGCCCCTGGAGTCCGGCGTCGCCTTTGACTCCAGAAGGGCCTTGATGACCGAGCGGACCAGTCGCACCCGCTGGACCATTCAACCCTGGAGGTCCGGGCGGTCCCTGTGGTCCAGCCGGACCGGCCGGACCTTGCGGTCCAACATCCCCTGTCGCACCTGCTGTCCCGCTCGGGCCCTGCGGTCCGGGAGGACCTTGTGCGCCCGGCGTGCCCGCGGCACTTGGCAGGCCTTCAGCGCCGGTCAGCCCTGCACTGCCCTCGGCCCCGGTCGGCGCTGGCGATCCCAGCGGCGCCGCGGTGTCGACGTCGAGAAAGAACTCGTGCTCGCCGCAATCGAACGAGCCGCCCGCAACGCAAGCGGCATTGCTCCAGCCGCTTGTCGGAACATTGACGGTATCCCACGGTGCAGGCGGTCGACAATCGGCCATCGACCCTGTCGCAGCGCTCCAGGGACGGACGACGCGATAGTCACGGTTGTCGGAGTTGTAGCAGGCAGGAACAAGCGACGGCCGGCCCAACGCGGGCAGGCTGGATTGATCCTTGAGGTCTTTGTCCTTGGCTTGAACTGGCTGAGTTTGGCCGCCGGCGTGCCCGGTCAGGGTGAACGCAGTGACAAGCCCGAGAGCAACGCCGCCGCCGACAACGCGTCGCCATGACGATGAAGCCATCGCACCTAACGTTGCGCTCAAACCGCGTGCGGGACGTGGCAAGAGCGTCCGAACATCGCCACCGGCGATCGCGCTCATAAACGGAGGACTACACCTACGCACAGCCGTGGGCGCAGCAAAGGGCCGGCCAAAGATAAAGTCGATCTAGGCACTTCCAGGCAAACGACTGCCTACGAAAGACTTACACAAAAACTAACGCACTGGGCAGAATTTAGAGGGACAGTATGGACATGTTCACAAATGGAACGTTCCTGACAGGTTCTGCGACCATAATTGCAAAGAGTCCCAAGAGTTACGTCAGCACCCGGCCTGGTGACCCATATCGACACACCTCTCGCCCGATTGGAACAGCACAAAGGGTCACGAACCAGGGTTGGGGGACCCGTTCGACCAGGCGATTTCTGCTTGCATCGTTGAATCAATGTATGTAGATTCATAGATATGAAGCAGGCCTCCTCCCTGTTCCGGCTGCTCGGCGACGAGGCGCGCCTGCGGCTCCTTCGCGTGCTGGCCCGCGAGCGGCTGAACGTCACGGAACTGACCGGGATCCTTGGCCTCGCGCAGTCCGGCGTGTCGCGGCACCTGGGGCTGCTCAAAGACGCCGGGCTGGTCAGCGAAGAGAAGGACGCGGGCTTCACGTACTACGGCATTACGCCGGCCGTTCGCGGCGACGGCGGCGCGTTGTGGCCGCTGCTCGAGGCGCAGTTCGACGGCGCGGCGGCGGACGCAGCCGTTCGCGCCGACCAAGCGCGGCTGCAGGAAGTGCTGCGGCTGCGGAAGGAGAACTTCGAGACGCACGGCAGCCCCGACGCGCGCGAGGCGCGGCAGCTCGTGCCCGGCCGGAGCTGGGCGGCCTGGTCGCGCGCGCTCGGGTGTCTGTTGCCGGCGCTCGAGGTCGCGGACCTCGGATGCGGCGAGGGCTACCTCAGCATCGAAGCCTCGCGCTGGGCCTCGCGCGTCATTGCCGTCGACCGCTCCGACGTCGTGCTCAAGCGCGCCCGCGGGCTCGCGCGCCGCCGGCACGTCTCGAACGTGGTTTGGAAGCGCGGCGAGCTTGAGAAGCTGCCGATCAAGGATGCCACCGTCGACGTCGCCCTGCTGTCGCAGGCCCTGCACCATGCGCACAGTCCCGTGCGCGCGGTCGCAGAGGCCGCGCGCATCACCGTTCCCGGCGGCCGCGTGCTGGTGCTCGATCTTCGCACCCACGGGGAAGAGTGGGTCCGCGCGAAGCTCGGCGATCGCCGGCTTGGGTTCGACGAGGACGAGTTGCGGCAGATGCTGACGGAGGCAGGCCTGCGCGACGTCAAGGTGGGCATCGGCGCACGTAAAGTCGGCGACCCGTTTACCGTTCTCATTGCGTCCGGGGTTAAAGCGGCGACAGTGAATCACGAAGACACGAATACACGAAGGAGCACGAAGAGATAGTTGAGCTTTGTGATCTTCGTGGCTTCGTGATGAACAGGCCCTGCGATGAAGCGTGATGCCCGAACAACATTAAAGCGGCTGCTCGAGAAGCGGATCCTCATCCTCGATGGCGCGATGGGGACGATGATCCAGCGCTGCAACCTCACGGAAGCGGACTTCCGCGGCGAGCGCTTCAAGAACCACGCGCGGGATCTCAAGGGCGACAACGATCTTCTCGTGCTGACGCGTCCCGACGCCATCGCCGGCATTCACCGCCAGTACCTCGACGCCGGCAGCGACATCATCGAGACCAACACGTTCAACAGCACGGCCGTCGCCCAGGCCGATTACGGCCTCGAGTCGATTGCCTACGAGCTCAACGTCGGGGGCGCCCGTCTCGCCAAGCAGGCGTGCGCCGAATGGACGGCGCGGACGCCAGACCGCCCGCGCTTCGCCGCAGGTTCGATCGGGCCGACGAACAAGACGCTCTCGATCTCCCCCGACGTCAACAACCCGGCGTTTCGCGCGATCACGTTCGACGAGCTGTGCGAGGCGTACAAGGAACAGGTGCGCGGCCTTCTCGACGGCGGCTGCGATCTGCTGCTCGTCGAGACGATCTTCGATACGCTGAACGGGAAGGCGGCGATGGTCGCGATCGACGAGGTGCTCGAATCGCACCGCCCGATTCCCGAATCCCGTCCGCCATTGATGATCTCGGTCACGATTACGGATCGCAGCGGCCGCACGTTGTCGGGTCAGACCATCGACGCGTTCTGGGTGTCGATGGCGCACGCGAAGCCATTCAGTGTCGGTATCAACTGCGCGTTGGGCGCGCGCGACATGCGGCCGTATCTGGCCGAGCTGGCACGGATCGCCGACTGCTACATCAGTTGCTATCCGAACGCCGGCTTGCCCAACGCCTTCGGTCAGTACGACGAGCACCCGCAGGACACCGGC
>JAHFUJ010000029.1:15611-21080 GCA_023265105.1 Acidobacteriota bacterium
CTTGAAACGCTCACGATCCGCCCCGATTCCAACTTCCAGATGATCGGCGAGCGAACCAACGTCAGCGGCTCGGCCCGTTTTGCTCGGCTGATTCGGTCGGAACACTACGCCGAAGCCGCCGCGGTCGCGCTCGACCAGGTGCGCGGAGGCGCGAACCTCGTCGACGTCAACATGGACGAAGGCATGCTCGACTCCGAGCGGGCGATGGCCGAGTTCCTCAGCTACATCGCCACCGAGCCCGAGATCGCGCGAGTGCCGACGATGATCGACAGCTCGAAGTGGTCGGTCATCCTCGCCGGTTTGAAGTGCGTGCAGGGGAAGCCGGTCGTCAACTCGATCAGCCTCAAGGAGGGCGAGGACGAATTCCTGCGCAAAGCGGCGATCGTCAGGCGCTTTGGCGCCGGCGTCGTGGTCATGGCGTTCGACGAGCTGGGACAGGCCGACACCATCGAGCGGAAGGTCGCGATTTGTCAGCGCGCGTACCGATTGCTGACCGAACGCGCCGGGTTCGACCCGACCGACATCATCTTCGATCCCAACATTCTCGCGATCGCGACGGGCCTGGAGGAGCACAACGCCTATGCGATCAACTTTATCGAGGCGACGCGAATCATCAAGGCGACCTGCCCCGGCGCGAAGGTGAGCGGCGGCATCAGCAATCTGTCGTTTTCCTTCCGCGGCAATGACGGCGTGCGCGAGGCGATCCACTCGGCGTTCCTCTATCACGCCATCAAAGCCGGCCTCGACATGGGCATCGTCAACGCCGGCCAGCTCGCGGTGTACGAGGACATTCCAAAGGACTTGCTCGAGCATGTCGAGGACATCATCTTCAACAGGCGGCCCGATGCGACCGAGCGCATGGTGGAGTTCGCCGCGAGCGTCACAGGCGGGGCGACGAAGCGAGAACAGGACCTGACGTGGCGATCGGCCACGATCGAGGCGCGGTTGTCGCACGCGCTCGTGCACGGCGTCGTCGACTTCATCGAACAGGATGTCGAGGAGGCGCGACAGAAATACCCTCGGCCGCTCGACATCATCGAAGGGCCGCTGATGGACGGCATGAAGATCGTTGGCGATCTCTTCGGTGCGGGGAAGATGTTCCTGCCGCAAGTCGTGAAGAGTGCGCGTGCGATGAAGAAGGCCGTGGCGTATCTCGAGCCGTTCATGGAAAGCGCTCGGGGTGGGCAGGAGGGGCAGGAGGGGCGGGAAGGGCAGGAAGGGCAGGAAGGGCTGGACGGCCGGGTCCATAAAGGCAAGATTGTCATCGCCACGGTGAAGGGCGACGTTCACGATATCGGCAAGAACATCGTGGGCGTGGTCCTCGGCTGTAACAATTACGACGTCGTCGATCTTGGCGTGATGGCGCCCTGCGATCGCATCCTGCAGACGGCGATCGACCAGCACGCCGATCTGATTGGGCTGAGCGGCCTCATCACGCCCTCGCTCGACGAGATGGTGTTCGTGGCCAAAGAGATGGAGCGCCGGAACATCCGGCTGCCGCTCCTGATTGGCGGCGCGACCACCAGCAAGCAGCACACGGCGGTGAAAATCGCGCCCGAGTACGGGCAGACGACCGTTCACGTGCTCGACGCGTCGCGCGTCGTCGACGTTGTGTCCAGCCTGCTGAACGACAAGCTGCGGCCAGACTTCGAGTTGGGCAACCGCGAGCTGCAGGATCAGTTGCGCGATCAGTACAGCGCACGGCGCGAGCGGCCGCTGTTGCCCTACGACGCGGCTCTGAAGAACCGGCTCAAGATCGACTGGGCGAACCAAACGCTGCCGGAACCGTCCTTCGTCGGCCGCCGCGTGCTCACTGACGTGCCGCTCGAGCGCCTCGTGCCGTGCATCGACTGGACGTTCTTTTTTGCGGCGTGGGAGCTCAAGGGCCGGTTCCCTGCAATCCTCGATCATCCGCGCCACGGCAAGGCCGCGCGGGATTTGTACGACAACGCCCGCGCGCTGCTCGATCGAATCGTCAGCGAGCAGTTAGTCCAGGCGAACGGCGTGTACGGCTTCTGGCCCGCCGCCAGCGAGGACGATGACATCGTCGTGTATCGCGATCGCGAGCGAACCGGTGAGATCGCGCGGTTCAACATGCTGCGCCAACAAGAGGCGATCGCCGATGGAAAGCCAAATCTGTCGCTTGCCGATTTCATCGCCCCTCGCGCGGCCGGAACCACCGATTATCTGGGCGCGTTCGCCGTCACCGGCGGTCTCGGCGCCGATCGGCTGGCGCGTCGATTCGAACGGGAGAACGACGACTACAACGCCATCCTCGTGAAGGCGCTCGCCGATCGTCTTGCGGAGGCTTTCGCGGCCTACCTCCATGCGACGGCGCGCGCCGAGTGGGGCCTCGACGAACGACTGAGTCCCGAGGACATTCTTGCGGAAGCTCATCGGGGAATCCGACCCGGGTTTGGCTACCCGGCGTGTCCCGATCACAGCGAGAAATTCAAATTGTTCGATCTGCTTGATGCGAGGCGCGCCGGCATCGAACTGACCGAACATGCCGCTATGATCCCCGCCGCCAGTGTCAGCGGGCTGTACTTCGCGCATCCTCAGGCGCGCTACTTCACGGTCGGCCGCATCGGTGAGGATCAGATCACCAGCTACGCGCGGCGGAAAGGGCAGTCGCTCGAGCAAGTCGAGCGCTGGCTGACGTCGAACCTGGCCTACGAACCGGCACGGTGTTGACGCTTCTCTAATCGCGCACGTCCCCCCGCACCCATCTCGTAAGCTGCCTCCGCGACGCCAAGCCCTCGCGCGTCAAAGAACCTCCGCTTAATTAGAGAGCGCGTCCTCGCCCTCATCATGTCAAGGGACGAGGGCAGCCGCCCAAAGTCTCAAATTACTGTCCTGTAAGTACTATGAAGAATACAATATGACAATGTATGACTTATTACGCTTTTGGTAGCTCAATTATGACAACAGCGACTCATAATAGAACATCATTCGTTTTTTTGAGCTTTTACCAATGATTTTAAAGACTTTTCCACATCTGGCCTCAGGGATCCGTCGCAGAACAGAACAGTCATCGAGAGGCGTTGTTGGACCTGTATTTCCTGCGATGAACGGCAAATTGGTGTAAGAGAACGACTTACTGGACCAGTTTGACGAATGGCAAGCCTGGCCACCCTCTTGCTCCTGTCAGGTGTGCGATATGACTACATCTAACATCTTGTCCAGGATCAGGCGGAAGGCGGTCTGGGGTCCCAAGCGCTCCAGACGACCGATCGCCGCCGCGTTGTGGTTCGTATTCGGCCTGTCGGCGTCGAACGCGATTCTCGTCGCGACGCCTCGGCCCGAGACGACAGCTTCCAAGTCCGCGCCGAAGACCCAGTCGCGCCCTGCGCCAAAGGCCCCACCCTCGCACCTCGGGGTGAGGGCCTTGCATTCACCCCCGGCGCCGAAGGCGGCGGTCGTCCGCGATGCCGACCGCGTGCACTCGCGCCCCGCGCGGCGTCTGCGGCCCGGCGCCCGGAACTCCGCCGTCAAGGACTACAAGCTGGACCGCGAGTTGACATTCCGGGCCGATCATCACAGGTCTTCGAACACAACCCGCGTCATCGTGGAGCTTCAGCCGAACGCCGAACTGCCGGCGGAGTTCAAGCGATTCGCCAAGCGCAATGGGAAGCTTGGCATCATCAGCGGTCATGTCATCGACGTGCCGAACGGCCTGCTGAAGAAGCTCGCCGCGTATCCCTCAATCTTTAGGATCCACCACGACCGCCCGATTGATAGGCTCAACTACCGCACAGCGGTCACGACCGGCACCCGCGCCGCTCAGGCCATCTACGGCTACAACGGCAGCGGCGTCGGCGTCGCCGTCGTCGACTCTGGCATCACAACGTGGCACGACGAACTGACGAATCGGTCGAACAGGCTCTATCCGTGGGGCAATCAGCGCGTCTCCGGCTTCGTCGATTTCGTGAACGGCCAGGCCGCGCCCTACGACGACGACGGCCACGGCACGCACGTCGCGGGCATCATCGCCGGCAACGGTTACGACTCGTACGGCCAGAAGGCCGGCATGGCGCCCGAGGCCAGCATCGTCGCGTTGAAGGTTCTCGACCGCAACGGCGCCGGCACGATCAGCAACATCATCGCCGCGCTCGACTGGGTGCTGGCGAATCACACACAGTACAACATCCGCATCGTCAACCTGTCGGTCGGCGCGGCCGTCAATGAATCGTATTGGACCGACCCGCTGACGCTCGCCGCCAAGCGTCTGGTCGATGCCGGAATCGTCGTCGTCGGAGCGGCCGGCAACGTTGGGCAGAACGCCGCCGGCGAACTACAGTACGGCGGCATCACGTCGCCCGGTAATGCGCCGTGGGTGCTCACGGTCGGCGCGTCGAGCACGAATGGCACCACGCAGCGGTCCGACGACACGATGGCGACGTTCAGCTCGCGCGGCCCCACGTATCTCGATTGGGCCGCCAAGCCTGACCTGGTCGCCCCTGGCGTCGGCACAATTTCTCTAGCCGATCCGACCAGCACGCTCTACGGGATAAAGTCGCAGTACCTGGTGGCCGGCACGCGCCAAACCGGGTCTCAGCCGTACCTGACCCTCAGCGGCACGAGCATGGCGACGCCAGCTGTGTCCGGCACGGTCGCGCAGATGCTGCAAGCCAATCCCAGCTTGACGCCGAATGCCGTCAAGGCAATCCTGCAGTACACCGCGCAGGAATATCCGGGATACGACGCGCTGAGCGAGGGCGCAGGTTTCCTCAACTCGCTGGGAGCCGTGCGCCTCGCACGCTTCTTCGCGACGGCGAAGCCGGGTGATCCCTATCCTCTTCAGAACACTTGGAGCAAGAAGATCATCTGGGGCAACCACGTGCTTTCGGGCGGCGTGCTGGTGCCTGGGGCCAATGCGTTCAACGTCGGGACCATGTGGGGTGTCGCCGCGACTGCCGGTGGCGCCAACGTCGTGTGGGGCACCGCGTGCCCCGGTGACAGCTGCGAGCCATTCGTCTGGGGTACGGCGGGCGGCGCCAACATCGTGTGGGGCACTGCGGGTGGCGCCAACATCGTGTGGGGCACCGCGGGCGGTGGCAACATCGTCTGGGGCACCGGGGCTAATGGCAATGTCGTGTGGGGTACCGTCAACAGCGATGGCAACATCGTCTGGGGCACCGGGGGCAGCGCCAACATCGTGTGGGGCACCGGCGCGAATGGCAACATCGTCTGGGGCACTGTCGGTCGCAATGGCAACGTCGTGTGGGGCACCGGAGGCGGTGGCAACATCGTCTGGGGCACCGGCGCGAATGGGAACATCGTCTGGGGCACCCTCAGCGGCAATGGCAACATCGTGTGGGGCACGGCGGGTGGCGCCAATATCGTGTGGGGCACCGGAGCCAATGGCAACGTCGTGTGGGGCACCGCGGGCGGCAACAACGTCGTGTGGGGCACCGCGGGCGGCAGCAACGTCGTGTGGGGTACCGCCGGAAACGGTGCCAACATCGT
>JAHFUJ010000029.1:21180-28205 GCA_023265105.1 Acidobacteriota bacterium
GCCAACAACGTCGTCTGGGGCACGGTCGGCTCCGACAACATCGTTTGGGGCACGACCGGCGCCGGCAATATCGTCTGGGGCACGAAGCTCGGCGACCAGATTCTCTGGCAGAGCGACGCTGACTTCGCGGCTAGTTTGGGGGTCGGCGTCCTCGACCAACTGACCGACGAGCAGATCTTCGCGCTACTTTCAAAAACCACGAGTGTGGATTCGCCGGACGCAACGGCGGACGATGCAACGACCACCGCGATAATCGACGAGACCGTGCCGCCGGCCGATCCGGACCCGCTCACGATCCCGGCCGATACGATCACGATCTCCGTCGAACCAGCACCGACACCCGATCCGACACCAGCACCGGCCCCGGCACCGGAAGCGACGCCGGCGCCCGCGGCTGAGCCGGCACCAGCGCCCGTGGCTGAGCCGGCGCCAGCACTCGCGCCAGAACCAGTGGCGACGCCGGCACCTGAGCCGGCGCCTGCGGCTGAGCCGACGCCAGCACCTGCGCCTGACCCGACGCCCGCGCCTGAACCGGCTCCGGCACCCGCGCCGGAACCGGCCCCGGCACCCGCGCCTGAACCGGCTCCGGCACCCACGCCTGATCCGGCTCCGGCACCTGATCCGACACCGGCCCCGGCGCCGGCAGGGCTCTAGTCATGGAAAAGATGCCTTACCGTCAAGAACTGGAACTGGGCACGCAAGTGTTCCAGGTTTCTACCGACGACGTCATCACCACCGACTGGCGGGGCCGCCTACCAGTGATGACTGGAAAAACCGTGGTGCTGCGAGAGCTGCGAGCGTCGGACGCTCCGTCGCTCTTCGCCATGCTCACAGCCGAGGAGGTGGCTCGATTCATCTCGCCGCCACCCACCACAGTTGAAGGCTTCGAACACTTCATCGCTTGGACGCTGCGGCAGCGAACGGCCGGCACCTACGCCTGCTTCGCCGTCACGCTGAAAGGGTTCGATACGGCGATTGGAATCTTCCAAGTTCGCCAGACCGAGTGTGGCTTCGGCACCGCCGAATGGGGATTTGCGTTAGGGTCGGCGTTCTGGGGAACAGGCGTGTTCCTGGAGAGCGCCGAGCTGATGCTCGAGTTCGTGTTCGACACGGTCGGCGTCCATCGACTCGAGGCGCGCGCGGCCGTGTTAAACGGCCGGGGGAACGGCGCGCTGTTGAAAATTGGCGCCGTGCAGGAAGGGATCCTCAGAAAGTCATTCCTGCGCAACGGGCGGTATCTCGATCAGGTCCTCTACGCGATCGTCGAGGACGACTGGCGTGCCGCGCGGGACGCCCGGGAGACGAAGAAACCGACGCCCTACGCGCACGTTCATTAGAATCGCCACGCGTCAACGTTTTTTGTCAGGCGCGATCGCCCGCGACGGATCGCTCGACCACTCGCTCCACGAACCCGGATACAGCTTCGCGCCGCGGAGTCCCGCGTGCTCGAGCGCGAGCAGATTCTGACAAGCGGTCACGCCCGAGCCGCAGTAGCACACCACGTGCTCCGGCGGTACGTCGCCGAGTACTTCCCGAAAACGGCGACCTAGCTCCTCCGGCGAACGGAAGACGCCGCCCTCCTCAAGGTTCCATTTGAAGAAATGATTCGCGGCGCCGGGGATGTGTCCGGCGACGTTGTCGATCGGTTCGATGTCGCCCCGGTATCGTTCCGGCGCGCGCGCGTCGACGAGCCGCCAGTCGCGCCTTCCCAACAACGTCGCCACTTCATCAGGTCCGACAAACAACCCCGAAAGCGGCGAGCCGATGAACGTGCGCGCCGCCCGCGTTTCCCTGCCAGCCGAGGTCGGTCGGCCCTGGGCGAGCCATCTCGCGAAGCCGCCATCGAGAACGGCGACTGCATCGTGACCCAGCCAGCGGAGCAGCCACCACAGCCGGCTCGCGTACATCCCGGCGTCCTGATCGTAGGCGACCACCTGAATGTCGCTCGAAATGCCGAGCCGGCCGAGCGTGTGCCTCAGCACGGCCGCGTCGGGCAGTGGATGCCGGCCGTTGCGGCCTGTCTTGATTCCCGACAGATCACCGTCCAGGTGCGCATACACCGCGCTCGGGATGTGACGTGCGACGTACTCACGTTCGCCCCACTGCTCATCGTCGAGACTGAATCGGCAGTCGACGATCGCGAAGGCCGGGTCGGCGAGGTGGGCGGTGAGGGTCTCGGAATTGATCAGAGTCGTGAATGCCATCCGGCTACCATAGCTCGCGCGACCTGATGGCGGCAAAATAGCGTATGGCCAAATCGGCCAGGCGTAAGAGGCCGACCGCACTTGCGAGCCCCTTTGGCGCGTTCATCGCCGAGAGAGCGCATCGAGCGCGCCGCGCGGTTGCTGCTCGCGTACTAATGTCGAAGGCAGGGGGGCCCAGGCGCCACCTTGATAGAATACTCGCGAGTCATGGCCACGGGTAACCCGGAGCAGAATGCGCCTGCCGCGCCGCCGGTCGATTTCATTCGGACGATCGTTGCCGACGACCTCGCGAGCGGGAAGCATCACGGCCGCGTCGCGACACGGTTTCCACCGGAGCCGAACGGCTACCTTCACATCGGACACGCCAAGTCGATCTGTCTGAACTTCGGCATCGCCGAAGAGACCGGCGGCACGTGCAACCTCCGGTTCGACGACACCAATCCGACCAAGGAAGACGTCGAGTACGTCGATGCCATCAAGGAAGACGTCGAGTGGCTCGGGTTCTCCTGGGACGCGCTCTTCTACGCGTCGGATTACTTCGAGGCGCTGTATCAGTTTGCGGTCGAGCTGATCAAAGGGGGGAAGGCCTACGTCGACAGCCTGAAGGCCGACCAGATTCGCGAGCATCGCGGGTCGTTGACGGAACCGGGCCGGAACAGCCCGTATCGCGATCGCACGGTCGAGGAGAGCCTCGATCTGTTCGCGCGCATGCGGGCCGGCGAGTTCGAGGACGGCGCGCACGTGCTCAGGGCGAAGATCGACATGGCCTCGCCCAACCTGAACATGCGCGACCCCACGCTCTACCGGATCCGCCACGCGGCGCACCACCGCACCGGCGACGCGTGGTGCATCTACCCCATGTACGATTTCGCGCACCCGCTCTCAGACGCGCTCGAGCGGATCACCCATTCGCTGTGCACGCTGGAGTTCGAGGACCACCGGCCGCTCTACGACTGGCTCGTCAACACCCTCATTGAGGGCGATCGTCCGCGGCAGATCGAGTTTGCGCGGCTGAACGTGAACTACACGGTGATGAGCAAGCGGAAGCTGCTGCAGCTCGTGCAGCAGGGGCACGTCTCGGGCTGGGACGATCCACGCCTGCCGACGATAACCGGCCTGCGGCGCCGCGGATACACGCCCGAGTCGATCCGCGACTTCTGCGCGCGCATCGGCATGGCGAAGAAGGAAAACGTGATCGACGTCGCGCAGCTCGAGCACGCCGTCCGCGAAGACCTCAATCGCCGCGCCCCGCGCGTGATGGTCGTGCTGCGGCCGGTGAAAGTCGTCATCACCAACTACCCGGAAGGGCGGGTCGAAGAGGTCGACGTCATCAACAACCCGGAAGATCCATCGGCCGGCACGCGCAAAGTGCCGTTCTCGCGCGTGCTGTACATCGAGCGTGAGGATTTCCGGGAGGATCCGCCGAAGAAGTTCTTCCGGCTCTCACCCGGCAAAGAAGTGCGGCTGCGGTGTGCGTACTTCATCACGTGCACCGAGGTCGTCAAGGACGATCGCGGCGAGATCGTCGAGCTGCGCTGCGTCTACGATCCGGCGACACGCGGCGGTGACTCGCCCGACGGCCGGCGCGTCAAGGCCACGCTGCATTGGGTGTCCGCCGCGCACGCGATCGGGGTGGAGGTCCGGCTGTACGACCGGCTCTTCTCGGTTGAGGATCCAGAGCGGGCGCCGGAAGGGAAGACGTTCCTCGACAACTTGAATCCCCATTCGCTCGAAGTACTCAGCGACTGTCGCGCGGAGCCGAGCCTCGTGACGGCGTCCCCTGCCACGAGGTGGCAATTCGAGCGCATCGGCTATTTCTCGGTTGACCCCGACTCGCGGGCTGGCGCGCTCGTGTTCAACCGCACCGTGTCGCTGCGCGACACGTGGGCGAAAATCGAACAGAAGCAGCAAGCTGATAGCTGATAGCTGACAGCTGATAGCTGAGAGGTGTGAGCTGCAGTGATCAGGGCGCCAGCGTGACACCGGCGAATGACCACTGGACCGTCGCGATCCCGAGGATTTGCTGCGACGTGACATTGGCCGAGCCGATGCCCGTCATGCGGGCATTGGTCGCGAGCGAGTTCCACGAGAGCAGGGTGACCGTCAGGTTGGCCCCATTGCTGATACCGCTCAGCGTGCCGGTCAGCGTGACGTCGCCGCCGGTGCCGATCACTCCCGTGACCGTGCCGCCCACTGAACCTCCGGTTTCTGATTTGGTCATCGTGCCGGAAATGGTCACGCCGCTTTGGGCGAGGTTCAGGGTGAGTGGTTGCGCGGTGCCGAGACCGCGCGCGCAGTAATTGATGGAGGCAAACCCGGCGATGTCGGTGCACGCGGTATTCGTGAGATTGCCCGTCCAGGTGCCCTGGTAATTGGGTACCACCTGAACCTGCAAGGTGGCGGTTTGCCCATCGTTGGTTGTCGCGGTGATCGCAACGATGCCCATGGCAATCGCCGTCGCAGCGCCGGTGCTGTCGATCGTCAAGACCGCGGGATCGCTCGAAGTCCACGTGACGACGGCGTCGGTTTTCGCGTTCGCGACGCTGTAGGGTTGGGCCTGGCCGATGACCAAGACGGTTGTGTTGGGAGGCGTGATGGCGAGCGTCGCAGATGTGCTCGGTGTCGTGGGTGAGCTGCTGCCGCCGCCGCATGCCCCGACCCACAGACCAGCGACAACGACACACATTGGCGAGAACCGCATCATGGAATCAAGCTTAGCAGCTTCGTGGCAGAAATGCAGGTGACACTCAGGGCCGTTGTGAGTTACAAAGAGATGTTCCAGGTGCGAACCCGGTCATGAAGGTACTGAGCCGATCGATTGTCGTGCTGTTCTTGCTGACCGTTGGATGCAGTCAGCCCGAAACGAGCGTCCCGATTCCGGCGCCGTCGCCGCCGGTGGTGCTCGTCCCCCTGACCGGCACGCTGCAGCCACAGGGCACGAACACGTATCAGTTTACGCTCGCGCAAACCGGGTACGTCGAGGTGACGTTGATCGGCATCGGACCGCCGCCGACGGTTACAGTCGAATTGGGCATCGGGGCGCCCACCGCGACGGAGGTGTGCTCGGTGATCTACAAAGTCAACGCACAGGCCGGACCGGTGGCCCAAATCGTCGGCACGGGGCTGGCCGGCCCGATCTGCGTCACCATCAGGGACGTGGGAGCGCTCAGCGGGCCGGTGATCTACGCGCTCACCGTCGCCCACCCGTGACCCGTTGCCCCATTCCTGCGTCACGTGGAATATCACATCACGCAGTACGATCTCGAGCAAGGCGCGCTCGAGATTCAGTACATCGAAGAATTCTTCGGCGAGTTCCCTCGCAAGAAGACCGCCGCGGAAATCGTCCGCCGCCTGACCGGCCGCGCGCATCTCATTCTGCTCGCGAACGCGCCGTTGCCCGACGATCCCGGCACCGTGCTGCCGGTGTCATACAAGGTCGCGCACGAGATCCGGCCGCCGGAGCGGGAACCCAAGCTGGTCGATCTCGTCGACCGGCTGCGCGGCGACGTGCAGTTTGACGGCCGGAAGGTCCTCTACACCTGGATTGGCGGGACGCGGCGCGACTGGCGGGGGCAGGGGCATTTTCGCGCCCTCACCGAGCAGCAGGAGCTGTGGGCGATCGACGAGGGCTTCGACGAGATCGTCGTCAAGACCAAGAACAAGTTCTACGAGATGCGCGGCACGCTCGATCACCTGCGCTTCGAAGTGGTGAAGTACGAACGCCACGCCGCCGACAACGCCGAATCGAAGGTCTACCTCAGCAAGAAGCTGTTCCCCGATCTCATCCAGAAGCACCGCAGCGCGAAGACCGTCGTTCAAGTGACGCTCTGAAACCCGGATCGCGGGATCGCAGAAACCACGTTGGCCACGAAGGCACGAAATCACGAAGAAGATCTAGTTTTCTTTTTCGTGTTTTCGTGGTTGCATTTGGTTGCATTTGTAATTTTGCGGAGGTTCGGGGTGGGTTAATAGCTGTTGTTCGTTTTGGCTGTCCCTTCGGCGGCTGACAGGTACAGGGCATTGAACAGCATTGGGAACGTCGCGTGGGTCTGCGCGCGGTGTTGCGGCCTGAGGCCGAACAGCACGACGCGGCCCGGACCCAGGTCGATCGACACCACCGCCCCGCGGCCCGCCATCAGCTCTTCGCCGTTGAGCGAGCCCGACGCGAGGACGTTCGCCGCCGGATAGCTGGCGACGACCTTCGTCTGCGACGCGACTCCTTCCGAGACACTGAAGAACGGGTTGTTGACGTAAAAGCCGTACGTGTCCGGGGCCATACCGTAGCCGAGCGGGTCCGCCGTATCGACCCTGATCCGCAAGATCGCGCCGGCCGAGAAATGCTGATCGCGGGACAACCCGCGCTTGCCGTTTCGCACCGGAATTGACAGTCGCTCGATCGCCAGGTCGCAGGCGTTTCCCATCATGACAAGCGTGCCGCCGTCGGCGACGAACTGCTTCAGGCTGTCGACGCCGGCCTCGCCGATGCCGCCGCGGTACTCGGGACGCGTCGCGGCGGCGTCGTAGCCGTCGACGATGTCGCGCGGGCTCTGGTCGGCGATGACGATCGCGTCGAACTTCTGGCGCAGGGCGCCGGCGCGGATGTCGGCGTTGTGGATCGGGCTCGAGCCGAACTCGTACTGCTCGAGCACCCACCGCGTCCACCCTTCGTCCATGTTGCCGCCGTTCCACGGCTGATAGGTGGCGATGCGCGGCGCGTGGAGCGCGATGGACCGGGCGTCGGGCGGCCCCGCTCCGTCCGATGCGTTCACCGACAGGCCGAACTGTCTGGCCATCGCCTGCATCGTGCTCTTCGGCACGCCG
>JAHFUJ010000029.1:28305-29430 GCA_023265105.1 Acidobacteriota bacterium
GAACGATACGTGCGCGCCGGCCTTCAGCAGCCGGTTGATCGCGATCGCCGTGTCGGCACCGTTGTAGGCGAAGACGAAGGCCGATCCGCTACCCGTCACCTCGCCGGGAAGCGTCGGCAGGTCGGTGATGCGCGTCATCTTCAGTGACTCGGGCAGCGGATTGTTCACGAATGTCGTCGTGACGCCGAGCTGCATGCCAAGCGACCACGCCGTCACGTCGAACGGCGGCTCGGGCGGCGAGCTCGGACCGCGCCGCACGTCCGGATACGTCTGCTTCTCGAGCATGTCTTTCGCGTACCGCGCGAACACCTGCGCCATCGGGATCACGAACGTGCCGGCGCCGTACGGCTTGCCGTCGGCCTCGAACGCCGTGTCGGCCCGGTACACGTCGACCCCGCCGACGCGAAGGCGATCGACCAGATGCGCCGCTTCGCGCACATCGTGCTGCTCCTCGATCGGCACGAGAATCGCCGACGGGCTCGCCCTCGTGCCGTTCTCGACGGTGAGGCGGTTCACCTCATAGATCTGCCGCATGATCGTTTCCCGTCGATCGGCCGCCGTCTCGAGCAGCGCCATCGTCGCGATGAGCTCGTAGTCGACGATGTCGCCGAGCGTCCAATGACCGCCCAACCATGGGCGCGGATATTCGGTACGCGGGGTGATGTCGGTCGGCGGTGGGAGCGGCGCATTCGCGCCGTCGGACGACCGCGGAAACGCTCCGTTGCCACCACGTTCGCCACTGCGGGTGGGCATCGAGCGGTCGGACGCGGCGCGCTGCTGATCGACCGGTGCCGCGACGCGGGCGCTGGCGACCTCGGTGAGCAGGCCGATCTGGTTGTGCCACCAGCCGCTCCACGCCATCGCCCCTTCCCAGAAGTTCGTGTAGGTGTAGCTATGGATGATGCCGTCCTTGCCGGCCGCTTCGAGTGCGGCCGCCTGCGACTGCCCGAGGATGGCGTTCCAGCGATAGATCAACGGATGCACGTTCGGATTGATCGGGTCGGTGGCGGGCATCACGAAGATGCGCGCGGCGTTGTTGTCCATCTGGTGCTCGTCGAGCCACACCGCCGGAAACCAGTCGTGCCACAGCAACTGTGCCGTGTACTGGCTCTCTTTCTGCGTGAA
>JAHFUJ010000248.1 GCA_023265105.1 Acidobacteriota bacterium
AGTCAGCGCGTGCGGCCATGCCGGGGTCCCCAACGCGGCAGCCGCGTTGGGGTGGCGTGCCGAGCCGAGGACAAGCGATTCCGAAGCGCCTGCGGCCCGAGCGAGCGGCAGCCTTGAGCCAAGAGCGCTGGGGGTGGGGCCCCGGCGCGCGTAAATATTAAGGTGGGGCCCCGCCGCCAGTACAAGGAGGTAAGCGCCTGCGGCTATGTCGAGCCGAGGACGGGCGCCTGCGGCCCGCGCGAGGACAGCGAGTCTTCGAGCGCCGCAGCGCGAGCGAGCGGGGGTGGGGCCCCGCGAGCAAGAAAGAGCGACTCCGAGGCGAGGCATCAGCGTCAGTTCGCGGCGGGGGTGGCCGCCGTCGCGCCTTTGGCGCTTTGGCGAGCCTCGCCGAAGCTCGATCGATCGGAAACGAGCGAAGGCGGGGCCCCCGCCGCCAGTACACAAGGTAGGCGCCTGCGGCCATGCCGAGACGAGGAGCTGGAAATCCGAGGCGAGGCATCAGCGTCAGTTCGCGGCGGGGGTGGGGCCCCGCCGCCAGTGAATAAAGTTGGCTGGGTCACGGAGGCGTTATGTCAACCGTCGATGATCACAAGACCTTCGGCCGCGCGCGGCTGCCGTTCGCGAGCGTCGCCGATATCGACGAATTCGTCACCACGCTCGAACGATACGAGCGCGGCGAGCTGTCGCCCGACGGCTGGCGTGCGTTCCGCCTCGTGCGCGGCACGTACGGGCAGCGGCAGGCCGAGGATGCGCAGATGCTGCGGGTGAAAATTCCGCAGGGGATGCTGACCTCCGACCAGCTGCTCGCGCTGGCCGACGTCGGGGAGCGCTACTCCCGCGGCTTCGGCCACATCACCACGCGCCAGAACGTGCAGTTTCATTTCGTGAAGCTCCACGACGCGGAGCCCGCGATGCGCCGGCTCGCCGACGCGGGATTGACGACGAGGGAAGCGTGCGGCAATTCGGTCCGCAACATCACCGCGTGCCCCTACGCCGGCGTCGCCGCCGACGAGCGGTTCGACGTCACGCCGTACGCCGAAGCGCTCACACGGTATCTGCTGCGGCACCCGCTCAGCTCGACGCTGCCGCGCAAATTCAAGATCGGTTTCGAGGGCTGCCCGGCCGATCACATCGGGACGCCCATCAACGACCTCGGCTTCCGCGCGGTCCTCGGCCGCGACGGCGGGCGCGCGTTCCACGTCACAGCCGGCGGCGGCACCGCCATCCTGTGCGCGTCGGGCGGCCTGCTGCACGAGTTCCTGCCGGCGTCCGAGATCCTGCGCGTCGCCGAAGCCGTGTTGCGCGTGTTCCACCGCCTCGGCGACTACCAGCACAAGCAGCGCAATCGGATGAAGTTTCTCATCCGCGCCATCGGGTGGACGCGCTGGTCCGAGGAGTACTATCGCGAGCTTTCCGGCTGCCGGTTGCGAGGCGAGGCGCCGACCCTGGAGATCGATCCGCCGGCCCTGGAACCGCGACTCGACGGCGTTCAGGACCGCTCGCCTTCGCTCGAAGACATCGCATCGCGTGTCGCCGCCGGTGTCGTCAAGGGTCCGGGGATCAGGCCTGTCGTCGTTCCCCTGTTCCATGCGAACGACGAGGCGTACGCGCGATGGCGCGCCACCAACGTGCAGCCGCAAAAACAATTTGGGTACGCGATGGCGGTCGCGACCGTGCCGCTCGGCGATCTGACGAGCGAGCAGATGCGCGTCATCGGCGAGCTGGCGCGCGCGTACGGTGACGGCGCCGTCCGCGTCACCCCCGATCAGGATCTCGTGTTTCGCTGGATCACCGTGTCCGACGTTCGTCAGTTGTATCGGGCGCTCGCCGCGGCCGGCCTCGGCCTGTCGGAGGCGGGAACCATCGCCGATGTCACGAGCTGCCCAGGCGCCGAGTCGTGCCGCCTCGCTGTGACGCAGTCGCGCGGCCTTGGCCAGTTGCTCGAGGAGCATCTGCGCCGACGGCCCGATCTCATCGCCGCGGCCGACGGCGCGCGGATCAAGATCAGCGGCTGCCCGAACGGTTGCGGACTGCATCACGTCGCGACGATCGGGTTCCAGGGGAGCGTGCGCCGTGTCGGATCGCGGGCCGTGCCGCAGTACTTTGTGATGGTGGGCGGCGGCACGACTAGCCGCGGCGCCAGCTTCGCGCGCCTGGCGGCCAAGGTTCCGGCGCGTCGCATTGCGGAAACCGTGGAGCGGCTCATCGACCTCTACGTGCGCCAGCGACGCCCCGGCGAATCGGCGGTCGAGTTCTTCGCGGCTGTCGACGTGGTCCAGGTGAAAGCCTTGCTTGCCGATTTGGAACGGATCACGCCGGAGGACGCCGTGCCCGCCGATTTCGTCGACCTGGCCGAGGCCGCCGAGTTTGCGCCCGAGGTGATGGAAGGCGAATGCGCGTCCTAATCAGCCTATGTGGGTTTCAAAACCGTGGCGGCCGGCTTTAGCCGGCCCTTGGTCCGCCTGAAGGCGGACGCCACGTGAGGTTTTGAAACCGCCAGTAATCAGCCTATGTGGATGCGTGGATGCGATGTGCTTGCTTTCTGGACCGGTGCTTTGGTATAGTCCGCCAGACAACTGAATACGCTCTTCTTATCCAGAGTGGCTGAGGGACAGGCCCGACGAAGCCACGGCAACCACGCGGGCGCACGGCCCGCGGTTAGGTGCCAATTCCTGCCTCCGGGCGCCGGAGGGGAGATGAGGAAAGAACATGCCCGTCGATTCGTTTCATACCTCCGGTCACAGCCCCGGCCCTGAAGTCAGCCCACCCACCGCTCTTTCCCCTGGTGCGAATAACGCCTTCATCGGACTCCAGTGTCATCTGTGCAAGACCCCCTTTCCCGCCGAGGCGCTGTACGTCTGCGACCGATGCCTCGGTCCGCTCGAGCCGGTCTACGACTACGGCGCGATTCGACTGACGCGCGAGGAGATCGCCAAGCGGCCGAAAAGTTTGTGGCGCTACCGCGAGCTGCTGCCGATTGTCGGCCAGCCGCGCACCGGATTCAATGCAGGGTTTACGCCGCTCGTGCGCTGCGATCGGCTGGCGGAGCGGCTCGGCGTTGACGAGCTCTACATCAAAGACGATTCGGTGAATCATCCGACGCTGTCCTACAAGGATCGCGTCGTGGCGGTCGCGGCGACGCGGGCGGTCGAGTTGGGATTCAAGGTGCTCGCCTGCGCCTCGACCGGCAATCTCGCCAACAGCGTGGCCGCCCACGCGGCGCGGCTCGGCCTCGAGTGCTGCGTCTTCATTCCCGATAACCTCGAAGCGGGGAAGCTGCTCGGATCGGCGATCTTCGGACCGACCATTCTCGCCATTGCCGGCAACTACGACGATGTGAATCGGCTGTGCACGCAGGTGGCCGACCGCTACGGATGGGGGTTCGTGAACATCAACCTGCGGTCGTACTACGCGGAGGGGGCGAAAACCTACGGCTTCGAGATTGTCGAGCAGCTCGGCTGGCGCTATCCGCGGCACGTCGTGTCGCCCGTGGCCGGCGGGACGCTGCTTCCCAGAATTCTTCGCGGCTTCCGCGAGCTGCGGGAGGTCGGCCTCGTCGACGGCGAGCTGCCGCGCGTGCATGCGGCGCAGGCGGCGGGCTGCGCGCCGGTCGTCCGCGCGCTCGAGGCGGGGCTCGAGTATCCGGAGCCGGTGCGCCCCGACACGATTGCGAAATCGATTGCCATCGGCAATCCCGCCGACGGCTATCAGGTGATCCAAAGCGTGCGCGCCACCGGTGGCTCGGGCGTGGCGGTGTCGGACCCGCAAATCATCGACGCGATTCGGCTGCTCGCCGAAACCGAAGGGATCTTCACCGAGCCGGCCGGCGGCACGACGCTCGCCGGCGCCGTCGATCTGATTCAGCGCGGCCTCATCCCACGCGACGAGTCGCTGGTGGTGTGCGTGACGGGGAACGGTTACAAGACCGCCGAGGTGGTGAGCGATCGCCTCGCCGCGCCCGTGCGGCTCAGCCGCGCGTTCAAGGAGTTCGAAGCCTGGTGGGAGGCGCGCCAGGCGATCGCGTAGAGGGTAAGGGGGACGGGAGCCCTTTCCGCTTTCTGGAAAGGGCTCCCGTCCCCCTTACCGCCGTCTGGCAGAGCTCGAGACGATCGGAATCTTCACATCGATCGTACGGCCGCCGCGCAGCACTTTGAGGGTCGCGGTCGTCCCGATCCTGGCGTCGGCCACCATTCGCGTGAGCTGCGAGGCATCGTCGATCGCTTGCCCGTTGAAGCTCACGATCACGTCGCCCGGCCTGAGGCCTGCATTCCACGACGCGGAGTTTCGGAACATCCGCGACACCAGCGCGCCGCGCGTGCTGCTGACGCCGACTTCTCCCGCGAGATCCGCCGTCAGCCTGTCGACGCCAAAATCGATCGTGCCGCGGCGCACTTCGCCGTACTTCATCAAATCGTCGACGACGTGCCGCGCGAGGTTGCTCGGCGCGGCGAAGCCGATGCCCTGATAGCCGCCGCTCTGGCTGAAGATGCCGGTGTTGATGCCCACCAGCTCGCCGCGGCTGTTGACGAGCGCGCCGCCGGAGTTGCCGGGGTTGATCGCCGCGTCGGTCTGGATGAAGTCCTCGTAATCGGCGAACCCGACATTCGCCCGCCCGGTCGCGCTGACGATCCCGGCGGTGACCGTTTGACTGAGCTGGAACGGGCTGCCGATCGCCAGCACCCACTCGCCGACTTTCAGCTGACTCGAATCGCCCCACGGCACGACCGGCATGCCGCTGACATTGATCTTGAGCAGCGCGATGTCGGTCGCCGAATCGGTGCCGACGACCTTTCCGCGGATTTCGCGCTTGTCGGGCAGCGCGATCGTGATCTCGCGGACGTTCTCGCCGACGACGTGATTGTTGGTGACGAGGTAGCCGTCGGGCGAGATCATCACGCCGGAGCCGAGGCTGAGCGATCGGCGATCGCGCGATCCGAACAGATCGCCCTGGTCGCCGAAGAAGTAGCGGAAAAACGGATCGTCGCCGAACGGCGAATTGGACGTTCGCTCGACCTGCAGCGAAGAAATATTGGCGACGCCTTTGACCGCCTGCCCGGCGATGCGCGTGAAATCGGGACTGCCGACCGAAGAGGCGGGGAGGGCAGGAGGGGCGGGAAGGGCAGGAGAGGCGGGAAGGGCCGGACGGGCAGGAGAGGAGGGAAGGCCACGAGCGGGGGCGCTCGCCGGCGTCTCCCGCGGCGTCGCATCGGTGCGCGAGCCGGACGCCGTGCGCATCGGCGCGGTCACGACCAATCCCGCGGCAAATCCCGCCGCGACGAGCACCAGCGACCACGCGAGGCGTTTGATCATATTCCCTGGTCCGATGGGTTCAACACTTCTTACATCAGCCTCACACAGCCCTACCACGGAGAACACGGAATGCAAACGGGAGGGCACAGCAGACTCATATCGGTTTTCCGTGACCTCGTCCTTGGGTTCTGTGACCTCCGTGGTAGCGCTTTTTTCGCAAGAGCGAGAACCCACGCACGATATTAGGTCACCTTGACCCGCAGCGTGCAGTGGCCGGCGGCTTTCGGGATCGTGACCGTAAGCAGGCCGTCCTTGAGATCCGCCGAGACGCCCTCGACGTCAATCGCCTCGGGCAGCGCGAAGGCGCGCGAGAATCGGCCGTGCCCGCGCTCGACGCGGTGATACTGCTCGCACGGCACTTCCTTTTCGGAGGGACCGCTGGCGCGCGCGCCGCGAATCACGATGCGATTGTCTTCGGCGTGGATCTCGATCTGATCGCGCGACAGTCCCGGAAGCTCCGCGGAGAGGACGAACGCGGTGGCGGTTTCGTACAGGTCGACCGGTGGTGTCCAACCCGGCGCGTCGGTGCCGACAAGCTGACCGATTTGTTCGTGCAGCGCGAGCAGATCGCGCAACGGATCCCACCGCGTGGAGCCCACCTTCGCATCGTAACACGTTTGGCCCGCCCTTCGGCTGGTTCGGGACGGACCGGAACCATACGTGCTACGATTGCAAGGATATACGGTCACCGGTGGCTGGCTCCTGGTGGCTGGTTCCTTCCATGTCATCGATTCAAGCGACCCGTCTCCGCAAAGGGATGCTCATCAAGGTGGGGAACGACCTGTTCCGCATCCTCGATCTGCACCATCTGACGCCGGGCAACAAGCGCGCCCACATCCAGGCGCGGCTGCGCAACATCCGGACCCTGGCGCTCGCCGACCAGAAGTTCCGCGCCGAAGAAGACGTCGAGCGCGCGACGCTCGACGATCGGCAGATGCAATACCTCTACAACGACGGCGATCATTACTACTTCATGGACACGTCCACCTACGAGCAGATCCACATCTCGAACGAAGCGCTCGGCGAGTCGGTGAACTATCTGATGCCAGACGCGATCATTCGCGTCGAGTTCTACGACGTCGAGCCGGTCGGCATCGAGCTGCCGGCAACCGTCGACCTGCTGGTCAAGGAGACCGTGCCGGGCATCAAAGGCGCAACCGCGAGCGCGCAGGTCAAGCCGGCCACGCTCGAAACCGGTCTGGTCATTCAGGTGCCGCCCTTTGTCAACGAAGGGGACAAGGTGCGCGTCAACACCGAGACGGGCGAATATCAGTCACGCGTTTAGCTTTCAGCTGTCAGCTATCAGCTTTCAGCGTCAGTACGTAGTGTCCGCCTTTAGGCGGACCGTGACAGTACGTAGTGTCCGCCTTTAGGCGGACCGTGACGGCTGACAGCTGACAGCTTCTAGAATCGATCATGGACGTCGTCAGGAAAGAACCGCAGCAGGGCTGGATCGAAGTCATTACCGGCAGCATGTTCAGCGGGAAGAGCGAGGAGCTGATCCGCCGCCTGCGCCGCGCGCAAATCGCCAAGCAGAAAGTCCAGATCTTCAAGGCGCTCATCGACAACCGCTTCAGCGACGACCACATCGTGTCGCACAGCGACATGCGCATCCCGTCGCAGAACGTGA
>JAHFUJ010000249.1 GCA_023265105.1 Acidobacteriota bacterium
GTTGCACCGATGCCGAGAGCGGCGGCGCCAGCCGCACCGACGCCGATAGTGACCCCGCCAGCCACGCCAACGCCGGTAGCGGCAACGCCGGCTGCGCCGACGCCGGCACCAGCACTCCCGACTCCACCGCCATCACCTGCACCGCCGCCGATAGCGGCCGCGCCGGCTGCACCGACTCTGGTAGCGGCAACGCCGGTCGCTGCAGTGCCGATGGCGCCGACGCCGGCACCAGCACTCCCGACTCCACCGCCATCGCCTGCGCCGATAGCGGCCGAGCCGGTCGCACCGATGCCGGTCGCCGCAGTGCCGATGGCGCCGACGCCGGCACCAGCACTCCCGACTCCACCGCCATCACCTGCACCGCCGCCGACAGCGGCCGCGCCGGTCGCACCGATGCCGGTCGCCGCGGAGCCGATGGCGCCCCCGCCGGCACCAGCACTGCCGACTCCACCGCCATCGCCTGCACCACTGCCTGCTCCGGCGTTTCGAAGCGTGCCGTCGCCGCCGGCCGTCGTGCTGCCGATGGCGCGCAGCCCGATCCGATCCGACACGCCGCCGCCGCTGGCCTCACAAGCATCCGGCCTCGACCGGCTGCTGCGAATGGCCGCCGCTCGCAGCGCGTCGACGCTCTATCTTTCCTCGGATGCGCGTCCGTCGGTCCGCGTCGACGGCGAGATTCAGTTGCTCGACGGCGAACCGTCGTTCGGCCCGAACGAAGTCGAATCGCTGCTGCTCACGTTGATGCCCGAGCGCAACCACGAGGCGCTGCGCACCGGTGTGGCGACCGAGTGGATCAGCGATCTCGAGGGGGTCGGCCGCGTCCGGTGCCTGAGCTTTCGCGACCATCGCGGTCCAGGCGGTGTGTTCCGGATGATGCCGGGACGGGCCGTGTCGAGCGAGCAGCTCGGCTTGTCGCGCGAGATTCAATCGCTCGTGATCGAGCCGGAAGGGCTCGTGCTCGTCGCCGGCCCACGCTTGAGCGGAAAGCGCACGTTGATCTCGGCCCTGGTGGACCTGATCAATCGCAGCCGGCGCGATCATGTCATCACGATCGAGACCGAGATCAACGTCGTGCACGAGCGCGGCACGTCGTTTGTGAGCCAGCGCGAAGTGCGCGGCAGCTACGACGATGTGCTGACGGTCGCGCGCGCGGCGCTGCGCGAAGATCCGGACGTGCTGGTGGTCGAGTCGCTCCGAACGGCCGCCCTCATCAACGTGGCCATCGAGGCGGCGGCGGCCGGGCAGCTCGTGATCGGCGGCTTCCCGTCGCACAACGCGGCAGGCGCGATCGATCGCATCATCAACCTGTATCCGCCCGAGCATCGGCGGCAGGTTCAGCTGGCGCTTGCCGAGAACCTGCGGGGCGTCGTCGCGCAGGTGCTGTTGCGGAAGTCGGGCGGCGGCCGGCTCGCGGCGCGCGAGGTGCTGCTCAACACGCCGGCGGTCGCGAGCGTCATCGCGGAAGGCCGAACCTCGCAGTTGTCGATGGCGATCGAGGGCGGGCGGATGCACGGCATGGTGCCGCTCAACGACGCGCTCGTCGGACTCGTCAAGAGCGGCGCGGTCGATATGCGCGAAGCCTACCGCCGGGCGGCGGATCGGGCCGGTTTCTCCGCGCTGCTCAAGCGGCAAGGCATCGATACGTCGGCGCTCGAACGATTCGCGTAAGAAGGGGGACGGGAGCCCTTTTCCTCGAGATTCGGCGCCGGAAAAGGGCTCCCGTCCCCGTTATCGTTCCACGAGCGGCTCCAGGTGCTTCATCACGAATCTCAACACATCGTCTTCGGTCAGCTCCCGCACTGGACCGGGCGGGCCGATCGGCTCTTCGGACCCGAGCACGCGGCTGCCGCGGCCGCGGCTCGCTCGTCCCGTCACGCGCGGCTGGTCTTCCGTCGTGTCGAGAAAGAGCTCGATGAAATCCTGCGCCGAACGGTCGGACATCAGCCGCACACTGCCGCCCGGCGTGAACACGTTGAACAGATAGCCTTCCGCGCGCAGCACGTTGGCTACTTGTCGAAACAGGGGAACGGCGACCTGGGCGAGGAAGACCTCGTAGTCGCGCCCGGCCTCGTCGATCCGTGTCCGGCGCTCGGCCGCGTTCCGTTTGGCGCGGTCCATGGTTTCGAGCACGCGTTTCTTGACGTCAGAAATCTCCATTACATGTCCCACCACGTCATAATACGAACATGTCCATTGTGGTCTTTTCCGGTAGCGCCTGACAGGCCTGCGACCAGGTGAAAGAGTTTCTTTCACGCGAACGCGTGCCGTTTACGGTCAGGAACATCGACGAGGACGATCGAGCGTACGACGAGCTCATCGCGCGCGGCGTGCGCACCGTGCCCCTGACGATTATCGGCGACCGCGTCGTCACGGGGTACGATCCCGCCGCGCTGAAGAGCGCAATCGCCGAGCTGTCGAGCGACCGCTGACATCTCGCGCAATGGCGCGCAGGCCGGACGGCAGCGCATACCTGGACTATACTGGCTTCTTGGGTGACACGTGCTGACTCACCGGGCGACGCCCAACGCCGCGGCCGCGGATACGATGACGCTCGCAACACCCCCCAATCTCGCGCGGATTCCGGCGGGCGACTTTCTGATGGGCGCCCCCGATGCCGGGGAGGACGAGCGCCCTGTTCATCGCGTCTACGTCAGCGAATTCTTCATCGGCCGCTTTCCTGTCACGCATGACGAGTACGCGCGGTTCCTCCGCGCGACCGGCCACCCGGCGCCGTCGATTCACACGTTGCCGCTGATTGCGTCGGGCGTCCCCGACGGCGTGTTCAAGGAGAACGCGCGGTCCTATGTGTGGGAGGACGGCCAACCGCCGGCCGGCCACGGCAGCCATCCGGTTGTGCTCGTGCGCCACGAGGACGCGCTCGCGTATTGTCAATGGTTGTCCGACGCGCTCGGCCGCCCCGTCCGGCTGCCGACCGAAGCCGAGTGGGAGAAAGCGGCGCGAGGCGGCGCGGCCGGGCAGCGCTATCCGTGGGGCGACGACATCGATCCATCGCGGTGTCATTTTCTCGCCGACCCGCTGATCAAGAATCAGCGAGGCACGCGTCCGACCGGTACGTACCCACCCAATGCGTACGGGTTATACGACATGGCGGGCAACGTCTGGGAATGGGTGGCCGACTGGCACGGCGGCGATTACTACGGTGCCGGCGACATCCGCGATCCGCACGGGCCGGAGTCGGGCACGATGCGAATCGTCCGCGGCGGATCGTGGGTGAACGAGGACGTCGGGATGCTTCGGTGCGCGTACCGGCACAAGGTGCCGCCCGACACGTATGCCTACAGCGTGGGCTTTCGCATCGTGTGTAGCGCGTGACGAACCTGTGAAGAAATCGCTCTGACGTGGCGTCCGGCTTCAGAGCGTGTGAAAAAATGGGACGTCTTACCGCAGAGCACGCAGAGCTCGCCGAGAATCCTTAGGATTTTCTTCTCCGCGGTCTCTGCGGTCTCGGCGGTTAAGCCATTTCTTCAGGGGCTCTTCCAGCTGGACCAAGACTCTCAGGGTCTCAATCAAATCAGGCAATGACCCCCGAAGACTACGACCGCGCCCGCCGCCTGTTGATGCGGCGCGATCCGATTCTCGGCGGCGCCATCAGGTACATCGGTCCCTGCGGACTCGCTGCGCGTCAGCGCAGCGATCACTTGACGGCGCTCGTCGGCGCCATCGTCAGCCAGCAGCTGTCGACCAAAGCGGCGGCAACGATTTTCGGTCGCTTCGTCGCGCTGTTTCCTGGCGGCGAGATTCCCGGCGCGGCCGCGATCGACGCGCTGGGCCCGGGCGCGTTGCGCGGCGTTGGCCTGAGCGGACAGAAAGTCGGCTATCTGCGCGATCTGTGCGCCCGGATCGCCGACGGCCGGCTGCAACTCGACGAGCTCGACGCGCTGACAGACGACGAAGTGGTGGCACGGCTGACGGCGGTGAAAGGCTTCGGCCGCTGGACGGCGGAAATGTTCCTGATGTTCCGGCTGCATCGCCCCGACGTGCTGCCCGTGGCCGATCTGGGGATCGTCAACGCCATTCGGAAACTGTACGGGTTGCGGAAAGCGCCCGACGCCAAACGCATTCTGAAGATGGGCGAGGCGTGGCGGCCGTATCGATCGGTGGCCTCGTGGTATCTGTGGCAGACGCTGGCGCCGACAAACAACCGCGGAGCTCGCTGAGCTCGCTGAGTCATTTGGTTTTCTCCGCGGTCTCTGCGTGCTCGGCGGTTAAAAGTGGCTCTTCGCGTACAGCAGCAGATAACCCGCCGCGATCGCGGCGAGCGTTCCGCGCTCGCTGAACAACGTCTCGCGCCAGGAGTAGGCGGCCCGGCTCGTCGCGCGCGCGGCGCGCGCCCGCGTCGGAAGCCACCGCGGCACGCGGGCGGCGTACTCACGGTAGCTGTCGCCAAAGCGCGCCGCCAGGAGTTGCTCTTCCCATCGCACGATGGCGTGATATCCAAGGCCGGCGACGACGATGATGAGTGGCGCCATCCAGAGGAGCCGGGCGCTCACCGCGAAGCCGACCCACAACGCGAGGTTGCCGAGATACAGCGGATTGCGAACGAGCGAAAAGGGCCCCGTCGCAACCAGTGGACCCAGGCGGTCGGCGCGCGTTCGCGAGATGACGCCGATGTGGCGGACCGCCCAGAGCCGCAGCGCCTCGCCGGCGAACACGACCGCGGCGCCCAGCAGCCAAGCGGCCGGCTCGATGGCCCCGCTTCCCGGAACGAAAAAGATCGCCGCGGCCAACGGGAGCGGCATCCAGGTCCGATGCTTGAAGAGCCAGCGGCCCGCGCGCAAAGTGGTGTTCGGATCTGTCTGTGTGGGCTGAGGTTGCGGAGATGTCGTGGCGGTCGCTCCGAGTCGCGAGTATAAACCGACTTGCGTGCCATTTTGACGCCGGCACTCCCGCTGATATAATTCCGGACTAGTTCGGTCGTATATTCTGATGTCCTCATCCACTTCACCAGCTACCTCATCAGCCACTTCGTCGGCCGGGTCTCCGGCTGTCTCGGTGGCCGCGGCCCTGGATCGAACGGCCGGCGTGTCGATTCTCGACCTCATCGGTCGCACGCCGCTCGTGCGCCTTCGCAGGTTCGAGCGCGAGACGCCGGGCGTCGAGATCTACGCGAAGACCGAATGGCAGAACCCCGGAGGCTCGGTCAAGGATCGCGCGGCGGCGCGGATGATAGCCGAAGGCGAAGCGTCCGGCGCCCTGAAGTCCGGACTCACAATTCTCGACGCCACGTCGGGCAACACAGGGATTGCGTTTGCGATGATCGGCGCGGCGCGCGGCTACCAGGTCAAGCTGTGCCTGCCTGAGAATGCGAGCACCGAACGGAAGCTGATTCTGAAGGCGTTCGGCGCCGAGCTCGTGCTGACCGATCCGCTCGAAGGGACCGACGGCGCCATCCGCGAAGCGCGACGGCTGCACGCGTCGGAGCCCGGGCGCTACTTTTACGCGGATCAGTACAACAACGACGCCAACTGGCGCGCCCATTACGACACCACGGCCCCGGAGATCATCGAGCAGACCGGCGGCAGCCTCACGCACTTTGTCGCCGGCCTCGGGACGAGCGGCACGTTTGTCGGCGTCGGGCGCCGGCTGCGTCGCTTCAATGCGGCGATCAAGCTCATCTCGTTCCAGCCGGCCACGGCGTTCCATGGACTCGAGGGGCTGAAGCACATGGAGTCGGCCATCGTGCCCGGCATTTACGATCCCACGGTGGCCGACGAAGACCTTCGCGTCGAAAGTGAACGGGCGTACGAGATGGTGCGCCGTCTCGCGCGCGTGGAAGGCGTGCTGGCGGGGATCTCATCGGGCGCGGCGCTCGCCGTGACGCTCGACGTCGCCCGCCGTCTCGATCGCGGCGTCATCGTCACTGTGTTCCCGGACGGCGCGGAAAAGTATTTGACCGAGAAATTTTGGAACCCCGATGACTGATCGCCAGCTCGTGCTGCCGCCCTTCGTCGAGCGCGAGATCCGGCGCCACGGCGAAGAGACGTACCCCCACGAATGCTGCGGCGCGCTGGTGGGACAGGGCCGACGCGTGGCCGCGAGGGTCGCGCTGCCGAACACGACCGAGGAAGGTCCGCGGCGGCGATTTCTTGTTCGGCCGTCGGACTACCGGTTGGCCGAAGAGCAGGCGCGGGAGGTCGGCGGCGAGCTGCTCGGCTTTTACCACTCGCATCCCGATCATCCTGCACGGCCGTCGCAATACGATCTGGATCACGCGTGGCCGACCTTTGCCTATGTGATTATTTCAGTCGCCTCCGGGCAGGCGGGCGACATCACCGTGTGGTGGCTCAAAGACGACCGATCGACATTTCAAGAAGGCGAGTTTCATGGCGACCAAAATTCTGATTCCGACACCGCTCCGGCCGTACACCGATAAGAAAGACGCGGTCGACGCCGAGGGCAACACGGTCGGCGAACTTCTCGCGGACCTGACGAAGAGGCACGCGGGCCTCAAGGCGCACTTGTACAACGAGCAGGGGCGTCTGCGCAGTTTCGTCAACGTGTACGTGAACGACGAAGACATCCGGTATCTTCAGAAAGAGCGGACGCCGGTCCAGGCGGGCGACACGGTCAGCATCATCCCGTCGGTGGCCGGCGGGGCGCCGCCGACGGACGCTGACGTGCGTGCCGTTCGCGACGTACGTGATGGACGTGACGCGCGTGACGTACGTGGCGTCCGGCTTCAGCCGGACCCCGTGGCGGATCTGCCATCGCTGACCAACGACGAGATCAAACGCTATAGCCGGCATCTCATCATGCCGGAGGTCGGCATGGACGGGCAGCGGAAGCTGAAGGCGGCCAAGGTGCTGTGCATCGGCGCGGGCGGGTTGGGATCGCCGGCTGCCATGTATCTTGCCGCGGCCGGCGTCGGCA
>JAHFUJ010000250.1:0-1616 GCA_023265105.1 Acidobacteriota bacterium
GCCGTTGTGGAAGTCGAGATGGCCTGTGAGGCACAGAGGAATTTGGCCAAGGAGGCTCGGAGGCACGGAGAAAACCCTAATGATTCTCTGTGTCTCGATGTCTCTGTGGCCCGCGTCGAGCCGGGCGCCCTCGATCCCGGGCTCCGCGCGGGTCCGCTCGCTGACCGGTCGTGGCGAGCAAGGAGGAAGGAGTGCGCCGCCTCGGCGTCTCTGCGGCCCCAATACGTCCCGTAACCACGAAATGCTACGCTAGGCGGGCATGAGAACGAGAACTCTGGAGCGCGCGCTTCTTGTGTCCTGCGTGTTTTTCCTTTCCGCCTCTTCAGCCGCTCCCGCCGCTCCCACTGCTCCCGCCCCTCCCGTCTTTCCTGCCCCTCCCGCCCTCGGGTCCGGCCAAGTCCCGTTCGAGCAGGCCGTCCGGGATCTCACCAGCCCGGACGCGAACGTTCGGCTCCGCGCGGCGCAACTGCTCAAAGAGGCCGCCTATCCGGAAGCCGCCGTTCCGCTCGCCCCGCTCGTCACCGATCCGCAAGACGACGTGCAGCTCGAGGCGATTGCGGCCGAAGTCAACATCTTTCTCGCGGAGAAGATCGTCCCGCGCAAACGCGTCGGCTTCCTCATCGAGGTGAGGAACAAGATCGCCGCCGAAGCAGCGTTTTCGGCCGGACCGCTTGCCGTCGGTCCCAGGCCCGCGCCGATGGCGGTGCTGACGGCGCTCCGCGCGGCCGCGCGCGACGGCAACCCGCAGATCGGAGTCGAAGCGCTGTACGCGTTTGGCACGCTGTCCGTCACGACCGGCGGAAACCTACGGCGAGAATTGCTCCGGTCGACCGGTCCCGATCTCGCGGCCATGCTCGGCGCGCCCGATCCGGGGCTGCGGCTCGCGGCAGTCCGCGTCATCGGCCGGCTCTTCGAGAAGCGGCCTCAGGACGAGGCGATCGATCCAAATGTCGGCGACGCGGTGATTGTGGCGCTGAACGACGGGGATCGCCTGGTGAAGGGCGCCGCCATGTCGACGCTGGGCGCGCTGCGGTACGAGCGCGCGGTGCAGGCGCTCACCGATCTGTTTCAGTACTACGGCCGCAACGATCTCGGCATGGCGGCGTTCGATGCCATCGCACGAATCGCCCACACGTCGAGCGTGCCGCTCTTCTCCGCGCAGCTTGCAGGCAAGAACGTCGCGCTGAAGGGGATCGCCATCGAGGGGCTGGCGCGGCTCGGCGACCGTGGCAAGCTGGCGGACATCGAGGCGGCGCTTCGGGGCGAGCGGAACGACGAGGCCCTGCTCGCGGGCAGCTTCGCGTCGGTTCTTCTTTCCAACGTGCCGATCGACCCGCTCGTCGAGGCGCTGAGGCGGCCGAAGCAGCGCGACCAGGCGCGGCAGTATCTCGTCGAAATCGCGCCGGGCCGGCCGGTTTCGTTCAACCGCTCCGTGCAGGATCCCGACGCGAGGCTGCGAGCCGACGTCGCCGACATCCTCGGTCTCGGCGGAGACGCGGCCGCGCTGCCGCTGGTGGAGTCGTTGATGAAGGATCGCGATCCGCAGGTCGTGCTGGCGGCCCAACGCGCCGCCGCACGGCTCCGCAGTACGTAGTGTCCGCCTTTAGGCGGACCGT
>JAHFUJ010000250.1:1716-6886 GCA_023265105.1 Acidobacteriota bacterium
TGCGACCTCCGCGGCCTCTGCGTTGAACGTCCGGGTCCATGAAACTCCCGCGCGCGTTTTACGACCGTCCCACACTCGACGTCGCACAGGACCTCGTCGGCAAGGTGCTCGTGCATCAGCGCCGCGGCGTTCGGACGAGCGGCGCCATCGTCGAGGTCGAAGCGTACATCGGCGAAGCCGATCCCGCGTGCCACGCCGCGCCCGGACCCACGCGTCGCAACGAGCCGCTCTACGGCGCTCCGGGTCGCGCGTACGTCTATCTCAATTACGGTATCCACCACCTGGTGAACGTCGTCACCGAAGCGCACGGCTCGCCGGCCGCGGTGCTGATCCGCGCGCTCGATCCGATCGAGGGTCTCGATGTGATGCGCCGCCGCCGCGCGCGCGGCAGGAAGGACAGGCGCACGCGCGGCGAGCTTTCGGCGTGGACGCCGCACGAGCTGTGCCGCGGTCCGGGCAACCTCACGATAGCGATGGGCATCACGCTCGCGGAGAACCGCGTCGATCTCGCCGGCGATCGGCTGTTCATCGAGGACCGCGGCCTTCCAGTCGGCCCGCTCGCGTGGGGCCCGCGCATCGGTATCAACGTCGGGACCGAGCAGCCGTGGCGGATTTACGTGGAAGGCCACCCGGCGGTATCAAAGGCTCTACCACTGAGGACACGGAGACGAACGGAGATCACGGGCCAACATTAATTTTTCCGATCCGTGTTCTCCGTAACAATCCGTGTCCTCCGTGGTAGCGCTTTTGTGGCAGCCCAAAGGCTCTACCACAGAGGCCACGGAAGCGAACGGAGATCACGGGGCCATTATCGTGTGGCGAGCCACTCGGTCAGCGTCGGCGTCTGCTTGTCGCGCAGGTCGATGCAGTTGTTGATCCGCTCGAGGGTCTGGTCGAGCGTGCGCGTCGCGGTCGGCAGTTTGTGCGCCGCGAAGAACGTCTGGATGTCGTCGCGCGTCTCCGCGTCGCAGAACGGCGCGAGCGACCTGATCAGGCTGATGTCGCCGAGCGAGATCGTGATCTTCGGTTCGAGCTCGGTCCAGTGTTGCTTCAGGAACGCCCACGCGCGCGGCCGCGCGGCCGCGTTGCCGAACAGCCGTCCCAGGTAGATCGCCGTATCCTGGCTGCGCAACTGCGGCGACAGCGAGTACTGAAGCGCGCGATCGACGAGCGCCGGATCGCGAAACTCGGTCCGCGCATACAGGTACCGGTAGCGCTCTTCGGGCGACGTCGCGCGGTCCGAGGCAGCCGTCAGCGCGTCGTACAGCTTGAGGTCGCCATGCTCGGAGGCGACGCGGACGATGGTGCGCGCCACCGAAGGATCGAGGGGACGGCCGCCGTCGAGCGCGCGATCGAGCGCGGCGCGTGAGGCCGCGACGATGTCGGCGTCGGCGCCGATCGTCCCGAGCGTGCCGATGAGCGTGGCGCGCAGCGTGCGCCGATCTCCGACGTCGGTGGTCGCGACCGCGAAGCCGACGTCGTCGTACATCGGCCGAAGCAGCGAACGCGTAAACGCCTCGAACCGCGCGCGAGTCGCGTCGGTCGTCAGGTACTCGTGGAGGAACCGGAGACCGTCGGTCACCAGTTCCATCACACCGGCCGTGCGCTCGCGACCGAAGCCCGAGGCCAGCGTCAGGTACTCCGCGACGGTGTGGCGGCCCGTTCGAACCAGCGCCCACTCGTCGCCGACGAGCGACAGCCGTTCGGGCGCCGAGAGCGCCTCTTCGACATGCGGCGCCATCGCCGAGAGCGCCTCGGGCGCGTAGGCCGTGCGGTAGTAGCCCTGCGCTCCAGCGTTGGCGAACACCCACGGCTGGCAGCCGTCGGCCCCGACCGCGAGGGTCTGGTTGGCCCCGGCGAGGACGTCACACGTGACATTTCGCGTCCCGCTCGTTTTCAGACAGACGGGCACCTGCCAGCGTTCGGTCGAGCCGGTCTTCAAGAGCGCGGGATTCAGGAAGAACCGTTCCTGGCCAAGCGTGACGTGCGTGCGGCCGGCGGTGCACGTGGCCGACACGTCGATGAGCGGAAACCCCGGCTGGTCCACGAAGGTCGGCATGATCCGATCCAGCGGCTTGCCCGACGCTTCCGCAATGGCGGCCCAGAAGTCTGGTGACGTCGCATTGCCGTACGCATGCGCCTGCAGATACGCGTTCACGCCCTTCTTGAACGTCTCGGCGCCGACGTAGCGCTCGATCATCCGCAGCACGGAAGCGCCTTTCTGATACGCAATCGTGTCGAACGATTCTTCGATCTCGGCCGGCGTCTCGATGGCGTCGCGCATCGGCCGCGTCGATTTCAGCGCATCGACGGCGAGCGCCGTCTGGGTCTCGCGCGCTTCATCGACCGGCACGTTCCATTCGGGCTTCCACGCCTCCAGCGGATGGTTCTCCATCCATGTCGCGAATCCTTCGTTCAGCCACAGGTCGTCCCACCACCTCATCGTCACGAGGTCGCCGAACCATTGATGCGCGATCTCGTGGGCGATGACCGACGCGATGTTCTTGCGCACCGCCACCGAGGCCGTCTTGGTGTCCGCGAGCAGATCGGTCTCGCGATAGAAGATGGCCGCCGTGTTCTCCATGGCGCCCGCCGCGAAATCAGGGACGGCCACGAGATCGAGTTTGCGGAACGGATACTTGATGGTGAAATAGCTGTTGTTGTAGAACTTCAGAATCTGCTGCGCCGACTCGAGCGCGATGTGGCCGAGCTCTTTTTTGTCCGGCGTCGCGCAGACGCGGATCGGCACCTGGTCGACCCCGCCCTCGAGACACCCGAATCGGCCGACCGCCATCGCCACGAGGTAACTCGACATCTTCGGCGACGTGGCGAACCGCATCGTGTGCTGCGAGGAGCGCGGGCCCTTGGTGTCGGACACGAGCGCGCCATTGGAGATCGCCGTGTCGCCGCGATCGATGACCAGCGTCACGGCAAACGTCGCCTTGAAGGCCGGCTCGTCAAAGGAGGGGAAGGCGCGGCGCGCGTCGGTCGACTCGAACTGCGTGACGGCGTAGCGGCGATCTTTGCTCGTGCTCAGGTAGAAGCCGCGCAGCTTCTCGTTGAGCACGCCGGCGTACGCGATTCGGATCTCCGCCGGACCCGTCGCGAGCGGCTGCGGCACCACGAACGTTGCCGTTTCGTCTCGTTCGTTCAGCGACACCCTCGCCGGCTGTGCCGGTCCGGCGCCGGCGGCGATCGTCACGTCGTGAAACGCGAGGTCGAGGGCGTTCAGCACGACCGAACGGGTCGGCTCGCCCACTTGGACCCGAATCGTTTCGATGCCCTCGAACCGCGCGTGCTCGAGATCGACCGTGAAGCGCAGGTCGTAGTGCTCCGGAGTGACGGTCGTGGGCAGCCGCTGGGCCAGCGCCGGCGCGGCCCCGAAGAGAAAGAGGATCGTTGAAAAGGCGAGGGCCGGGGCGCCGGGGTCGCGTGCGCGCATGCGCCCAGGAGCGTGTCTGAGAAATGGGAACACGCTCCTAGCTGGGAGCCCGTTCAGCATTGTTCGCACGGGCTCCTAGTTTAGCGGCAAACGTCCGAAAAACTTGACTCGACCGACGAAGGGGTGTAGTAGTAATGCATTGTGATTGGGATTTCGATGTGCGCCTGTTGTTGTTGCAGGGCTCCCAGAAGCCCCCGCGCCAACGGTCTCTGTGCGTGCCTGTCGACGATCACGACGTAGCCAACGCACCACTCGCTGAAGACCAAAGGCCCGGGGCTCACCGCTGTCCGGGCCTTTTTTGTTTCATTTTATGCTGCCGCTGTTCCTGAATCTTGCCGGTCGCCGCGTCGTGCTCGTCGGCGGCGGTCGTGTCGCCGCCGCCAAGCTGCCGGCGCTCGTGGCGGCGGGCGCCGATGTGCGCGTGATCGCGCCGGCCGTTCACGCCGACATCGAGCACGCCGGCGTTCCTGTCGAGCGTCGCGGCTTCGTGCCCGCCGATCTCGACGAAGCGTGGCTCGTCGTCGCGGCGGCGACGCCGGAGGTGAACCGCGAGGTGGCCGAGGCCGCCAACGCGCGGCGGATTTTCGTCAACGCCGTCGACGATCCCGCCAATGCCACGGCATTTCTGAGCGGCGTCGTCGGCCGCGACGGCGTGACGATCGCGATCTCGACGAGCGGTGACGCGCCGGCGCTGACCGCGCTCGTGCGAGAAGCGCTCGATGCGGTTCTGCCGCGGGACCTTTCGCGCTGGCTGGCCGAGGCGCGGCGTCAGCGCGCCGTGTGGCGGCGAGACGGCGTGGCGATGGACCAGCGCCGCCCGCTGCTGCTCGAGGCGCTGAACGCGCTCTACGGCAGGTCTAAAGACCTGCGCTACGAGCATGCAGACGTAGCGCAGGACCTCAGCCCTGCGACCCCGCATGCAGACGTAGCGCAGGAGTTTAGCCCTGCGACCCCGCGGGCAGACGTAGCGCAGGACTTTAGCCCTGCGACAGGTCATGTCTCACTGGTCGGCGCTGGGCCCGGCGACCCCGGGCTGCTGACACGCAAGGCGATCGCGCGGCTCCGTGCGGCCGACCTCGTGTTGTACGATGCGCTCATCGACCCGCGCATCCTGCGGTTCGCGAGGCACGCGCAGCGGTTCTTCGTCGGCAAACGCGCACGTCGAACCGCGATGACGCAGGGCGCGATTCACGCGCTGATGATTCGTGCCGCACGGCGCGGCCGCCGGGTCGTGCGGCTCAAGGGCGGCGACCCGTTCGTCTTCGGCCGCGGCGGCGAAGAGGCGCTCGCGCTTCGCGCCGCTGGCGTGTCGTTCGACATCGTGCCGGGGGTGACGAGCGCCGTGGCGGCTCCCGCGCTCGCCGGCATCCCCCTCACGCATCGCGGCCTCGCCTCCGCCTTTGTGGTCGTGAGCGGACATGACGAGCAGGCGTTCGCGTCCGCGATCGCAGGACTCGATCCCGGCGGGACGACGCTTGTTGTGCTGATGGGCGTCGGCCGAAGCGCCGCGCTGGCGTCGCGGCTCATCGACCAGGGCTGGAGGCGCGCGACGCCGGCCGCCCTGATCGTCGACGCCTCGATGCCGGAGCAGCAGGTGTGGCGCGGCACGCTGGACGATCTGGCGTCGGACCGCGTCGAGATCAACGCCGACGGCCCCGGCACCATCGTCGTCGGCGAAGTCGTGGCGATTGGCGCTCGAGTCAGCGCGTGCGGCCATGCCGGGGTCCC
>JAHFUJ010000251.1 GCA_023265105.1 Acidobacteriota bacterium
GATGATGACGGGTGGGAACCGATAGCGGGGATGGCGAACCGCGGCGTCGGGCATCCGGTTACTGTGCCCGGGGTGGGCTCAAGTTGACAATGCCGGAATTTGACCCCGCGCGCCGGTCGCGGATGTATGATGCTACCCAATCTCGGGCGGCCAAATCGGAAATGTCGGGTAAGTTGAATTGACCTGGGAGGGCGCTATGGAACGATCACTCGCCGTGCCGGTCATCTGTGCCGCGCTTGCGGCGTGCGGCGGCCCTGGTTCTCGCGCGACCCCTGTATCCCCCACCCCGACTTCCTCCAATGCGACCGCCACCGCGACGGCCATCACGATCACCGGTCCCACGGCAATGCTCACGGGCGAGACGGCGCTCTTCGACGCGACGGCCGCGATGTCCAACGGCAACACGATCTATCACCTCGGCGACACCTGGAGCACCGATAACGCGAATGTCGCCACCATCGCCCGCAGGGGGATTCTCACCGCTCATGGGCCCGGCGATGTGACAGTGGGTGTCATGTACCGCGGAGCGGCCGCCACGACCACAGTTCACGTGTCCCCGCAGGCGACCAATGCTTTTCCCGGCAGCGCCAATTTGACGATTGCGTTCCGCCCGGACCCGGTGACCGCTTCTCGCGTGCCGTGCGGAAGCCCGACGGCCCTGCCAACGTGGGACTTCGAAGCCGTGTACAAAGAGACGCACGGCGTCGGGTTCACCGTCAAACTGGAAATGGTCAACCTGTACACCGATGCCGGGCTGTACGACACGGAGATCTACCAGTACGACTACTATTTCGCACCAGGATCCGAGTTCAAGGAGGAGGACTGCACGAATCTCGGGGGTGCGCCCAGTGGCTTCATGGAGGACATCGTCCAGGGTGTCGACGACAACGGCAATCGGCTCTCGTTTCGCACTCGCGTGCGGCTGCTCCCGCTGGCTGGCACGAACTCTCGCTGAAGCGTTCAGACGATGATGGTTCAGAAGTTCTTGAGCGCGAGGACTTCCTTTGCCGGCGTGCGATCGCCGGTGCAACTGATCAAGCGGGGGCGCCTGCAAAAACCGAAGATCGAATCCGAGCCGCTCATAAAGACCGACGATCCGCGTTGAGGCGTTTGATGACGTATAGATCACCTTTATCAGAACACCGGTTTTCTTCCTTGGCAGCCAAGCACCTGGCCAACTGTTCCGGCGCGCATTGATGACGACTTTGTATCTGTCTTTTCTGAGATATTGAAGGAGAACATCACTGTCGAAATAAATACGTCATAAAAGACGCTCTTGCGGTAAATGGCAGCCTGCAGCTGCGGGGACATGTTGTAGCGATCGCCCTGGCTACGCTGGAGGCTTCGTGTTCCTCTCGCTGTGTTACGTGGTGCTTCGGAGGATCCTGCAGCTCGCGGTCCTGCGCTTTCGGTCGAACGAGTGCAAGGACCTGCAAATCGTCGTGCCGCGGCACCAACTCGCCATCCTCCGGCGACGAACCCGCCGTCCAGCGATGACGTGGACCGACCGGCTCTTCCTCGCGACGGCCAGCCGAGTCCTGTCGCGGGCACACTGGCGGTCCTTCATCATCACGCCGGCGACGCTGCTTCGGTGGCATCGGCGTCTGTCCGTCGCCGGGTCGGCCCCCCGGCTCTCACTACTTCGCGGCTGCCTCTTTGTCCTTGGCGCGCGCGCCCGCGAGGATGCCCCTAATGCCGTAGTTCCCCTCGTGGCACGCGTACTCATACAGGAACTCGTCGATCGCCCGCAGCGGCTCCACCGCGGTCCAGGGTCGCGTGTAGGCCGTCGGGTCCGTGACGGTGAACTCGTACCGGATCGTCTTGGGGTCCACCCGCGTGAAGCGTTCCACCACGTGTGTGTTGGCGGTCGAGCCGGGAAGGCTGGTCTCACGCTTGAAGTTGATCGTGTCGACCACGAGCGTCTCGCCCTCCCAGCGGCCGCGCGAGTCGCCGGTCCATTGGGGGAGCGTGCCGTGAGGCCGACCGTCGGTCGGGATGATCCGTGGGTTGTGGATCATTTCGTTCACAATGACGACGTAGCCTGGCGATTGGGCAATCTGCAGGTTGTTGTTGTAGGCGCCCGAAATCATCGGCGGCCCGGAGTTGAAGCCGAGAATACAGCGGTTCTCCAGGCTGAGGTCCTCGTAAGAGTCGACGAACCCGGAGTCCCTCGAGGCGTTCAGCGCGGCATTGCGCGCGCGCGTGGCCGCCGTGACCGCCGTGAACGGGATGCGACCGTCTGGGGGATCGACGATGAGCGACGTGCGCTTGTCTGCGGTCATCTGGTTGCCGCGCTCATACCAGAACTCGTTGTAGGAGAGCACGCCGCCCTGCGCTATCGGGAGATACCCGAGGCTGGGCGCAGCCTTCTCCGGAGTGAACAGATCGCGGTTCTGGCGTAGGTTCTCGCTGGCCTCGAACGCGGCTGCCTCCTCAGCCGTCAGGACGTCCTTGCCGGTGAGGGCCTCGGGCCGCTGCAGTGGCGTAATCGTACGGAACGTGAACGTGCCTTGGATGTCGGGCTTGCCGTCGGGCGTGTGTGGAGGCGTCCACTTGCCTGACTGGCCTGCCGCGGAGGGGACCACCATGGTGACGGCCAGGGCGCTGACCAAAGCGACGAGACATAGAACGCGCATCGCGAATCCTCCTGGGCCAGTGAGCCGATGGCCAGTGTCACGGTAGCCGACTACGAGTCGTGTGACAAGGCCCCCGCGTCTCACTTCCGACCCTCTTCTGCCTCTTGCCCAGCGGCTCTCTTCTCTGCAGCGCGCGCCCCCGCGAGCGTGTTCGTCATCGCGTAGTTACCCTCGTGGCACGCGTACTCAAAGACCTCTTGCTGACTCTTTCTGATGGGAAGCTCTCCGCTCCAAGGCTTGGTAAACGCCGTGGGATCGTCGACGGTAAACTCATACAGGATCGTGTCGGGGTCTGTGCGAGTCAGGCGTTCCGTCAGATGCAGGCCTTCATCGGCGCCATAGACGTTGCCCTTGCCGATGAAATTCGTCGTATCGATCACCAGCGTATTGCCCTCCCAACGACCGCGCGAGTCCCCCATGTAGCCGCGGATCTTGGGATCGAGATGCGACCGACCGTCCAGAGGAATGAGCCGAACCTCGTGTATCATCTCCTGGGAAATCGCGACGTATCCTGGACCTTGAACAATTAGCAAAAAATTGTTGTTGGGTGTGGGAATCATCGGGAGATCGCGTGAGATGCAGCGCGCCTTTAATGGGAAGTCCTCTGGGCCGTTTGGCACAGGCCCCGCCTCCGCCCTGGCGGCCTGTTTCTTGCGCGCCTCGGCGGTAAACGCCGGGAGTCTTCCGTCCGGCGGATCCACGATGAGCGACGTGCGCCTGCTCGCGACCACTGGGGTTCCCTGGTCTCGCCAAACCTCGTTGTACTCCCGCTGAAGATCCGCCTCGGCGCCGCCATCCCGGCGATCTTTGTTAACCTGTTCGAGCGTTCGCCTCTGGTACTCCGCGGCTTCCTGTTCGGTCAAAAATTCCTTGCCGGCGAACTCCGCCGGGCGCTGCACCGGTGTGAGCGTGGCGGTGGCCCAGGATCCCTGGAAGTCCGGCTGGCCGTCGGGGGTGCGCGGTGGAGTCCAGACCTTCTTTTTCGCCGTTGAAGACGGCGCTTGGCCTGCTAGGTGCGGCGCCGCTACACACGAGATGAAGACAGCCATTGCGCATATAACAAATCGACATCTCATTTCAGTTTCCTCCCGCGAGCGCCACGTTCCAACCATTTACTGCCACGCATCCACAGCCTTCTTTGGCAGCGACTCTGGACCGTACTCATTCAGCTCGATTCGAACGCCATCCGGGTCGTACACGTTGATGTTCTTCGTTTTGGCGCCTGGGGAAACCCCCACCGCTTGGCCCATGGTACCGGGCGCGTTACCAGCCGCCGCTAGGAGGCCGGCTTGCTTCAGCCGAGCGATCGTGCCGTCGAGGTCGCGGGTCAGCAGATGGAAGTGCGACAGTCCTGGAGTGGCATTCGCTGCTACATGCTGCAGCTCGACGAAGGTGTCGCGGCTAGGCTGAAGGTAGTAACTGATTCGCTGAGGATCTGGGCCGCCAAACGTGAATCCGGCTCGAAACCCCAGGAGATTCTGATAGAACGCCGCCGATGGCGGCAGGTCGCTCGCGCCGACGCCGACCACGTTCAGGTTCAAGCCCTTGGCATCCTGAGCGGCAGTCCACGAGTCCGCCGCCTTCTTCATCAGTGACTCGGGACCGAGCTCGTTCAGCTCCAATCTGATGCCGTCCGGATCGTAGACGTTGGCATTCTTCACGAAGATGTTTTGAGAGTAGCCAGGCTCGGAGAGGGCGTTCGCCGGCCGGCTGTTCCGCGGCGGTGGCTGCAAGCCCGCCTGGCGCAGCCTTGCGATCGTGGCGGTCAGATCGTCGACGACGAAATGAGCGTGGGTAAGGCCGGGTCGCACATCTCCGGTCGCCGCCTGCATTTCGATGAACGAATCGCGGCCCATCTGAAAAAACAGGTTCGTTCGGGCGCCGTCCGGGCTCGAGAACTTGAAGGCGACCGGAAATCCCATGACGCGCTCGTAGAACGCCTGCGACTTCGGAAAATCGCTGGCGGCAATCCCGACGAGGGTCAGCCGGAAGCCGCTGCTCTTCCCCACCTGGCCCTGAGCCGTGCCTGGCTGCAACACAATACCCGCGACGAGGACGCCAAGTCCCACTGCGAACAGTGCGAACCGCTTCATCTGATCCCCTCCTTGATTCCGACCATCCTTATACACCAACCTCCGACGTGCGATGTTCGAAGGTTTTCGTGTCCCGGGTCGTACCACCCGTCGACCGTATCCTACAGTATTGCGCAGACCTTGCCAGTGTTCCAGTACAACCCGCCCCGTAAAGTGTTACCGATGTCTTCCGAATAGACTTCACCTATGTGACCGGAATAGACCTTTCGGGGACGGCTTCCTCTGATATATTTCCCCGATTCATTTTGCCGGGAGGGCAACGATGGTCAGGCGTTTGGTCTGGACGGCGGGAATCCTGGCGACGGTCGTCGTGCTGGCGCTCGCTGGCCTCGCTGTGTACGTCGCGCGAACGTGGGATCGGACGTACGACGCGCCGCTGCCTGAAGTCCGCATCAGCTCGGACCCGACCGTGCTGGCACGGGGCGAGTACCTCATTTACGGTCCGGCGCACTGCGTCGAATGCCACAGCGGATCGTTCGACGCGCTGGAGAAGCTCAGTGAGGGCGTGCAAGTCGCGCTGAGCGGAGGCCTCAGACTTGCGCTGGGCCCGCTCGGCGCCGTGTACTCGAAGAACCTCACGCCCGACACGGAGACGGGGATCGGACGTTATTCCGACGCGCAAATCGCTCGGATGATGCGCTGGGCCGTGCTGCCCGATGGCCGCGCCACCGTCGAGCCGATGATGCCGTTCGGCAACATGAGCGAGGACGATCTCGTCGCGATCATCTCGTATCTCCGTGCGCAGCCGCCCGTGAGGAACGTAGTGCCGGCGAACGAGTGGACGCTAATGGGTAAGGTGATCAAGAGCTTTGTGGGCGTCGCGAAGCCGCGCAAATCGATCAACCCGCCGCAGACCGCGCCGCCCCAGGGGGTGACGAAGGAGCGGGGCGAATATCTCGCCCGCTATGTGGCGGACTGCGCGGGCTGCCATACGCCACGCGATCCGAACACGTTTACCGCGACCGGTCCCGATTTTTCCGGCGGGTTCGAGATGGAGCCGTTGGCGACCACCGGCGTGGATCAGACCGTCTGGTTCAGAACGCCGAACATCACGCCGAAGGCCGGCAGCGCGCTCATGAAGTTCCCTGACCGCGAAACGTTCATCGCGCGCTTTCAGAAGGGCGGGCGGCACTACGCCGGTTCCCCAATGCCGTGGGAAGCGTTCGCGCGCATGACGACGGAAGACATCGGGGCACTCTACGAGTATCTGCACAGCTTGGAGCCGCAAGATGGACCAGTCGGAGAACCGACGTTCAAGAAGGCGGGCTGACGGGAGGAGATCGGCCGGGGCGAGGGAGAGGTATCGGGCGACGGTCGAGCAGATCGCAACAGGATCGGCAACCGCGTAGACTGACACGGCGACAACGACATGGCAGACCTGCACTCCAACACACGGCTCGAGACTTTCTGCGATGGCGTCTTTGCCATCGCGCTCACGCTTCTGATCATCGACATCAAGATCCCTACGTCGGAAGGGATTGGCACCACTCGTCAGTTGTGGCTTGCCCTCAGGCATCTCGGGCCGTCGATCTTCGCGTTCGTGTTGAGTTTTGCCATCATCCTCATCACCTGGGTCAATCATCACCGATTCTTCAGACTCGTGAACAAGTCATCCGGGCCGTTCGTCTACGCGAACGGTTTTCTGCTGCTGACGGTGGTATTCATGCCGTTTCCTACCGGGTTGGTCGGCGAGTACCTGCTGACTGACCACGTCGCCCCGGCGGTCGTCATCTACAACTCTGTGACGGCCGTTAACGCGGTTGGCTGGATTCTGGTCACTGGGGCGGCACTGAGAAATGGATTGGCCAAGGATGAGCAGTCCGCCGTGCTCGTGCGCGACGGCCATCGAAATGGCTACTTTGCGTCAGTGGTCTATGCCCTTCTGGCACTCACCGCCGTCTGGTTCCCTCTCGGCGTTGCGATCGTGACCACGATGCTCTGGGCGTATTGGCTGGCCTTTAGCCTGAGGACAGACTAGCGCGCAGGACCGGCTCCGGCCAGGTCATTCAGTCACCCCGTCGCTAAACTCGCGACACTGATCATTTTGTTCGATTTGCATTCGCCTGCACATTTTCTGGCGAACGAAATCTGCGAATTCTTTGGGAAGTGGTGCGCCCGGCAGGACTCGAACCTGCG
>JAHFUJ010000252.1 GCA_023265105.1 Acidobacteriota bacterium
GCCACGCCTTCCGGCGTTCCACGCAGAACAGCACGAGCTGACGCGAGAGCGACCGGTACTCGGCGTCTCCGTTCGACCCTTGGACCTTGATGTAGACGCCGAAGTCGGGCACGAAGGAGCGGTGGTCCGGCACCAGATAGCGGCGGTAGACCACGTCCTGCTGAGTGAGGCGGACGAGCATGTTCTCCAGCGGGATGAGCCTGGCCGCATCGTCCTTCTTGATCTTCTTCAAGTGGTTCCGGAACCGCGCTTCGGTCGCGCACCAGTGGGCCACGGTGTAGCGGTAGGGATCGTTGGTGCCCTTCAGCTTCGTCTCGTACCAATCCATGTCGATCGACGGATTGCCTTTGACGTCGAGCGCTTCCTGGTACGTCTCGCCGAGCCTCGGGTTGAACACAAACTCCGGCGCCCCGCGTGAGTCGCGCACGCGTTGGGCCTGGGTGAGCGCCATGTCGTCCGCCACGCCGTGCTCCGGCTGACAGGTCGTGAAGCACTGCAGGAACGCGGTGCCGCGGTACTCGATGCCGTCGAGGATCGCCTTGTACAGCTTCGGTGCGTTGGCAATCGAGATCTGCGCGACGAATGGCGATCCGTGGCCCGCCAGGAACGTCTCGGCCACCGTCTTCTTCTCGACGTTCTTGCCCTGCGTGGCGGTGCCGAACACGTTCATATCGTTGCCGCCGAGCATCGGGGTCGAGTCCGAGTTCTGGCCGCCCGTGTTCGAGTAGACCTGCGTATCCAGCATCACCGCCTTGACGTTCGGGCGGTTCTGCAGCACCACTTTCGACGTGTTCTGATAGCCGATGTCGCCCATGCCGCCGTCGCCGCCCACCACCCAGGCCTTCGGCAGCTCGAGGATTTCCTGGTCGGTCATCACCGCGTCGCTGAAGTGGACGTACTCATAGTACTCGCGCGGGTTGATGACGTCCTTGTCGCGGTTCAGCAGCGCATCGGCGAGCCGCTCGGGAACGACCGACCGGCGGCCGTGGTCGACGATGAAGCTTTCGCCGAGCAGCCAGCCCACCGTGACGCCGTCCTGGAAGAGCGAATTCATCCAGGGATACGGGTGCGGGTTGTTCGACGGCGTCGAGCCGTACACGGTGTTGCAGCCCGTGTGCGCCGCCATCGCCATCACCGACATGCCGTTGGCCAGACGCCCGTCGATCGCCTGGAGGTTCTTGTGGTTGAATGCTTCCTGCCGCATGACGGCGGTAATCGCAGTGATGATGTCTGTGTCTGAAATCGCGCCGTGCTCGGCGATGCGCCCCTTGGTATCCTTCTCGTCTTCGCCGCCGAGCCCCATGAGCAGATGCGCGACCGCCAGACGGAAGAGCTCGTACTCCTCGGGGTTGTGCTCCTTCAGGGCCGCGAGTTTCTGGACGCCCTCTCGCTCCAACCGATCGGACTTCGCGCGGAACCGATCGGCCTTCGCGTGGAAGAGCGGCCGCATGTACGCTTCGGTCACCGACGTGATGGCCTTGAGGATGCTCTTCTCGCCGCAGCCTGCGCACGCGCCGTCTCCCGACACGAGCGCGTCGTAATTCCTGCGGACCATCAGCATGTTGCGCAGCGTCGCGGTTTTGGAGTCCTGCGGCCGGGTGTCGTTGTAGAGGCCCAGGTATTTCTGCGAGGTATCGGGCAGCAGATCCAGGAAGGCGGTACCGGTCTCGTGCTCCGCGTTGACCTCTTCGGTCTCCTGCACCATCCGCAAGGCCTGGTGGTCGCCGCACGCCGTGACGCAGGCGGCGCATCCTTTACAGAGGTCCGACACAAAGATCGAGAAGACGCCGCCGCCGCCGGGCGTCTTCTTCTCCGGCGTCGCGAAAATCGCGTTCGCCTTCTGGTAGGCCAGCGGCACCTTGTCGAGGACGGCGAAGAACTGGTCCTTCGCCTCGGGCGAGAAGCCGTCGACGACGTTGGTGACCTCGCGCACGAGATCCTGGAACGATGTCTTGGCGTTCTTCGCGACCGCGTCGCGCATGAGCTCGCGCGTCCGCTTCTCGATCTCCGGGAGCGAGCGGAACATCTTCTGGCGCTCGCCGGCATCGGTCACGTAGTTGGTGACCGCCGTCCGCAGCACCGTCTCGATATCCTGCGAGCAGTTGGGCAGCGCCGTGTCGGGGCAGACCGCGATGCACTCCATGCACTGCGTGCAGTTTTCCGGGATGTAGAGCGGCGTTTCGCGCCGGGCCACGTACTTGGACGCCGTGTCGCCGCTCCCGGCCGCCATGATGCCGAGCGACGCGTAGGGCGTGGCCGGCTGGTTGTATCCGTAGTTCGAGCGGAACTCGGCGTCGAACGACGCAATCCGCGTGAGCGGCGTCCGCTCCTCCTGGCCCTCGGGGATCGGGTGCGATCGGCAGCCGCATCCATGACTGTCGCCATTGCCTTCGGGCGGCATGAGCGGCAGCAGCGCCTTTCCACGCATGCTGGATCGATCGGCTGCGGTGATCTCACCGATGGGAATCTCCCGCACGCGCTCGAAGCCCTGGGTCATGACCTCCATGTTGGACTTCACGACCCCCTCGCCCAATCGGCCGAACTTCTTCACGTACTGCTTGTGCACCACCTCGTGGAACTGATCCTGGGGGATGCGAAATTCCTGGAGCAGCGGCGACACGGAGAAAAATGCGCCGAGAAACGCGTTGCCCTGCATGCGCAGTTGAAGGTCGGCGCGATCGGTGGCCTTCCGGGCGATCTCGAACCCGGGCAGCGTGAAGACGCGGATCTTCTTCTGAATGATCTGCTGGCGGGCCCACAAGGGGAGCCGCTCCCACGCCTGTTCGCCTTCCTCCTCCGACTCCCACACGAGCGAGCCGCCCTCCGACATCCCGTCGAGCGGGTTGGAGTGCGTGAACGCCTTGGGATCGCAGCACAGGACGACGTTGACGTGACGCAGGTCGCAGTTCACCCGGATCCGCTCCGGCGCGGCGACCATGAAGTAGGAGGTCGGTGCGCCCTTCTTTTCGGATCCGTACTTGGGGTTCGCGCTGACGTGAATGATCTCCTTCGGATTCCCGAATTCGTCGACGATCTTGTCGCGGTCGTAGAGCAAATCGTTCAGGTCGCCGATGATCGCGCCGAGATTCTTGCCGGTCGTGATCGCGCCCCACCCGCCAACGGAGTGGAAACGGACCGCAACGGATCCCTCAGGCAGGAGCGACGGCGTGTCGTCGGACTTCACTTCGTAGGGGTGATCGATTCCGAGCACGAAGAAGGACACTCCGTCGGCCGCGCCTTTGCCATCCTTGCGCGTGCGCTTGCCCGTGGCGAATTCGTAGGCGCCGAGCGTGTGCTCGGGCCTGAAGTCGCGAGAGCCGAGGCCGTACACACCGGCGAACAGCCGCGGCATCTGGTCGACCGTGATGGCTGGGAGCCCTTCCTCTCGCTGCAGCGCCTTGTGCAGCGCCGTCCGGATGTCGCGCCCCATCGGGTTGTCGCCGGCCAACGGTTCGTCGGTGCGCTCGAGGATGATGACGTTCTTCTTCCCCGTCAGTGCCTTGACGATGGCTGCGTCCGGGAATGGACGGAAGACGTTCGGGTGGATCGAGCCGACCTTCACGCCCCAGTGTTCGCGCATGTAGTCGACCGCCGCTTCGATGTTCTCCGCGGCCGATCCCAGCGACACAAACACCGTATCCGCATCGTCGGTCTTGTACTGGCTGACGAGACCGTAGTGCCGGCCCGTCAGCTTTCCGAAGTCCTCGTACGCCGCCTCGAAGAACGCCAGAATCGGCTCGACGAAGTTGTTCCGGCGGGCGACGACGCCCTGCATGTAATGCTCTTGGTTTTGGACCGGGCCAAGCAGCACGGGATTGGTCAAGTCGATCATCTTGGGCACGCGGCGGCGTGTCGGACCGAAGAGCACGCGTTGGCTCTCGGTCGGACAGTCGATGATGTCTTCCGGCGCGCCCAGGTACCGGCGAATCAGCTCCGACTCGTGCTTATAGAACGTCCGCTCGAGATGGGACGTGAGGAAACCGTCCATCACGTTCATCCCGGGGGTGAGACTGAGCTCGGTCACGCGGCGCAAGATGAGTGCCTGGTCGGCGGCCTGCTGGGCGTCTTTGCCGAACACGATGATCCAGCCCGTGTCGAGGGCGCCGTAGACGTCGTCGTGCCCGCAGTGCACGTTCAAGGCGTGTTTGGTCAGGGCGCGGGCGGCAACCTCCAGGACCATCGTGGAGCACTTGCCGGGAGCGTGGTAATACTGCTCGACGCCGTACACCACCCCCTGGCCGGAGGTGTAATTGACGACCCGTTTCCCGCACACGGAGTGCGCGATCGCCCCGCCCTGCGCGGCGTGCTCCCCCTCGGCTTCAACGGCGATCGTGTTGTGACCAAAGACGTTGAGCTTGCCTTCAGCGAACGCCTGTTGGTACAGCTCGCCGCCCTCGGTCGACGGCGTGATCGGATAAAAGACGCCGGCGTCGGCTATGCGGGTCTCGGTGTGGTAGGAAACCAGTTGGTTCCCGTTGGCGGTCACACGGATTCCAGGATAGAGAGGCTTGTTTTTCATGAGCGCTCTTCGCTCCGCCAGGGGAACACCTCTAAAGCGAGGTGTCAGCAAGGGCTGTCTGTAACGCCAGATTGCAAATATTCTACCCGACTGCCGGAAAGGCGGCAACTTCACGCTACGGCGGCCACGCCGGAGATGGCGCTGGAGCCAGCTACATGAACTCCTCAATGCATTTCCACCGCTGTTGGGCGCTCATGCCCAGAGGCTGGTGGACCAGTACACCGGACTGGAGCCCGGGGTCTTGCGGGTGGAGGCTCGGCGGCGGGTTCGGATTGCGATAGAGGAGCCCGATCGGAATCTTCTCGCCCCACTCGAGGGCCTTGTCCATCGCGCCATGAAAGTTCGCCGGATCGTGGTCGGTCTCCTCCAGCTTGTAGACGCGTTTGCGGAACCAGTCGTAGGTTTGCACCTTGTTGAAGGTCACGCACGGGCTGAACACGTCAATCAGCGCAAAGCCGGGATGCCGGATGCCGTCCACGTACAGTTTCATCAGGTGCTTGGGCTGGCCGCTGAATCCCCGAGCGATGTAGCCGCAGCCGCTGGCCAGCGCGAGGGCCATCGGGTTCAGCATCCCCTCCAGATTCCCGTGGGGCGTCGTCTTCGTCTTCATGCCCGTCTCGCTGGTGGGCGAGACCTGGCCGGTCGTCAGGCCGTAGATCTCGTTGTTCATGACGATGTACGTCACGTCGATGTTGCGGCGCATCGCCTGGATGAAATGATTCAGGCCGATGCCGTACCCGTCGCCGTCACCGCCTGTCGCGATCACGGTCATCGCGTGGTTGGCCAGCTTGGCGCCGGTGGCGAAGGGGAGAGCCCGGCCGTGCAGGCTGTGCACGCCATACGCGCGGATGAAACCCGGCAGGTTCGACGAGCAGCCGATGCCGGACACCACGAGCATCTCGCGCGGCGGGAGATCGATCTCGGCACAGGCCTGGAACAACGCGTTCAAGACACCGAAGTCGCCGCACCCCGCACACCAGTCGGGCGCGACTTCAGGCTTGAAGTCTTTCATTTCAAGTTTCTTTGGAGCGATGACGGTTGCCATATGTGATGACTCCTCAATGTTCACTCGCGGGGGCTCCTCGCCCCCCTCGCTCGCTTGCGCGACCTCGTTGCCCCGCGCCGCTCGCTCGGCTTTTTGCTGTTCGCCTAAACGGCTATGCGCTTCTCCCCACCGCCGAACCAACGAGCCGTCCCGCCCAGTCCCCGCTCGTGCCCGTGGGGTGGTCTGTCCGCCACCCGGCTTCCGTCGAAAGCACCTGAACCAGATCCTTGCCGGCCAGGATCTCCTTGACACCAGCCACGATGTGCTTCGGCTCGAATGGCTCACCATCGTACTTGCGGATGTGGCCTTGAGCGACGACTCCGGTCTCGGCCCGCAGGTGGCGAGCGAACTGGCCGCTGAAGTTGTTCTCGACGATGATGATCCTCTTGCTCTTGCCGAGGGTGTCGGTGACTTCCTTCACATGGAAGGGGATCAGAAGCTTGATCTGGAGGTGGTTGGCGGAGATGCCCTCCTGGTTCAGGCGCTCGACCGCCTCCGAGAGGACGCCCCACGTGGAGCCCCAGCCGACCAGCGTCACCTCGGCGTCGGCTCGCCCTTCCAGTTTCGGCGCGGGCACGTGATCGAGCACCGTGCTCATCTTCCGGTCCCGTTTGTGCACCATCTTCATGCGCCGTACCGGGTCCGTGAACACATCGCTGATCAGCACTCCGTCCTCGTCGTGCTCGTCGGTGCCCGACACGTAGAGGTGGCCGGGCAGCCCCGGGATGGCTCGCGGCGAGATGCCCGAGGGAGTGTCTTTGTAACGCAGATACGGCTCGCCGCCAAACTGCGCGTTGGCCTCGGTAATAAGCTCACCGCGATCGATCTTGAATTCGACGTCGAGGAGCGCCGGATCGACAGTCTCGTTGTCCTCGCACATGAGCAGGTCGGCAAGAATGATCACCGGGCACTGATAGCGCTCGGCAAGGTTGAACGCCGTCGCGGGCGTGTTAAAGCAGTCGGTCATGCTGAGCGGGGCGATGACGATGCGCGGGAAGTCGCCCTGGCTCGCGCCGAAGGCCTGGTTCAGATCCGCCTGTTCGGTTTTCGTCGGCACGCCGGTGGAGGGACCCGCCCGCATCACGTTCACAACCACGACAGGCGTTTCGATCATACCGGCCATGCCGATGGCCTCAGTCATCAGGGCCAGTCCGCCGCCGGAGGTCGCGCACATGCTCCGTACTCCCATATGGCCGGCCCCGATGGACATGTTAGCCACAGAAATCTCGTCCTCGACCTGGCGGACGCAGATGCCAAGCTCCTTGCCGTGACCGGCAAACCATTCCAGGAT
>JAHFUJ010000030.1:0-11456 GCA_023265105.1 Acidobacteriota bacterium
GCCGCGCCGCCGGCGGCGCCTCCGCCCGAGCCGCGCGCCCCCGAAACCAGCGCCGCACCGCCGCCCGCGGCGTCCACGGCGGAGAGCGAGGCGCCCCAAGGCCACCAATTCTCCCGGGAACGCGCCACCCGCGACGAGTTCATCAGGAAGGCGACGATCGGGCGGTTCCGTCAGGCGTTTGTGGGCGTGAACGCCAACTACGACGAGTCGCAGGCGCGCGGCTTCGACGTCGCGTGCGTGCCGAAAGCCAAGCTGTTCGGGCGCGGCAAAGGGCCGCGGCTGCTGGTCCAGTTCGTCTCGCGCGTCGACGGCGCGGCGGTCGTCGAGGCGTGGACGCAGGCGGTGAAATGGGGCGCGCCGTCCAAGGAAGAGATCTGTGTGTTCTTGATGGGGTCCTCCATCGCGCCCCCGGGGGAGCTGGCCGACGCGATCGCCGCGCAGCGCCGCAAGACGCGCGGTGCCAAGGTCGCGCTGATTCCCGTCGATGCGCGCAACTGGGATGCGCACGTGCCGACCGACGCGCCCGCCGTGGCCAAGAATCTGCTGGCGCGCCTTCGCAGTGGAGCCTAGATTTTGGAACTCGCCGCCCCGGCAGTGCGTCTCTGTCTAAATTAATTCCTAATGTCGTAATTCACCCCATGGCGCTGATTGAAACCGTCGATCTGTGGAAGACCTACGTCATGGGCTCCGAGGAGATCCACGCGCTGCGCGGCGTCACGATTTCGATCGAGCGCGGCGAGTACGTGGCGATCATGGGTCCCTCCGGCTCCGGCAAGTCGACGCTGATGAATCTGATTGGCTGCCTCGACACGCCGAGCAAAGGCTCCTACCTGCTGAACGGCAAGCAGGTGAGCCAGATGAACGACAACGAGCTGGCCCGGATCCGAAACGAGGAGATCGGCTTCGTCTTTCAGACGTTCAACCTGCTGCCGCGCGCGACGGCGCTGCGCAACGTCGAGCTGCCGCTCGTCTATGCGGGCGTGTCGGCGAAGGACCGGCAGGAGCGCGCCAGGCAGGCGCTCGAGAAAGTCGAGCTCGGCGCGCGCATGGGCCACCGGCCCAACGAGCTTTCGGGCGGTCAGCGCCAGCGGGTCGCGATTGCGCGCGCGCTCGTCAACAATCCGTCCATCCTGCTCGCCGACGAGCCCACCGGTAATCTCGATTCCAAAACCGGCCAGGAGATCATGACGTTGTTCGAGCGCCTGCACAAGGCGGGCAACACCATCCTGCTCATCACGCACGAAGCCGATGTCGCGTCGTTCGCCTACCGCGCCATCCACCTCCGCGACGGCCAAGTCGAGAACGACGTGAGGCGCGCCGCTTAGGCTGCTGGAAGGCTCTACCACGGAGAACACGGAATACAGACGAGAGGACACGGGAAGGTCAACCTCGTTTTTCGGTGGCCTCTATCCTTCCGTGCCGTGACCTCCGTGGTGGGGTTCTTGTCGCGCGTCGAGTTTTGCCTTTTGCCTTCAACCTTTTGACTTCAAATCGCGGCCCAGTGGCCGGCCGCTACCTCGCGCAGCGGCGCGTCGCGATTGACGAGGGCGGGATCGAGCACGATCCGTGTTCGCGGCGCGTCCGGATCGGGGATGGGGATCGCCGAGAGGAGCGCGCGCGTATAGGCGTGCTGCGGCGCGGCGAAGAGCGACGCGGCGGCTCCCATCTCCACCAGCTTGCCGAGATACATCACCGCCACGCGGCCGCAGATGTGCTCTACAAGCCGGAGGTCGTGCGCGATGAAGAGGTAGGTGAGCTTCAGCTGCCGCTGCAGATCGGTCAGCAGGTTGACGACCTGCGCCTGCACCGACACGTCGAGCGCCGACACCGGCTCGTCGAGGATGACGAACGACGGATTGAGCGCGAGCGCGCGCGCCAGACCGATGCGCTGCCGCTGGCCGCCGCTGAATTGATGGGGATAGCGCTCGAGGTGGGTGACGTCGAGACCGACAAGGTGAAAGAGCTCGGCGACTCGCTCGCGCCGCGCCAGCCGGTCGCCCAGGCGGTGGATGATGAGCGGCTCCTCGACGATCTGCCGCGCGCGCATGCGCGGATTGAGCGACGAGTACGGATCCTGAAAGACAATCTGCATGTCGCGACGCGCGTCGCGCAGACGCCGGCGGGGAAACGCCAGCACGTTCTCACTGCGGATCCGCACTTCACCGGAAGTCGGCTCGATGAGCCGCAGCATGCAGCGCCCCGTCGTCGTCTTGCCGCTGCCCGATTCGCCGACCAGCCCGAAGGTTTCCCCCTCCTCGATCGTAAAGCTCACATCGTCGACCGCTTTGACGAGCGTGCCTTTCCGGAAGAGACCGCCGTCGCGGACGAAGTGCTTCACGAGGTGGGACACTTCAACGAGCGCCATTTTTATCTACAATCTACGATTTCCGATCGTCGATCGGCGATCGTAGATTGGCGATCGTAGATTGGCGATTATCCGGCTTCAGCCGGGCCGTGTCATACAAATAACACCGCGTGCCGTGATCGGAGCCGACCGTGAACTCTGGCGGCGGCGCCGACGTGCACGGCTCGAAGCGATCGGGGCAGCGTGGATTGAATGCGCAGCCCGGCGGCAGCGCGCCGAGCATCGGGACCGTGCCTTCGATGGCGCGCAGCCGCTGCCCGGGGACGCCGCCGGGAATCGAGGCGAGCAGCCCGCGCGTGTAGGGATGCTTGGGTTCGCCGAAGATCGCGCGCACCGGCCCTTCCTCGACGATGCGGCCGGCGTACATCACGGCGACGCGATCCGCGGTTTCGGCGATGACGCCGAGGTCGTGCGTGATGAGCAGCAACGAGAGATTGAACGCCGATTTCATCTCGCGAAGCAAGTCGAGGATCTGCGCCTGAATCGTCACGTCGAGCGCCGTGGTCGGCTCGTCGGCGATGACGAGCGCGGGCCGGCAGGCAATCGCCATCGCGATGAGCACGCGCTGCCGCATGCCGCCCGACAACTGGTGCGGGTAATCGTTGACGCGCGAGGCGGCATCGGGAATCCGGACCGCGTCGAGCAGCTCGACCGCCTTGGCGTTCGCGTCGCGGCGCGTCGCACGATCGTGGACCAGGAGCGTCTCCGCAATCTGATCGCCGACGGTGAACACCGGGTTGAGCGCCGTCATCGGCTCCTGAAAAATGAGCGCGATGTCGGCGCCGCGGACCTTTCGCATTTCAGACTCAGGCAGCGCGAGCAACTCGCGCCCTTTGAAGCGCAGGCTGCCTCGAGCGATGCGCCCCGGTGGCTGCACGAGCCGCATGATCGACAGCGCGGTCACCGACTTGCCGCTGCCCGATTCGCCCACCAGGCCCAACGTCTCGCCCGTCCGAATCTCGAAGCTCACGTCATCGACCGCCGGCGCCGGGCCCGCCGGCAGGTCGAAGATTGTTGTGAGGTTCTGGACGGACAGCAACGGATCTGACATCAGTGAGTTCTACGGTTCTAGGTGCTTGGTTCTAAAGTTCCGTTCAGGGTTCGGGGTTCAGAGTGCTTCACATCGTTGTGGTTTCTTTGTGTTCGCCGAAGACCGCGCGCATCGCATCGGCGATCTCGCCGACGGTCGCCTGGGCCTCGACGGCGGCGAGGATGGGCGGCACGAGGTTGCTCCCGTCCTGGGCCGCCTCCGACACCTTCGCGAGCGCGGCCCGCCACCTCTCGGCGCTTCTGCCGGCGCGAATGGCGCGGACGCGATCGATCTGCCGCCGCTCGACGTCTGGATCGACGCGGAAGATATCGCTCACTGCGCGTGGGGCCCCACCCCTGCTCGCGCCGCGGCGGTCGCCGTCCAATTCGCGTGTGATCCCACGCTGGGCCGCAGGCGCTGACTCGCTCTCCTCGCGCGGGCCGCGGGCGCTATACCGATTCACCCCGACGACGACCGACTGGCCCGCGTCGACACTGAGCTGCGCGCGGTAGGCCGACTCCTGAATCTCGCGCTGGATCAGGCCTGATTCAATGGCCGCGAGCGTGCCGCCGGCGCGCTCGATCCGCGCGAGGAGATCCTCGGCGCCCCGCTCGATCTCGTTGGTGCGCGACTCGATCGCGTACGACCCCGCCACCGGGTCCACCGTGTTCGTCACGCCGCTTTCCGACGCGATGATCTGCTGCGTGCGTAGCGCGATGCGCGCCGACTCCTCGGTCGGCAGCGCCAGCGCTTCGTCGCGGCCGTTGCAGTGCAGCGACTGGGCGCCGCCGAGCACGGCGGCCAGCGCCTGCAGCGCGACACGCACGATGTTGTTGTCGGGCTGCTGCCAGGTGAGCGTGCTGCCGGCCGTCTGGGCGTGGAAGCGCAGCTGTTGCGCGCGCAGGTTGGTCGCGTGGAACCGATCGCGCATCAGGCACGCCCACAAGCGGCGGGCCGCGCGGAACTTCGCGATCTCCTCGAGAAAATCGTTGTGCGCGTTGAAGAAAAATGACACGCGCTCGCCGACCCGATTGACGTCGAGGCCGGCGTCGATCGCCGCCTGCACGTAGGCGATCGCGTGCGCGAAGGTGAATGCCACTTCCTGCACGGCCGTCGAGCCCGCCTCGCGGATGTGATAGCCGCTGATGGAAATCGTGTTCCAGTGGGGAAGCTCGCGCTCGCAGAACGCGAAAATGTCGGTGACGATTCTCAGCGCCGGACGCGGGGGATAGATGTACGTGCCGCGCGCAACGTACTCCTTGAGGATGTCGTTTTGAACGGTACCAGATAACTTCGACAGGGCGACGCCCTGCCGACGCGCGACGGCGATGTACATGGCGAGCAGGATGATGGCCGTCGCGTTGATGGTCATCGACGTGGACACCCGGTCGAGCGGGATCTCGTCGAAGAGCGCCGCCATGTCCTCGATCGAATCGATCGCGACGCCGACCCTCCCGACCTCGCCTGCCGCGAGCGCATGGTCGGAGTCGTATCCCATCTGCGTCGGCAAATCGAACGCGACGCTCAGCCCGCTCACCCCTTGCGCCAGCAGATACCGATACCGCGCGTTGGACTCGGCAGCCGTGCCGAATCCGGCATACTGCCGCATTGTCCAGAGCCGGCCGCGGTACATCGTCGGGTGGATGCCGCGCGTGAAGGGGAACTCGCCCGGAAATCCAAGCTCGGATGCGGGATCCCAGCCGGCGAGATCGTCTGGCGTGCGCACGCCGCCGGTTGAAATCGTTTCTGCGCTCATCGGCGTAGGCCGAGTCTCATCGGTGTAGGCCGGGTTGCATCGCTGTAGGTGCAGGCCGGGTCCTCATGCAAGTACGTAGGCCGGATCCTCATCAAGCTACGTAGGCCGGGTCCTTTGGACCCGGCAACCATCAGATTGTACCGCGACTCCGACCGAACACGTCGGCGGGAAGAGTCGGGTTTGGGCAGCAGAGAGCGGGGTTCGTCAGTGCTTCTTCTCGAAAATGCCTGGATCAAGATCCAGCGCGGCACAAACCGACCGAATTACATCTAGGGGAACGGGCAACGAGGCATCCCAGATGTGAATGACCGCAAATCTATTCATCGCCGGTGCCGCGTTCTATCGCATAGAGGATGCCTTCCCACTCTTCAGCAAGCTGACTCCACCGACACCCGTGCTGTTCGAGCGCGCTGCGGAAGGCTTCTAGTGTCAGCAGCGGGAACGGCTGCACCCAGGGCTCTTACTGGATAGCCGAAATCGACTCGTTGGTAATGGCCTGAATGACGTACGCGGCAGGGGTCGTGGCGTCGGCCGGCGGAAGTTCAAGGGTTTTCTTACCTGTCGCTCTTTCCCACGCCGACCAGAACGGCTCTGGAGCCGGCTTCAACATGGCTAGAGGTTCTTTATGATGTTTGACAGCGAGACGAAGATAGCCCGCTACGGTTCGTTCAAAGGCAAGTTTGGCTTGCGCAATACTCTTGCCGTGGGCGGCAATATCGCGCTCCAAAGCCTGAGCGACCCAAGTATCAGGATCGTCTGGCTCACGGAAAAATAGAACGCTCAGGACGATATGCCTCACAGACACATTCAAGTTATCGGTCATAAAGGGGAGACCGTCAAGGGCGAAAGTACGCGGTCATCGAGAGCGCGGGTCGTTCGCATTGTACCGCGACTCCGACCGAACAGGTCGCCGAAGTCGCCGTAAGTCCTTGACAGCTTGGCGACTCGGGCTTAGACTGGCCTTACCTACAAGGCATTTCCGACACACATGAGCACGCCTAGCGCCCGGTCCCTGCTCACCGCTCTGGTGCAGGCAGGTTCGGATCGGGAAGCGCCCCGGAAACCCGGCCCGGCGGCGTAGGGAGGAACGAGATGGACGACGTCGTCAACCGGTTCGCGCGAGAGCTGGCCGACGCGATTGCCGCCGCGGTCGCGGAAAATCCCCAAGTGGAAGCGTGCCGCGAGAAGGCGCGCGCGGCGGGGTTCGAGATGAAGGTGACGCTCGAGGCCGTGGTGGGTTTCGTGAATCGCTCGCAGACTACCGTGCCGGCCAAGGTCGCGGCGGCGCCGGCCCGCCCCGCACGTGAAGTCCAGCCGCGCCGCTCGTTCGAGGTGACGGCGAACGATCGCCGGTTCCTTCGCTCGCTGCGCATCGCGGCGGACGAGACGGCGGAGTCGGTGGAGTAGAAAGTCAGAAGTCAGTAGTCAGCATTCAGTAGTTAGAAGGACGATGAGAGGGCCGGTTCGCTTAGGCGCGCCGGCCTTTTCTTTTTCTCGGTCCCTCTGACTACTGACTACTGATTGCTGACTACTTCTTCAACCCCGCCGTCCAGTTGACGACGAGCGTGATTGGAGGTGTCGACTGATTACCGGTGGCGTTGAAGATCAGAAACCGGCCATCGGCCGCCGCGACATATCCCGTCCTGGACGTGGTGGTGAGGCCGCCGACGATCTGTGTCTGGAACAAGGGAACAGACGTGCCCGCCTGAAAGCCGGTGCCCGATGCTTGGACGGGCGCGGCCATCAACTTTGCGTCTCCCGCCACGTAGTACAACTCACGGCCGTCCCGTCGCCACCGTGGCATGATGCCGCCGTTGGTCGAGACTTGCCACTGACCGCCTGGGGTTGCCGATGCGGTCGCAAACGGCCGTACGTACACTTCGTTCCGCCCCGACTCATTCGACTGATAGGCCACCCAGCGTCCATCCGATGAGAACTGGCCGTTCCACTCGCCGTAGCTCGTGTTCACGAAGACGGTTGGCTTCCGATCGCCTGTCATCGGCAGCACCCACAAATCGCGCCCCGTCTTGGGGTCGGTATCCATATAGAGCAGGAACCGGCCGTCCGGCGACCAGACAATGCAGGTAAGGGAAGAACGCGAGGATTATGGCTGAGGGCGTCCTTACGGCAGCAAGTCGTCGGCGGAGACGTCCAGGTACCGTTCCAGGCCGAGGGCCACTCGAATTTGCTGCGCGGACCTGACAATGACGCGTTTCAGGTAGCGGCCTTCGCGTGGTGAAGGCTGCTCGTAGACCTCGATCTGGCGCTCCGGAATATTCACGAGCAGGTACTGCGGAATCCCCGCTTCCGCGTAGACGCGCTGCTTCGTCGTTCGATCGTAGGACAAGGACGTCTCGGCTACTTCGATCACACACGACACGTCAGCCGCGCCGGGATGATGATCGCGGTAGTCTTCGGGAACGCCTCGCACGATGGCCCCATCGGGTTCGGGCTCCCGCCTGGGCGGCAAGGTAATCGGGTTCTGAGAATAGACATGACAGTTGAAGGGGTGGAGCCGCGCCGCCAGGTTCAGGATTCGGGTGACGACTAACCTGTGCGCGTGTCCGACAGTCGCCGGGTCGGCTCCAATGGCACTGCGATCTTTTCGCACGAGGAACCCGTCGATGAGCTCGATCGGCTCACCCTCGGGTAAAATGGCGGCTTCAATCATCCGGTGGTATTGTTCGACCGTCAGCGGCACAACCTTTGTCACCGCGGCGTCTGACTCTTCAAAGATGGACGCGCACATGGCTCAATATCGCATTTTAGCGCGCGCCGCCTGACGAGCGCCCGAGGCGTGTATCGGACGATCCGAACGGGCTATCGTCCCGATGCCCCGCGGCGTCGGTCGCGCCGCAACGTGCTACTATCCCCCTCCAAGGCGGGATGACTCTCGGAAGATAGTGCTGATGACGATGGGAGGACGATCATGAAGGATTCACAAAAGCCGTCGCGGCCATCCACACTGGGACGAAGAGCGTTCATCAAGGCGAGTGCCGGCGCAGGCTTGGGCGCCGCGGCCGCCATGCGGCCGGTCGCCGCCGCCGCGGCGGAGACGCCGATGCAGCCATGGTGGGACGCACGGCCCTCCAGCCCGAAAGCGAATCGGCCTGTCGCCATCGATCTTCATGCCCATTGGGTGCCGCCGGCCTATCAGAAGGCCATGGCCGATCTTGGGAAGCCCATCGGCAATCCCTTTCCACTCGAGCTCGACGTGGACGCGCGGAAGAAGTGGATGGACGAGCACGGTGTTCAAATGCACGTCCTGACGCTGAACGGCGGGATGCCCTGGCAGATCGTCACGCCCGAGGAAGGGGTGCGCCTCGCGCAAATCATCAACGATGCCGGCGTCGAGGCCCATACCGCGTTTCCCGATCGCTTTCTCGCCTCGATCGAGCTGCCCATTCGCGACGCCGGCATGGCCTTGACGGAACTGAACCGCGCCGCCGGAAAGCCGGGCTTGCGAGCCGTTCATCTGCCGGACTCGATTGACAATCGCGACTACTTGTTCCAGCCGGAGTTTGCGCCCCTCCTGGCCCGAATCGAGGCACTGGGATATCCCATTCTCTTTCACAATCTGAACTCGGACCTGTTTGGAAGAAGGCCGGCGGAGGCCGGACTCGATAACACGTTCGCCCATGCCGTGCTGGGGGCCAAATTCATCAGCACCGGTACGCTGGACAAATTTCCGAAGCTTGACATCGTCTTGCCGCACGCCGGTGGCGCGTTCCCTTATGTCGCGGGACGGCTCGAGCATTTCAGGGATCACATGGGAGCCGGCAACAATCGAACGCAACTGCAGCACCCGTTCAAGACGTACCTGCGGCGGTTCCATGTCGACTATCTCACCTATCACCCGGAGGGGTTGCGCTTCCTGCTGAGTCTGTTGGGATCGGACCGCATCGTGGTCGGCACCGACAGCTTCAACGCCCGGGACATCGAGTACCCCAGCGCCGTCGTCGATCAGTTCAAGCTTCCGGCGGTCGATCGCGACCGCATCCTGAAAGGGAACGCGATGCGGCTCTTCCGTCTCTAGAGGAGGACGTCTCGGGTCGACGTGCACGATCGCGCGGGGCCGTCCGCATCGAGAGCAGACGGTTCGCGAGCGACATGTGTGGAGAAAACAGATCCGAATGATGCCGCTCACGTCCAGCGTTCGAGATCGAAACCCGAGACGAAGGGGTTCACGAACTCCACGCCCTCTAACCGGCTCCCGGCGGCGAAGTCCTCCGAAAAAATCGCGGGCACCTGGTTGAGTCGAGCGGTGGCCCAAATCTGGGCGTCGTAGTAACTCAGTCGGTGCTCGCGGACACCACGGATGGCTTCGAGCACGACGAGTCGGTTCACGTCGAGCACGGGCAGTGCTTCCGCGAGCCGCTCGGCCTGCGCGAGCGCGTCAGCAACCGACAGGATCGGTCGCGGCCCTCGCGTGGTGGCGCTGACGAACTCCCCGAGGACCTGCGCGCTGAAGCGACCGCGGCCGGACTCGGTCAGCGCCTCGACGGCGCGAACCGCTTGGGCGTACTTGGCGGCCTCGGCCGGCTGGTGGGCGTAGACGAGCACGTTGGTGTCGATCAGGACTTCGTCCATCGAGCGAGCCGATCGTCGTACAGCGAGTCGCGCGTCCAGCGCCGACCGGCCGGTCCTTTGGACCGCCGCGCCGCGAGCCCCCGCATGAACGCCACGGCTTTGCGGGCGGCTGCCGGGTCGAGTCGCGCGCGCCTGCCGCGTCCCCCGGTACTGGCGTCGACTTCGTCCAACGCGTCGCGGATGATTTCCGCCTCGGTGACGCCGCGCGCTCTTGCGCGGCGCTTCAACGTACGGTCTTGGCGTTCCTCGATGTAGATTTGTTTGCGGATCATGGTCGCCACGTGGAATCTTCCAACCTACATCGCATTATACATCGTCTGTGGAGGCGGCCTGTGTATTCCTGGACGATGGATGGCGCGCGTCGGGCGCACCGACGTCGTCAATGGTGAGAACGTAACGGGCTATCGGCCCGGCGCCACGTGGCGGCGGATCTCGTCGAAGAAGTTCAGCACGAACGTCACCTCGAGCGGGTTGCGATTTGCGCCACCCGCTCCGCCGGCCGCAATCACCGCGAAGCTCTTGCCATCCGGCGCGATGTCCTGCAGCGTTCCATTGATTTCCAAAGAAGAAACCGCCTGTGGCCTGGCCGCCGTGAACGAGGATGCCGAGCCGGTGTACGCCGCGGCCATGAGCTGACCAGTAGTCAGTAGTCAGTAGTCAGCATTCATCATTCAGAAGAACTGCGACAGCCGGTTCGCCGTGCGGAATTCTACTGACTTCTGACTCCTACCTGTTATCCAATCCTCTGTCATCCAATCCTCGCTTGCGCCGCCACGCGAGCCGCGGCGGCCGCCGCGGCTGCGGGATCCCCGAGATAGTAGTGGCGAATCGGCTTGAGGTCGTCGCCCAGCTCGTAGACCAGCGGGATCCCGGTCGGAATATTGAGCTCGACGATCTCCGATTCAGGGATGTTGTCGAGATACTTCATCAGGGCGCGGAGGCTGTTGCCGTGTGCGGCGATGAGCACGCGCTTGCCGGCGCGGATGGTCGGCGCGATCGTGTCGTGCCAGTAGGGCAGGAACCGCGCAACGGTGTCCTTGAGCGACTCGGTGAGCGGGAGCTCGCCCGCCTCGAGGCTTGCGTATCGCGGATCGTGTGAGGGGTGACGCGGATCGTCGCGCGCAAGCGCCGGCGGCGGGATGTCGTAGCTTCGCCGCCAGATCTTGGTCTGCGCCTCGCCGTGCTTGGCCGCGGTCTCGGCTTTGTTGAGCCCCTGCAGCGCGCCGTAGTGGCGTTCGTTGAGACGCCAGTTGTTCGTCACCGGAATCCACATCAGATCCAGGACGTCGAGCGCGATCCAGAGCGTCCGGATTGCGCGCTTCAGGACCGACGTGTACGCGACGTCGAAAACGTAGCCGCCTTCCTTCAGCAATCGCCCGGCTTCGCGCGCTTCGTCGACACCGCGAGCGGTCAGGTCGACATCGGTCCAGCCGGTGAACCGGTTCTCCTTGTTCCAAGTACTTTCGCCGTGGCGCAGCAAGACGAGTTTATGCATGTCAACGGTCCGGCTAAAGCCGGACACTACGTACGACGGTCCGCCTGAAGGCGGACACTACGTACTGATCGTGCGAATCGCGCTTCTTCCCGCAAACGTCGCGTCCGCCCCAAGCTCCTCTTCGATGCGCAGCAACTGGTTGTACTTGCAGATCCGATCGGTGCGGCTGGCCGAACCGGTCTTGATCTGACCGGCCGAGGTGCCGACGGCGAGATCCGCA